>CAYUCU010000106.1:0-14452 GCA_964443345.1 uncultured Chitinophaga sp.
TATTTTAATTTGATCAGAAGACCAAAATCAACCTTTGGATTAAACCTGAGCAGCCAGGCAACCAGAAAACTTTTCATCAGCAGCAACCTGGCGTTGACTGGTAAAAGAGAAGATGCGTATTTCGACAATACCACTTTTGCTACTGTCAATGCCACGCTGAAAAGCTATGCCCTTTGGGATGTATATGCAGAGTATGTTTTTTGTAAGAACAAATTGAAAGTGTTTGCTGACCTGCGCAACATCACCGGCAGCAACTATACTGAGATCAGCGGCTTCAATACGCTGGGGTTTACTGGTACAGGTGGAATTCGTTTCACCTTTTAATAAAACAAGAATGCTTTCATGAATAAACATGAAATAAAAAGTTGTCCCCGGTGTAAACAGGTTTTTGAATGCAAGCCGGGAAATATAGCGCAATGCCAGTGCTATGGCATTGCACTTACAGCTGAACAAAGGGCCTATATTGATCAACGCTATGCCGATTGCCTTTGCCGCAATTGCCTGCAGCACCTCACTGTGGAGCTGCACTTATTTAAAGAGAAATATGTTTTCAGATAAGTACTTTTGTAAAAACCAGCGGCTATGCAATTTCATTTCCAGGAGTTCCTGACGCTTACTTTCACCCTTTTTGCAGTTATTGATGTAATTGGCTCGGTGCCGATGCTTATTTCCCTGAAAGAAAAAATGGGTGGCATCAATGCCTGGAAAGTAACACTCATTTCAGGGGGGCTGATGGTATTGTTCTTCTTTATCGGTAAGCCTTTCCTCAATCTGCTGGGGGTTGACATAAAATCCTTTGCCGTAGCCGGTTCCATCGTCATTTTTATCCTGGGCCTGGAAATGGTGCTGGGCATCGAGTTCTTCAAAACGGAGAAAGGTTCCCCCTCGGGCACCGTGGTACCTATTGCCTTCCCTTTAATTGCGGGTAGCGGAACGCTTACCACCATCATGTCTTTAAAAGCCACTTTTGAAAGAAAAGAACAGAATGAGTATATGATACTGCTGGCCATCCTTATTAACCTGGTGGTAATATATATAGTACTCCGTTCCTTAAACCTGATAGAAAAAGCCCTGGGTAAGGCAGGTTTATTAGCTGTAAGAAAGTTTTTTGGCGTAATTTTGCTCGCCATTGCCGTAAAGGTGTTTACGACCAATGCAAGTGGGTTGATTAAATAATGTAATGTGAAGATTTGAAAATATGAAAATTTGGAAATGAGGTGTCCTTAATTGGGAGTTTCTCCATTTAAAAGGGAATATTTATCTGAGAAGATCTCATTTTCACATTTACCACATTTTCAAATTTTCAAATTACCCGGCCTCGTAGTACAATGGATAGTATAATCCCTACACAGTGTAGGGACGAAGCTCCAGATACAGGTTCGTCATAATAGTTCTTTTTGGCCTCGTAGTACAATGGATAGTATAAGAGTTTCCGAAGCTCCAGATACAGGTTCGATTCCTGTCGAGGCTACATCCGCACTAATTTAATGGGAATTAAAAAAACAGAAAACCTTACGAAGTCATTGACTGGTAAGGTTTTCTGCGTTTAAGTACTCTTTTTAATTCCCGTGAACTCCCGTTAATTCGTTTACGGTTTTGTTTACGGTTTTTTTAAGAAACCTAAAAACGACCTTTGTATGGTGAGTATTCCGAGTGTGGGTGTGGTGATGAACTGGAGAAATGAAAACAACAAATCGGGCCTGTACCCGGTTCATATCCGTATTAAACAAGGCAATTTTGCCCGGTACTACAGAGTACCTACTCCCATTAAAATCCGCAAAGATCAATGGACCGGAAAAGAAGGTGCCTGGATCAAACCAAGTCACCCATTTGCCTTTGAGATCAATAATAAGATTGTTGAGATCAAAGGGCTCATTAACGAGTACATCAAACGCACGGTTAACTTCAATAAGCCGGTAACCGTTGAAGGCATCATTGCCAGCCTTACCAACAAAGGAGACAATAAGAGTTTTCTGGATTTCATGCAACGCTATATCACCCGGCCACCGGAAAAACTCGAACCCAATACCATTAAAAAATACGCTACTACCCTAACGCACTTAAAGAAATTTAAAAAACAAATCTTCTTTGCTGAAATTGATAATACATTACTTAGAGATTTTAGTCGGTTTATGCAATCGGAACTGGAACTCGGTGGTGCTGCCACCAAAAAATACCTGGAAGCATTTAAAAAAGTGATCCGTCATGCCCGACGGGAAAACTATATATCGCCGCAGCAAATGGAATTTTTATTTGATGGATTAAATGTCCGGGTACAAAAAGCAAAAAGAACATTTTTGGATCTACAGGAAGTGAAAAAATGGAAGGCCTTGCACTTTACTGATGAGCAGCAACATCTGGAACGTGATCGTGATATGTTTTTGTTCCAAATCTATACCGGGTATTATTTTAAAGACCTGCTGGTCTTTACCAAAGATCATCTGCAGATGGACGAAGAGTATGGCCATGTGATCCTTGGAGCAAGAGATAAGAACGGCAATCAAACAATTATTCCATTGTTTAAGTTTCCGTATGCGCAAACCATCCTTGAAAGATACCGGTCCCATTCATCGGACAAACTGGTTTTTGATAAACAATACCTGGTCGAAGAACCCGTCTATAACCGTAACCTGAAAGAGATCGCAAAGATGGCTGGCATCTATAAGAATATTACCAATAAGGTGGCCCGGCACACCAATGCGCAGTTATGGATCAGGTACGGTGCGGAAGGTGCGGTCCTTTCTAAGATGATGGGACATACCAAACAAGAAACGACACGTAACTATTATGATGTTAATCTGCCGGAAATTGTAGAGGGAACTAAACGAGTGGATTTTGGGGCGATGGGTATTTAAACCATTCATTTCCATTTTTCTTAACTTTGAATATGCAGTTAAATACCACCAGTGAAGTGGATCAGATGTATCCCCATTCCGGGTCATTTTCTTTATCAGGGCAAAATGATGCGTATCCTACTTTCAATCAGAACATATACTTGCTAATGCGGGGTTTTAACGCCATTAAAGTGCATGGCGACGTTTCTAATGCTGAGATTCTACTGGTCTGGAATTTAGACCGGGACTATGGAACATCGCTTTACGGGGGCGCTGATAACGAAATTGAGGATGTCCTGGTGTTTCCCTTTATGAATAATGATGGTACCATCACTTTTAAAGGAAAGCCTATTGATCCAAGCAAAGATTGGAAAGCAACTCTTGATTTTGAATTTGTAAGTCTTACACAGGATCAAATTGAAGAATTAAGAAATTCCGATAGCTCCTGATTCATTCGCACATCTTTATAAATGGACTATTAGCATGGCACGTCATGTACCTAAGTACGGAGTTTTTATCATTGAATCGATGGATTGGGAAAATGAACAATCCGGAAAGCTACCGGGATTTGCATTAAAGACAATTCTCGATCTGTGCGGCATAGACAATGCGTACTACTATATAAGAACAAAAAAAGAGCTTCAAAAAGTAATCAAGGAATTTAAAAAGTCTGATTACTTCTTTATGCATATAGCTTGCCACGGTGACGATCACGGACTTGAACTGACTATTGATTACCTGGATTTTAAGGTATTGGGTAAAATACTCGGCCCACATCTAAGATATCGTCGCTTATTTCTTTCGGCTTGTAGTGCTGCTTGTCCCGCCTTTGCTGAACAGTTCATACCCAAATATCATTGTTACTCCGTCATCGGCTCTCCAGATGTCATAGACTATGACAAAGCCGCGATCCTTTGGAGTTCTTTTTATTACCTGATGTACGGAAACGATCAAAAACACATGTATCAGAAATATCTGATACCCACGCTTGAGAATGTTACAAGATTATTCAACGAACCCATTAACTACTACTCGATCATAAAAGATACAGAAGAAAAAAGTAAAACGCATATGAGGGAAATTCACTTTAAGAATGGCCAAAGGGTCGTATCCCGGTCAATCAAAACTAATTTTGAAAATGTCTTTTGGGAGCAGCGTTTTAATTAGTGATATACACGAACATCATTAAACTTGCCATCCCGTTATAATACCATCCTTATTCCGAAACACTTTACCGGGGAATTTAAATTGATGCAGTTCCGGGTTATTAATATAATGATCCAGCCCAGCGTATATCTTAAACTTCTTTGCATCACCCCAAAAAAAATCAGGTGTATGAGAAGCAAGTAGTCTATTGGCCTCCTTATTTGGAACAAAAAACTGAGCAATTCGATCTTTATAGTCGTCATAGTTATTTAGAGCTGCATAATTACAATACAATCCATATTGCGAATCTCTTTCATTAATACCAGCATACACTTTCAATATACTTGATGAATAATGATCTTTGGTAAATTGAAACAAAGCTTCATCCAATTGCTGAAAAAATTCATCATAGCAAAACAAATAGGTCTTTGTTGTTGACATCACATTATTTCTATCCATCGCTTTTAGAGTTTCTTTCTTTGAGGAAGAAGGATACCGCATCTGGAAAAGGCTGTTCGCATAGTCGACAAAGTCCTGAGGAACCCGGACATCTTGAAATAATCCTTTCTTTTTACATTCATCAAAGAGCAAAGTCAAATCATGAGTATGTTGAAGTTTCATTTTTTTATTTCCGCATTCTAGTAGTCCTTGCTTAAAAAAAGATTCTAAAGCATACCCATAAACTATACTTCCTGTCCAGCATTGGTCATTTAAAAACAGCATCCGGCCACTGACATAAAATTCAGTCCGGAGATAATTGAAATCGATACGTTGCTGGAATGTTAACATGCGTGATTTTTAAGGGTTTACATGGTTGAATTCAACACAAAATTAAGCAGGATATTCTCAGTTCTCCCCAACTAATACATTTCCTCAGGCCTTTATATACGACAACTAAATACTATCCGTAAATTTGGGAACTGCTCAAAATGAATAACATTAAACAAGCTACCATTTGGAACAGCCCGCTGTCAACATACGACAGATATATTACTCCCTGCTCAGGCGTTGCTTCACGCCTGATGAAAAGCAATTTGTAGACGACTTTGTTCTTAGGCACAATCTTTCCATTTTTATTGACGAGACCTTATCGCAGGTTGAGACGATTGCGGAACTCAGCAACAAAGCAATTCCGTTGGATCTGGATGAAATAAAGACAATTTCCTATCAAACATTAAAAACATTCAACACAGCGATTGCATCGATCACCGAACAAGAAGAAAAAGAAAAATTAAAATCGCTGCTTTCAAAATTTGCCAACCTCCTGCAAATGGAGATTTCTCAACGGACATCATTGAATTATCCTGAAGTCAGTAAATCCATAACAGATGGCCTAGCACAAGCAGTTCATACAGAAAGATACAATGCCAGTGACTTTAAAGAACACTTTCCGTCTGGTGATATTAATATTCGTGATAGCGTTGTAACGGTCGAGCTTGGAACTGATAGGAAGGAATATCTTGTATGGGATGATCAAATGGCTGACCTTGATGAATGTGTAAGGCTTATTACACAGGAATATTTTTATACCAAGTCCGTAAACGATTTCAAGAAAATATTTAAGGACCCCTATGGTGACAGTGTTTTAAAAATCGAAGAGGGAAAGATTA
The DNA here is from genome assembly GCA_964443345.1 of uncultured Chitinophaga sp. Classification (GTDB taxonomy): domain Bacteria; phylum Bacteroidota; class Bacteroidia; order Chitinophagales; family Chitinophagaceae; genus JJ008. The sequence continues at coordinate 5,591 of CAYUCU010000106.1, forward strand.
ATCACATGATCCTTTTATTTGAACGTTTATGGGATGAAGAGATTATCATTTTGAAAGGCAAAAATGGATTCTGGCTCTTTTTACAACACCGCCTAGTTGACTTTCGTAAACAACCTTTTGACTTTCCCTTTAGAAAAAAACCATATTACCTCAGAACGAAATCACCTGCTACACCAATCATACTCAATGAGATAGATCAAATAATGCAAAGAATCAGGAAAAAAACCTAACACTTGTTTGGTGGACTTTCGTTTGAAATCTTCCAGCCCCGCATTTGCGCTATACTAATTTTACTCTTGTTAAATGAAATACCATGATTATCAAGTTTGGGAACTATGCCCTTCAAATTGCAGATGTTTTAGTGGTAAAAGACAGGTCCTTTGATTTGTTTGATCATTACCTGGTGTATATAGGAAATGGACAGTTTATTGCGAATATGAGTGGCGGTATCAGGCAAATGGATATTTATATGCTAAAACATTTTGAAGGCAGATACTACCCCGTGAGGCTTAGAAAATTTGAAGGCAATGATTTTGAAAGAACAATGGCCTTGCGGAGGGCGCAGCATTGCCTATTGCCTAAATACAGTTTGCTTTACTCAAATTGCGAGCATTTTGCCAACTATGTACAATATGGAAGAATGCAAAGTCTTCAATCAACGAAAGCAAGTCTTGCATTAATCACAGCGGGAGCATTGGCCAGTAAAGAAAGTAAGAGTGAACCGGTACAGGTGATCGGTGCACTCTCAATTCTTGCAGGTGTATTAGGTTTGTTGAACGAAGCTTTTGGAAACGATAATTCTCCCGGATATGCCAGGGGATGAACTTAAAATTCGGAATATGCTTGTTAGAAATTTTATTGAAAAACACAATTTAAGACCGGGTGATGCTGTTGAGGTAACTGACCCTATTGGTATCCGTCATTTTGTGATCCTTTTAAATAACGGTTGCCAAACACGGTTTATTGGAAACCTGAACCCAGGAGTTCAGATATTAACGCCTGCTACTATCGAGAAATATGTCAATACCTGCGAAGTGACAGATATTGAAAGGTTTCCGGGTTCTGAACAAGAGCGGCGCAATGCATTGAGAAGAGCTGTTCGCAGGTGCGGTGAAAATGCCTATAATATTGTGTTCAACAACTGTGAGCATTTTAAAAATTGGGTATTACATAATAGATCGACCAGTGCTCAGGTTGCTGTTTTCTCAGGAGTGGGGGCTGCAGTTGGGTTGGGAATGATGCTGGTAGGGCTTAATGGCAATAACAAAGGACTTGAAAAAGCTGGTCGTTTTATTTTGTTGGGTTTATTGATCGTTTTTATCATTGCCTTTATCTTTCTGGTGATGTACCCCCTAAGAGATATTGATTAATAGGGTGAAGGTTTTAGGCGAAGGAACTGCTAAAATACCTCTCCACCTCCCCCACCGGCACATAAATCTTCCGGTCCTTTTTGATTGTTTTCACCTTTTTAGCTGCCACCAGCTGATCAAACTTGGTTCGCCCTATCCGGACGGCCTGCATAAACTCCATCGCGGTAATATAGGGAACGACAGTTGCAGCAGCCGGTACCCTTCCCTTTAATTCATGAACCAACCGGAGCAGTTCCGCCTGTCCTTCAAGCATCTTCCGCCACTCGGCCTCCGGCACCACCACCACATGCACTGCAGTTTCCATCACACACATTTTTCATTCACACAATATCATTCTCCAATGCGATCAAACCTACCATACTCCTCCTTGGCGTGTAACTTGGCCGGTAATCAATATATCCGTACACATGCAATTCCTTTAAACACCGGTTGAGTGTTACCGGGGAATATATCTTGGCCTTTTGCATCAAGATTGACCGCCGTAGGTAGAAAGGTATAGCTAGTGTATGCCCGGCTTCATGCAGCAGGGCAAAGTACAGGCTGATATGGGTTGGGCTGATCCGGTTATCAGCCCCGGCTTTTTGATAAAACAAAGTCTGCCATTCAGCCCAACCCTCCATTTATATACCCAGCCCTTTTTTGTTTGAACTGCGTTTCTTGGTCACCAGGCCATTATCCTCTCCGGCAGAACCACCGTTGACTTTCCGGCCCTTACCCTGCTTTTTTTCGGACTGGTCCTCCCTTCCCAGTTCCTGGTTTTTTTCCTTTTCTTTGGCTTGCACTTTACCCTCCTTTAATTCAGGTTTATTCATCAGTTCCTGCCGCTGTTCCTGGTCCAGAAGCTGAAATTTACTGTTGTAAAGGGTAACTGTTTTGTATTGTGGGTTGGCTTCAATAAAGACTTTGTCATCCTTACCGGAAACCTGAATCGTCACCATCTGAACATTCCCTTTCTCCAGCGAGCGGATCAATTTATCCATATCTTCCTTATTCTGCATCTCTTTGATAGGATAATAGCTCAACGCCTCTTTCAGATCATAACCATAATTCTGATGGTATTGCTTTCTTTCAAAATTGCCATTCTTGTCTTTGGCAGAAAAATCCAGTTGTATCCACGCCTGGTATTTTTCCTGGTCCTTGTTGGTAAGTTCCTTGTGCACCGCACGGCCATTAAGCAGGTTGTAAGCCTCCTTCAGCGTCACGCCCCATCCGTTATTAATATAAAATGTCTGGGCAATATTTTCATCCTTTTCATTCTTCAGACGGGTATCGTACTTATTAAAAAAGTACAGATCGGATTCATTGGATTTTTTAAAGTAAAGCGTCGCTTCCATTTCCCGCTTATTCACTTCCGTCTTAAACGCCAAGGTAAATTCAGCCTGCCCCGATTTAAGGGCTGCTTCCAGTTCCGGCCCCAGCGTCTCGCCAAAGCCGTGATTCCTGATATTTGATTTCAGGTAATCAAAATTTCGTTCATTCATAAGGTCGTATTTAATTGTTAGAAAATCTTCTTTATAGGCTTCCATCGGGTGTCCTTCCCAATAGGTGGCAGCCAGTTGCAGGGCAGTTTCAGGGTCCCTGTTGTAAAGGCTCTCCCATTCAACAAGTAATGTTTCCATACGGGCCAGATCATCTTTCTCTTTTTCCGTTACGGCCTCAATATTGTCGTGGAGCGGATCGTAGTACGCTACACTCCAGTCAAAAGATTGAAACAAGTTCTCCAGTTCCTTTTGCGATAGGTTGAAATGAATATCCTCCCCGTATGGCAACTGTCGCATGAGAGAGATAATGGAGGTCGCATGTATGACAGCATAGGCATCTCTGTCACTGATATTGTCATTCGCAAATTCGACCGCCTCCTCTTTATCCCGGAAAAACCACATATCTGCATTGTCCAGAAAATAGGTTTTGGTGTTGTAGGCTATCCAGTTTCGGCCTACCGCAAATTCTGCCTGGGCTTCATTAAAGAGGCTATCCGATATCACATGATTTTTTTCCATGGATCAGTACAGTTCAGGCAATACTCTGGCTTTCAAAAGCTGCCCGTTATACACTTTCAGGTTAAAATGTCGTCCACCGTTTTTCTCCAACAGCCGGATGCCAAGAAATTTCGCATCGGGAATGGTAAACTTATCCAGCGCAACAACAATCACCGAGAAATTATAAGCCTTCACTTTGGACTTATTACCGGCTATATAGAGCGGCGCCAGTTCATTTTCCTGTAGTGCTGTCCGATTGCTTCTCTTCTTGTCAATAATGTGGAATTGGAAAATATCTATATCAAAGTCCAGCGGACTGTGATTATGAATCTCGAGTTGATAATAGATTACATCGTCCTTAATATAAATACCCGTGAGTTTACTGATTACCCCGCCATGCTCCACTTTCACGATCCTTTTCGGCGGATTATTCAGGATGGCATGGGCATAAGATGAAATGGTGGCCTTTTTGTTAGGTGGCAGGTGCATCACAAGTACAGCAGGTTGTGCAGCATAGTTCACGGTGAATTCATACACATTTCCGTCACCGGTAACTACACTTAAATTTGTCTCTGCAAACTGTTTGCTGGCAGCTTTCACCAAAAGTATCCGTTCATCTTCTTTCACCGGTTGTACGATCACATCTTTTGTTCCCCTGTCCACATACTTTATCGGAAAAGGAAATATCAGTGAAGTGGTTTTGTCAGTAGTAACCGCTAAAGGTGTTTGGGCAAAGCATATATTGCCCAGTAATAACAGGATAATTAATTGTTTCATGGGTTTTGATTTTTATTGTTGAGTAATACTTTGTAACCGGCTTTGACCTGAACCCTCACCAACTTTGCTTTTTTACTGACCAATGATTTGATAGTGCCGATCCCGGTAGCGGTAGCCTGTGCTTTGAGTGAAGGATCAAGAGTGGTCATATCTGCCAGTGAAAGTGAATTATTCAGCGATTCCTTGGCTACCTCCCGGTTAATAGTTCCGGGTATATAGATGCCGGGCAGGCCGTCCATATCATAGACCTCAAGTTTGACAGTATAAATGGATTTACCGGAGCGGATGGAATTGATCTCAACATTCAACCGTTCTCCGTCAAGGGTAGCAATACCGGCTACCAAAATATCCCTGGGGACCAGTTTGCCATTGATAAATACGTCATTCAGTAACCGAAGTTTCACCACGGCTCCGTTGACAATGGTTTGATTAGCGGCGACAATAGCTTCAATAGCATTTTGATCGGCTCTCTCCAATTCCTTGTCATCACTGTAACTGTAGAATCCTTTTACAATCGTATCAGCACCTGAAAATTTGCGTACCACATAGGCCGCATCCTTGTTTTTTTGAGATCGTTCCTTTACCCGCTGCGGGTGCTGTATATCCAGTATCTTATCCAGTGTGTTTTCCAGCTGCTTCATTTCAGGATCATCGCTACTTCCTGCTTTATTGACTTGCAGCAGTTGCTCCAGGCGGTCCACTTCTGATGAAAATTGATCAGTGCCATTATTTCGTTTAGCCGGATCTTCATAGGTATTAATTGCCGTTTTATTCATTTCATTCTCCAGCGCCTTTAACTTTTGCATGATCTGGTGTTCCGGATTGTCAACCCCCTTCTCATATGGTGAGGTATTGAGTCGCTGATTATACTTACTTGCTGTTAACGTGGTGAGTTCTTCCAATTCATTGGGGAATACAGGCACGGTATCTCTTTTGAAATAAGAATCACTGCGCATCCATTCTTCTAACTTCATGGAGTCTTTATCTGCCTTCTCATAAAAGCTGAGTTTATCCATCAGTTTGTCTTCTTTCAGGTTGGCATTGGGTAAATCAAGATTCAATCCTTCAGTGGCAATAACTTTATCTTGTGTCCCCTTTCCGCCACCAAGGGCCCAGAAGGCCATTGTCAGAAATGGTATTACCAATAAGGGCAATACCAGCAGCATCTTTCTTCTCTTCACATTGTTCATACACTTCTATTTTTGTTGTTGTAAATAAATTTCTTCGAGAACCCGCATAGAGTCAGCAAGACCAGGCCGGATTGGCTCTCCGATACTGTCCATATGTTTTTTATAGTCTTGTATCTGCTGGTAAATATCATCAGGCAGGGCATTTTCCATTACTTCATCACCCGATTTGTCAAAATGCTGTGGTACCCTTACCTGGTCAATCCTGAATTTGGGTTTCGGTTTAGAGACAATGGCATCTGCAAAAAAATAAATACTCAGCCCCCCGCTGACTATGCAGAATGCCAGCAGCCATAGTTTGATATGTTGTGTTTTCATAGTCCCGAAATATTTATTCATCCTATCTGAAAACCCGCTTTGAATTTTAATAAACACCGTTGCTATCTTTCCGGCCACTTTATCCTGCAAAGGGTTTTCCTTTTCCTTCTTTTTCTTTCGTTTAAAAAACATCACTGACGGTTTTCAATTTTTATGTCCGCATTTTCCAATGTCCTCCATCGCTCAATCAGAAAACCATGTGAATTATTATCCGACCTTGATACATTACGCAGATAACCTTCAGTCACTAAACTGCGGGTAACGATAGTGCTTGGACGAATAATTTTCTGCACTCCCTTGTAGCGGAAATGAAAAGGATAGTCGCTCGTATTGATGATGATGCTGTCCGCCTGTATTTCCTGGCTGATATTGCCGGAAATCAAATTCGTATAATACCCGTTCTCTTTCAGGTTATCATACTGTTGTTTTGCAGAGCCATCTGCCAGGTAGAGGGCCTTGGTTATATTGCTATTGATAACCTTGTCGTCCGGATCAAGTGTGAAAAAGTAATGATGGAACATCTTGACATGATCTCTTGCTTCCACCGGTACATTATCTTTCCGGTCAGCAGCGTATGCTTCGAGGGCTTTACCGTTTGCCAGTATGAATATTCTTTGTTGTGATTGTGTGGCTAACTGGTAGCTTTTATACGCCATGAATAAAGTCAGTATCAGGCAAAGGCCAATCACTGCCAGAGAAAATAAACGCACCTGCTTAAATGCGGTATCAATATTTTTCATTTTGCGAAACATTCGCTAACTGTTTTTCTTTCCTTCAATTTTATCCTTGAAATATCCTCCGGATGCACCACTGTCTGCCATACTGTTGGACATTTTATTATACGCACCACCTAACGCATCTCTTGTCATAGAAACGGAACCCGAAGCAACGCTTCTCGTAGACATGCTTGCCATATTGGTAACCTTCTGCAACAGGGTGTTATTACCACCTGCATGAATAATATAGTTGGCAACGGAGGGAACCGTGAAATAACCGATAATACCAATGATCATAAAAATCAGGTAGGCTGTATCAGTTGTAGAGAAAAAGGTATCGCCGTTGCTGGCGATTTGCTGCAGATCCTCTTTGAGCATATTCTCCTGGATCTTTCCCATGATACCGCCGAAAATGTTGGCCACCGGCAGCCAAAGAAATATATTCAGGTAGCGAGCAATCCATACGGTAAGGGTATGCTGAAATCCATCAAAGACGGCTATACCAAATACCAGGGGTCCGAGTATTGCCAGCACGATCATATAGAAAGTGCGGATCGTATTGATACAAAGCGCTGCGGCCTCAAATAACACTTTCAATACTTCAGCCATCCATTGTTTGATCTGGTTACGGAGATTATAACCAAACTTGTCAAAGGCGAAACGGATATTATTGCCAATACTTTTCAGCCAACCCTCCTTCTTATCCCCGTAATGATACTTGTACCATTTATCCCTGTCACCCCGGCCTGTTTCTCCAACATACATCTGCCAGTAGGCCGTTGTTTTTATGGCTTCCTCTTTCATCTTCAACAACTGGGCTACGGCCGCATCGGAATCCTTTACCATTTGTGCAGTACCGGTCACCGTCGGCTTCATCAGTTGATTGATGAGTTGTATAACGGAGGGAAAGATCAGGATGCAAAATCCCAAAACAAAGGGGCGAAACAAAGGATAGAAATCAATTGCTTCCGCACGGGCAATATGGCCCCATACCCTCGCAGCGATATACCAGGTAGCAGCAAAGCCAGCAATACCCCTGCCAACACCTATTAACCGGCTGCATAAAGGCATCATATCATCATAGAGTTGCTCCAGTACTTCATGCATGGAACGGATGCGGGTAGCTATTTGTGCATCTGCAACAGATGGCAATAACAGAACCGTTAACACGCAGATCAATCTCACCAATACTCTCATAGTTTCATTTTAAGCCGTGAATCTTCCTCATTAAATCAATATCCATTTGCTCTTTCTCCCTTTGCAGGGAAAGAATGGCCGTGCCGTTATTGAATTCATTCAGGAATGTATATTGCTCCAGCACTTCATCATGTATACGGTCAATCGCCTGCAACCGTTCATCATCGCTCATCCGCAGTTTACCTGCCGTGACCACCATAGCCAGTTCATCCAGCATTTTTAAACTTTCTTTCAACAGGTTTGCGTAAACATTTCCCAGGTACTCAATTTCAGCAACCGTAAACTGCCTGCTTCTCCTGAACTCGGCCAGCGCATCTTTAGCTTCTTTGACCAGTTTCAACTGAACCCTGATAATGTCAGCTACTTTACTATATTTCTTCACCACAGGACTTACCTGCAGCAACCCGTCGAGGAAATCCCGGTGCAGGTTGAAATTGCCCTGCGAGATATTTTTAATAGAGGTATAGCCTTTTTCCAGAATCTGGTAACCTGTCTTCATATGCGAAAGCATCAGTTTCAACTGGGCGAGTTTTTCTACATTCAGCAGGAGTTGCTTTGCTTCCTGTGATTGTGAAAAGCAGGTTGTGTTTATTACAAGGGCCAACAGTATCAGTAACAACTTCATAGTAATGTATTTTTCCGCCCATTAGGGGCTGGGGGTTAAACCATATAATCTTTTAACATATTCAATTTCACCTTTCGCTGCAGCCCGTTGAAGGCTGATCAGTTTGTTCTGGTTGTTAAATTCTTTCAGGTCCATGAACCCTTTTTCCATTTCATCAGCGGCTGTATTGATGATTTTCATCCTTGCTGCATCACTCATCTGTGTGGTAAAGGCATTCACTACCATCAGCAGTTGGTCAATGGCCTTGACACTTTCACCAAGGATTCCAGTATAGACCTCACTCATGTATTCCAGTTCATCTGCGGTGAAATTTCGATCCTGCCGGAACAAGGCCCAGGCTGCTTTGTATTCCTTCACCATGGCCAGTTGGTTCTCAATAATATCTTTGATCCTATGGTAATAAGTAAGCGCAGTCTTTACTTTTTTCAGTTCCTGGAAATAATCATCATATAGTTTTCGTTGGCGCTCCACCCAACCACTGATCTCGGTAAGCTTTGTTTTGGACAAGGCATTCTCCAGGGTCTTTTGCGCATTTTGCAACCAGATCGTTTTATTCTGGAGTTTTTGAATCTTCAGGTCAACCGCAACAATGACCTTTTTTATACCTGCCTTGATAATCTCCGCTATCGGGAACTGTGCCTGGGACTGCATACTAAAGAACAAGGCCAGCACGATGATTAGTTTTTTCATACA
>CAYUCU010000107.1:0-14217 GCA_964443345.1 uncultured Chitinophaga sp.
TTTTCTGCATCGTGCCTCCACGCCATTTCCGCCATATTCACACCAGATATCCTCTGCACCAAGCTCTTCCAGCTTCTTCCGGATCTGTGATTTGTTTCTGAAACGTTTATACCAGTCTGTCAGCGAATCATGTGTGTCCAAAAAAGCCCATTGTTCCTGGTGTTCTTCAGAAAACTGGGGAAAGGCCCTGTAGTATGATATAACAGGGGAAATCCGGTTTAGCAGTACACTTACCAGTTTGTTATTTGCAAAGCGCCGGTGCAGCGGCAGGTATCTTTTTACAAGCCGCCGTGTGTAAGGAATGGTTACTTCAGGTTTTTTTCGTTTCAGGAACCAGCGGTACACAGGTGCGAGCCGGAACAGGTGCGACCGGGTGAATGTGTAATGATCTATAATAAGGTATCCTCCTTTCTTCACCAACTCATACAGGTCTGCAATTGTCTTTTCAGAGCTTGGAGTGTGCTGGATCACCCCCATACAAATGACGACATCAAACGACTCCTTATCAAAAGGCATGTTATTGATATCCGCCTGTATGACCAGGTGATGCTCATTAATAGGAAAATTTTCTGCGTTTACTTCAACAGCCGTGCTAAGATCCGATGACATCAGTGTAGCTCCTTTTTCGAGCAGCACTTCTGTAAATCGCCCGGCTCCACAACCAGCCTCAAAAACTGTTTTACCTTTTAGTTGGTTGCTGAGTGGACCAAGGCAACGTTCCATTCTCAGCCGGCTAATGGGTGAACCTGTAAAGGAGTCCAGTTGGGTCTTTCGAAATTGTTTCCATTGATCTCCAAAAAGAGAAGCATAAGCGCCGCTTTCAACAAAGCGTGGAATACCTTCTACAATTGGTACAATTTCGTCCCCGCATATTAGTTTGTCATTTTCCTGTTTGTAATTTTTTTTGTTTTTTTTAGAGTAAAAAGATGGGAACATATATATTATTAAAATAGGTGGCGGTACCGGTCGAACAGTTTTTCAAGGGAATATTCCTTTTCCGCATCAGTGCGGGCATTTTCTGAAAGTTTTTGCCTCAGCACTTCACTATTTATTACACTACTGATTTTGTTACACAGATCTGTTTCATTTCCGGGAGCATAAAGAATTCCATTCTTATCATCAACGATCATATTATCAACCCCCCAAACATTGCTCGCCACTACCGGAAGCCCGCATGCCATGGCCTGCATGATCGAATTGCTCATTGTTTCTCCCTGGGTGGCATGTACATAAATATCCAGAGATTGCATGAAAGTAAGTAATTCTTTCTCATTCAGCATACCGCAAAATTCCACCTGTTTCTCAATGCCTTTTGCAACAGCCAGTTGTTGCAATGCTGACATTGTTTCCCCATCGCCCGCAATACGCAGCGTAAGCGTTCTCCCTGGAAATTGGTGCAGCAATAATGCAAAAGCCTTCAAAAGAGTAGGATGATCCTTAATGGTTTGCAACCGGCTTTGCATTCCCAATACTACCTTGCCGGAAATATCTCTTTTCGCCACTGGCCTGTATAGTTCTGTATCCAGGCCATTGGGAATTATCTGTGCCTTCTTTTGCAATCTTCTTGCCGAAGTTTTCCGGTAAACCCCTTCCAGCGATTCGGCGGTTAAAAAAACGAGATGATCTGAAAAGCGTACTGCCAGTTTCAGCCAGATCCACTCCATCCGGCTTTTCAGATGATGTGCCTGCGTTTCCCGGACAAGGATCTTCTTACGACGATGAAACAGTTTATAAAAAATGGCGGGCAAAATAAAAGAAGTCCCGTGTAAAAAAAGAATAGCTGCCCCGGATTTTCGGAAACAACGATAAATTCTTATATACGACAAGAGATCAAGACCTGGTTTTTTACGAACAGACTGGTACATGATCCCATGCTCCCGGCACTGATGAATATAATCCGCTCTTACTTCTTCCACGCCGCAGAAAATAGCCTCTGTCAGAAATTCCTTTTTTCGGTCGGCTTTAACCAAAGAAAAAAAAACACTTCCATGTCCGCCCAATCCGCTGTATAATAAATGTGTGATCTTTTTCAACCCAGTGAGTTTATTTCTGGCAGGTGTTATTTACTCCATCCATTTATTGTACCAAAGCTGAAACATCAGTATGCTCCACAACAGCGGAAACTGGAAGTCATTTCCCTTGTAGTAGCTGTTAAGTTCCTCCTGCAGCCGTGGATAATTGATCAGACCGTGTTTATTAATAGCAGACTCACTCAGATTCTCCTCAAATAAATGCTTCAGGTCCTGGCGAAACCATTCTTTTAGCGGAATAGCAAATCCCATTTTGGGGCGATGCATTACTTCCTTAGGGATGTACTTATGTACAATTTTTCTCAGCAAGTACTTGGTATCGCCTCCCGAATACTTATAGACATCGGGCAGTGTGGCCACCCATTCAATAATATTCTGATCAAGCAGGGGTTCTCTTCCTTCGAGTGATACACTCATGGTAGCCCGGTCCACTTTAGTTAATATATCACCGGGCAAGTACGACAGGTAATCAAACGCCAGCACCCGGTCCAGTTTTCCATTCAATGCCCTTACTCTTTCCTTTTGAAAAAGAGAGCTATGGCCTGCCAATGCTTTACTTACAAAAGGGGATAAGAATTCAGGCATTGCGGTTTGATTGGCATAATCTGCCATATCAGTAATATCTGATCTGCCCGAAATAAAATCAGCATACTTCCTGATATTCTCTTTGCCGGTATTTTTACCCTTCGTTATTTTATCAAGAACAAATTTTGGGGCATTCTTTATTACAATTGCACCCGGCTTTCGTAATAACCGCGGGATGGATTCCATCCTGCGCTGTACTCCCATCAGGGCGACATGCCGCTCATAACCGGCGAATAATTCATCACCTCCATCGGCAGACAAAGCCACCGTAACACTTTTTCTTGCAAACCGGCTGACCAGGATGGTGGGTATAGCAGAACTGTCGCCAAATGGCTCATCATAGTAATAAGGTAATTCCGGAATTATAGATTTAGCTTCTGCATACGTACAGTACATCTCATGATGATCCGTACCCAGGTGTGTGGCTACCTGCTTGGCAAAAATGGCCTCATCGTATTGCTTTTCGGGGAAGCCGATCGTGTATGTCTTTATTTTATTTGTTCTGCCGGTTTGCAACATGGCAGCCACCAGCGAACTGTCGTACCCCCCGCTCAAAAACAAACCTACCGGTACATCACTTACCATCCGGTACTCACAGGCTTTTTTCAAACGTCTTTCCATTTCTGTCAACGCATCTTCCTCACTGATATCCAATTTAGGCTTACTATAATAGTCCAGTACGTTCCAATACTGCTGCTTCTCTATTTTACGGCTTTTAAGATCGATGCGGAGATAATGACCGGGTTCTAATTTCCAGGTGTTTTTAAAAATAGAGTATGGTGCCGGAACAAATGAATACTGCAGAAAATTATAAAAAGATCGTTCATCAATTATCTTCTCATACCCCGGAAACTGAAAAAAAGATTTTAGTTCGGAGGCAAACAGGAAAACATCATTATGCCAGTAGTAATAAAAAGGTTTTACCCCCGCCCTGTCAACACAAACAAACACTTCCTCCTTTAGCATATCATAAATGATCATGGCAAACATGCCTATGAACTTGTTGACTGCTGAAGGGCCCCATTCCCGGTATGCGTACAGGATTACTTCAGTATCTGAATTAGAAATAAACGAATATCCTTTGGTCCTCAGTTCATCCCGTATCTCAGCATAATTATATATTTCTCCGTTAAAGACAATTGCCGTTTTGCGGTCTGCAGTGTACATCGGCTGCTGGCCCAGGGGTGATAAATCAATAATTGATAACCTCCGGTGTCCCAGCCCTATAGAGCAGGTGCTTTCCTGAAAGAATGCATAGCCCGAAGCATTCGGCCCCCGGTGAGACAAGCAATCTGTCATAGCATGTAGCTGCTCTTCTCCAGCCTTTTTATTGAAGTCAATATATCCTGCAATGCCGCACATTACTGATAGATAGGTTTTATTTAAAAAGCCATTTTATCACGGCCAATGTTCTGATCGTAAAAAACTGAAGTGGTCTTCTTTTTAGAAACAGGAAAAAATACTTTAGTCCCTTTCTTTTCTTTCTTTCAAAAAGGCATGCAAACGCTATCAGGTAAAGCATCTCCGTATCAATGTTCCTGACACAGCTTCCAAATTTTTGCATGAATATCTTGTCATTAGTCAGCTCCCGGATCATGTATTTTCTTCGTTCCTGCAATTGCGCCTCACCTGCAACTGCTGTACTTCTCAAACGATGATCAATAATTGCAGTAGTAACTGTATTATCAATTTTCATAGGGTATCTTGAAACCAGCTGGCATAGGAATACCGCATCCTCAGAAGCAGACAAAGCCCTGATCTCCGAAAAAGGGATTGCCAGTGCAATATCCTTTCTTACAAAAAGAGAATTAATGCTAACCCTCTTCGCTTTAACATAGTCCTCTTTTATATTACCAAAAAAATTGTTCATGACATAAATGGTCTTCCCTTCCGGGCTAACAATATCGAATCCGGTATGAAATATTTCAGGAGTGTGCTCCCTTTCTGCCAGTTGGCTGGCAACAGACAGGTGATTGGGATAAGCCACATCGTCGCTATCAAAAAAATTTACATAGGTTCCTGTTGCAATTTTTGCCCCAAAATTCCGGGCAGCTCCCCGCTCCTCATTTTTCTTATAGTAATATTTAAACCTGGGCTCATTGTATTTCTCTACTATCTCTTTTGTATTATCCGATCCACCATCATCAACCACGATCACTTCAAAGTTGCTATACTCCTGTTTCAAAAGCGACTCCAATAATACTGGTATTAAATGCGCCCTGTTGTACGACGGGACCACTATTGAAAATAAGATATTCATAAAATTAATTCCTGCAGGGCATCTTCGCAGCTATAATTATTGATGGAGAAAAATACCGGGCACTTGTACGCAGAACTACTTTATTGCTGCCCATCTTCAAAATGTATACAGATCAGTGCCAGCTAAAAAGGATCTTTCTGATAGTTACATAAAAATTATGCCTTCCCATTACAGAAAGCCGGTACTGCATTGACTTAAGCAACCGGTATATGGCACTGAGCTTATAAATCCTGAAATCCGCCAGTTTTGTGGCAGCAAATAAATACCCGGAAGAAAGAAGTTGTTGTTTTTCCAGCCTGCCAAATTTTCCGATCTCCTCATCGTTCTGCATCTTTTCAATTAACAATTTCAGGCGTACTTTCATTTTCTCCGGGTGCACATTCATCTCACCCCGCCCTGAATGATTTACCAGGCAGGAACAAACAACAGGACTAAAGTGAAAAGAATAATTTGCCGCCAGTTGCAACCACAAAACCCAATCTTCGGAACCAGATAATTCCCGTTGCTCTGAAAAACCATAGGTCTTTAAAATATCCTGCCTTACAAAGACACCATTGCACGCAAGAAAGTTTTCCTTTATCAATTTCCGGTTGATCATAATTGGTTCCGAGTTACTATCCGGTCGTGGCGGGAACGATTGCGGCATTACATTCCGGAACTCAAAGGCCTGTGCATAGCATTCCGGCTTGTTAATAGCCGATAGTTGTTTAGCGGCATTACTTAAATACCAGGGATAGACAATATCATCGGAGTCAAAAAAGGTAACATAGGTACCTTTTGCACGGGCAGCGCCATAGTTTCTTGCAGCGCCTCTCTCACCATTTTCCTTATAATAATAATGAATTCTTTCGTCCTTAAAAGAGGCAACTACTTCCTTTGAATTATCCTTACTTCCATCATCTACAACGATCACTTCAAATAACGGATATTCCTGTTCTAAAAAGGAACGGATAACTACGGGCAAGTGTTCGACCCGGTTGTACGACGGAATGACTACCGAAAAAAAAATTTCTTCCAATACTAATTATTTGCGGACCCTTTTGATAAAGCCATTTCCCAGTTCCATGCAGTTTGCATGATCTGTTCAAGACTATACTCAGGCTTCCAGTTCAGTCTTTCTTTTGCCCTTATGTTACTGGCATATACCGCCACCACGTCCCCATCACGCCGTGGAGCCAATTCAAAATCTAATTTGATACCACTCACTTTTTCAAAAGCGCTTATCGCTTCCAGCACTGTGACTCCAATTCCGGTGCCAAGATTAAGCACCTCGCAAAAATGAGCATCAGTTAGCTTATATAAATACTGAAGTGACAAGGTGTGTGCATGTGCGATATCACATACATGAATAAGATCACGGATGCAGGAGCCATCCCTGGTGTCATAATCGGTCCCAAAAACTTTCAGCGCCGGCAAGCGACCAGCTGCAAACTGGGTAATCGCCGGTACCAGGTTAGACGGTCTGCCAAATGGGACCTCTCCCAGCATGGAAGAGGGATGTGCACCGGCCGGGTTAAAATATCGCAGCAGAATAAACTTTGTTTTACTTGCTTTGGCTATATCCCTGATCATATCCTCACCCATCTGTTTGGTGCGGCCGTAAGGGGACTCAGCAGTTTGCAAAGCCGTCTCCTCTGTTACCGGAAGCTCAACAGCATTGCCATACACACTACAGGAAGAGGAAAAAACAAAAAGAGGCACAGCAAATTCTTCTGTGCATTTTAACACATTTGCCTGTGACACCAGGTTATTATAATAATACAGCAATGGCTCCCTTACTGATTCATCCACAGATTTTAATGCAGCGAAATGTATGATCCCGTCTATTTGATTGGCAGCGAAAATCTCCCTGGTGGCCTTATAATCGCAAAGATCAGTTTTATAAAAGGGGATCTTCTTCCCGGTGATCAGTTCGGCCTTTTCAAGCAGTTGGGTGGTGGACCGGAAATTATTATCTGCACAGATCACTTCATAACCATTGGTCACCAGGTCCACAATGGTGTGTGATCCTATATATCCGCATCCTCCTGTTACTAATATTTTACCCATTCGAAAAAAGTTTTAGTTAATGAATTGATGAGTTGCCTATTTCCTTCTCATAGCAATTATCCTCCGTATGCCCTCCTCTACAGTGGTCATTTCACGGCTCAGCAGTTTTTTCATTTTGCTGATATCGGGTCTGCGGCGGGTCATATCTCCTTCTGCCAGCGGGGGAAGAAATACGATCTGCGAGGAAGATCCCACTTCCTTAATCACCAGCTTTGCAAGGTCCAGGATCGTCATTTCCTTATCTGACCCTACATTCACCACATCATTCACAAACAGATCGTTGTATAATGAATTGGTAGTCGCTTCGATATTATCGTCAATATAACAGAATGTCCTTGTTTGCAATCCATCGCCATACAAAGTAATTGGCTGACCGGCCAGTGCTGCATCAATAAACTTCGATACAACAAAATCAGGGCTTTGATCCGGACCATAGGTATTAAAAAAACGGAAAATGGTATAATCCAGGTCATATTCCTTCTTAAAAGATTTCAGGAACGCCTCGCCAACGTTCTTAACGATCGCATATGGCAATTTAGAATTCAGCGGAGTGGTGTCCTCATTTTGAGGGAATTCTACCGGCTCTCCATATACCTCTGAAGAAGAAGAATAAAACATTCTTTTTACGCCGGTGTTCTTTGCCAGCTCAAGGATATTTTTAATTCCCTGAATATCATTCAGCACCATTGCCGGATTATCCAGTGTACGTTTCACTCCCACAACAGCAGCATAATGGAAAATATAATCAAACCCATAGCGAAGCACAACGGGTGAAATATCATTAAATGAATTTACATCCGCTTTGATGAACTTAAAATTGCTGTATTTACTGCTGTCTGGTAATTTACCGGCACTGCCGGTACTCAGGTCGTCCACGATCACTACAAAATTTTCCTGGTTCTCCACCAGTTTTTTTGCCATCGAGCCACCCACATTTCCTGCGCCTCCTGTTACAAGGATCTTTCTCATATTAATTACTGTTTAATAATTGCTGATAATTTTTTTCTACAGCTTCCATGCTGAAGGTGCTCACTACTTCCTGGTGCAGGGCTTTACCCATTTGCTGTAACAAGTTTTTGTCCTGGTAATGCGTCTTTAAAAGACTGACAACTTCCGGCACAGGGTTTTCTTTGTCAGTTAAAAAAGCATTTACATTATGCTTCAGGTAATCATTAAAATCGCCAACGTCTTTACAGGCTATTACCGTTTTACTGCACATACCTGCTTCCTTTACCACATGACTGCTTGCTTCAGAATAAGAGAGATGGATCAGCATATCACATGCTTCAAAATAATCAATGGTGTTTGGAGCAAATGACTCCAGGAATATTTTTTCATTCATCTTCCGGCTGTCTATCCATTCCTGCAACTCCTTTCGCATCGGGCCTTCACCGATTGATATCAATTTACAATCCACTCCCAGGTCAGTTAGTTGTTTCACTGCTTCAAACGCCATAGTGTGGCGCTTTAAGGGGTCCAGCCGGGCCACCATTAGTAACAGCAAGTCTGTTTTATATTTTTCCCTGATGGTTCCTGCAGCATTCAGACTATTCTTCCTGTACTGGGAAAAATTGTAACAGTAATTGATCCGCAGTATTTTCCTTTCCGCTACTCCTTCTTTGATCAGCTGGTCCTTCACTTTTCCGGAGATGGCCACTATATAAGGAGAAAGCCGGTTCGCCAATTTATTCAGCCATTTATTTTTCCGGGAGGGCATCAATTCCACGTAATCTGAATTGTGGCGGAAATAATATACGTCTGCCTTTATGAAATACTTAGCCATACCACTTACTACAGCATTGCTTTGCAAGTGCGAAAAAATAACGTCTATTTTATGCGTCTTGCAAAACTTTACCAGGAACCGGCATTGGTTGATAAAAAAAAACAGGCTTCTTCCTTTTACGGTTTCAGCAGAAAAGCTTTTAGCTCCTGCCTGTTCAAAGTTTTCATGCAATGGGCCACGGGTAGCCCACGTCAGCAAAAACACTTCATGCCCGTTTCTCACCAGCAGTTCTGCCTGCGATTGCTGATCGACCGCCCGAAGATTTGTTGGAGAATAAATCAGTATTTTCTTACCCATGCTGTTTTACTATCCTGTTATTTGCTGGGCTTCTCCTGCAAATTCCTGCCTGTAATAGGAGGGTTTAAATTTTTTGTACAAGAACAGAAGCAGTTTCCGGTTGATCTTAATCTTGGCATACCAGGATAAATTCCGGGTGATCATCTTATAATTCCGGGAGTAATGCTTCTTTATATAAGAATAGAACTCTTTAAAGATCGGGCTGTTGTGCATCTTCATGAAGTACAAAGACCCTTTGATAGAATTATTGAGTATTTGATCTTTCCAGTCTAATAGCCGGATACCATACGCTTCTCCTAATTGCTTACCGGCAAACTCATACACTTCCTCAATATAGGTGAGCTTATTCAATTGCGCTTCCATATTCATACTACCCGATTGGTTATCACCATGACGGATAAACACATAGGCCTCTTTATCCGTAAAGCCCACATCACCTAAAAGCATGATCTTCAGAATGCACTCCACATCAAAGTTCACATGCCCCATTTCAAAGACATTAAAGTCAATAATATCTTTTCTTTTAAAAAGGCAGCCGCCAAAACAAAGAAAGCCATTGGATGGATATTGGAAGAAAACATCTTTACCTGCCCAACTGCTTTTATCCCACAACGAGCTTTGATAAAAATGAATATCCTGCCCGGAATGGAAATTAAATGTGGCAAACTTGCCAAAGACCAGTCTCATATCCGGGTTACTCAAAAACAAATCCATTGCTGCTGAAATAAACCCAGGATCTTTCAAATAATCGTCACTGGATACATATAATACATACTCTCCTTTAGCCAGTTCATTGGTGCCTTTTTTAAAATTACCAAGCATTCCAATATTTGACTCATTCCTGGAATAGCAGATACGGGGATCAGCTACATACTTCCGGATCACTTCATCACTGTTATCGGTGCTGCAATTATCTGTAATAATGATTTCCAGGTTGGCATAATCCTGTGCCAGTGATGACTGAATAGCTTTATCGATCCAGGGGGCCCTGTTATAAGAAGTAATAATAATACTTACCAACGGCAACTGTCTACCTTCACTCATAATTAACTACTTTTTTTCTGGAACAACTGTAAAAGGAATACCCTTCCTTCACGCATATAAAACAAAGTAATGCTAAACGCCACCAGGAAGATGGCCCCTATCGCCCAGAGATTTAATTTAAAATCCGGTAAAAACTTTTCCAGTGAGAATTTAATGGCAAGTACTGTCAGCAACGGAGGCAGCAACGGGATCAACGTGTCGTTCCAATACCACCTGAATAGTTCTTTCTTTAATAATTTCCGGTGCATCAGCGGTTGACTTATCAGCACATATCCTAGGTTCACCAGTACCCACACATAGGCAGCACCCACTCCACCGTATTTGTTTGCCAGCCAAAATAACAAGGGAATCAGAAGAATGGCCGCTATGGAATTTTGGATAATAGTAAATCTTGTCCACCCGTTTGCAATAAGAAGATTATAAGGCATTACCATCAATGCATTCAGCATGCTGCCCGCAAGCAATATCCTGGCTATATCGCAGGTTTGTTCTGTTGTTGTTATGTCTTTTGTCCATATCCGCAGAATATCATGCATAAAGAAAAACAGCACAATACAAAAAGGGAAAATAAACGAGGCCATTAATTTGCAGGCCTGGTGGTATAATAATTTTAATTCTTCCTGTTTGTTGCCATAAATAAGTGTGGTAAACCTGGGAAAGAAGGCAATGCTTACGGGATTGGTAAGCATGCTGATACTGGTGGCTATAGAAAAGCCCAATGTATAATACCCAAAGTGTGACAGGGACAGCAGCTTGCTCAGTATGATCTTATCCACCTGCATCAGCAGAAAGGTAACCACGCCAATAGCCGTCATGCCGGCCGCAAATCGCCAGATAATTTTAAGTTGCTCCCTGGAAAAACGGGGCCGTTGATGATGCCGGGGCATTTCTTTCCAAAGTGCCCAACGCATCACCAGCACATACAATAAACTTACTCCTGCCTGCCAGAGAAAAAAAGCCTGTAAGGTGCGGGAGAAAAATATAAGAACAATAAGTACGCCGGCTGCCCGCAGGGTACTCATAATAACATTGATGGTATTATTAAGCACCTGCTTTTCCAAACCTGTCAATCCGCCACTATATAAACTGATGGGCCATTGAAAAGCGATCACAATACCCATCAGGATAACAGATTCTCTTACTACATGTGACGGTAACTTTTCAGCGTTCACCCAATTTTCTGCAATAGGCCCTGACAGGGAAACAACAATAAGACTTATAAGTAAGCCGATACCCCAATAAACACATTCCAGTGAAAAGGTAAGATTGCGGGTATCATTGGCCGGCCTGCTTTCAGCCCTGAACCTGGCCAACTCCCTATTGAGTGTGGTACTAAGCCCCAGGTCCAGTATTGCCATCGAACCAATAAGTGTACTGTAAAAACCGATGAGCCCGTAGGATTCAATCCCGAGGTAATGGATGTATTGCGGAATTAAAATGAGAACTATTGCAACAGACCAGAATTTTCCAACCAGGTTGGCAACAATATTTCTTTGCAGTGAACTCATTTAATGGATACGTATTTGATAGCCGCTTTAGCTTCTTACAGGCGATACAGCCGCCTGGTTTATTTGATTCTTTTTAAGTAACCATCCGGCGCTACACTTATCAGCAGTTTATTGTCTATTGACTTGTCTACTTCAAAGTCACTGTTTTCTTTTAAGAATTCCCATACGGCCGTTTTCGGATTATCGCCTTTATCCCAGGAACGGTCATACATTCCTTTGGGCATATCCTCAACAATAGTATCGAATACCACAAGATAAGAGCCTTTAGTTACAAAATGCTGATACATGCGGAGTTCGGCAAGTACATGCTCATGTGTATGATTTGAATCGAGGCAAACCATTATGGTTTCTTTACCCTTTGCTGCCTCAGCAACTTTGGCCACAATGGATGCATCAATAGCGCTTCCCTGGATCATGGAAATTCTTTTGTACATCGGGTGTGCTTCGATCTCTTTCCGGTTATGATCCCGGATATCAATATCAACACCAATGATCTCTCCTTTTCCAATCAGCTCCATAATGGATGCATAATATATAAGAGATCCGCCATGTGCAATGCCGGTCTCAATGATCAGGTCGGGTTTAATACTCCAGATCAGCTCCTGCATTGCCACCATATCCTGCGGATACTGAATGATGGGGCGGCCCATCCAGGAAAAGTTATAAGAATACATTGCTTTATTAGAAGCAATATTAAATTGTTCGGCCGCATCAGTCAATTCCTTATTGTGGGCAAAACTGCTGATCCGGTCCTTTTTTTCCTGTTGAAATTGTTCGATTGGATTACTCATGTTTAATAATTGTTTTAAGTTTATTATCATCTCCCCAAAATTCCATGGGTTCAAAATCCGGGTAAGGATAATAGCCTGTGTTTAGTTTTATTGATCGTCCGGTTTTTGCTAAGTAATTTGTTACCAGTTGTTTTACAGTAACTGGCTGGTTGCTGCAGCAATTGATAATACCTGTTGTTTCATTTTGCAACGCTGCTGAAACAATGTACGCTGCCACTTTTTCCACCGGCAGGTAGTCTCTCACTTGTTCGCCACCACTCATGTTAAAAACTTCTTCGTTTTGCTCCAGCGCTTTCTTTAACTGCTCCAGCAAAGAGTTAGGACTCTGCCCTTCACCATACATATAAAATAGCCGCATCCATTTGAGCGAAAAGCTTTGCTTCTTTTGCAACATTTCTAAAAAAAGACGGAGAGAATTCTTGGCAATAGCATAAGCATTAGCCGGGTCTGGCACCATATCTTCTGCAAGGCAACCATTTATCATGCCATACTCATAACAAGTCCCTGTTATGGTAATGTCATTCAACCCATTCTCAATAAGGTTCTTTAAAAAAAAGTATTGCGGCAACAGGTTCTCTTCGAAATGAAACAGATCTTTATAGTTGGGTAATCCTTTCCAGGCAAGATGTATGAGCAGATCTGGTTGCCGGAACTTTGTAAACAGGTCCTGGTTTGTTTCTTCACCGATTGTATGAGGTATATAAGACACCTTATCATACCAGCTCTTTTGTTTTGCTTTATCAATATGGGTGGAGGTAGCAATTACTGTAATTCCCCTGGTTAGTAATTCGCCAATAACATAATTGCCGATAAAGCCTGTAGCACCTGTTACCAATACTTTCACTATCGCTGTATTACTTAATTTTTAATTTAGGTATAGGAATTACAAACTGTCCGCCCCATTCTTTTATATAAGAAAGTTGTTCCGTTATCTCCGTTTCCAGGTTCCAGGGAAGTATGATCACATAATCCGGTTGCTGGTCTTTTAACACCTGCTCATTAACAACAGGGATATGACTGGCCGGTAAAAATTTGTCCTGCTTATGCGGATTGGCATCTACCACAAAATCAATAAGGTCGTTCTTGATCCCGCAAAAGTTGAGCAATGTATTGCCTTTTGCCGCAGCGCCGTATGCCGCTACCTTTTTATTATTTCTTTTTTGTTCAATTAGAAATTCCAGCAGGTCCAGTTTTATAGCCGCTGCTTTTTCCTGGAACTTTGCATAGTATCCCGGCTTATTAATGCCTTTAGCCAATTCTTTCTCCAGCAAAGCTGTTACCCTTGGCGAAACCGGCTTACTGCTATCCTGCTTGTGTTTTCCGTAAATACGAAGTGATCCTCCATGAGTTGGAATTTCTTCCACATCAAAAAGTTCTAATCCTTGTTTTTCAAATATCTGTTTCACCGTATAAAATGACAGATAGGAAAAATGCTCATGGTATATAGTATCGAACTGGCTGTTTTCCACCAGCTGTACCAGGTGTGGAAATTCTAATGTAATAACCCCTTCGGGGGCCAATAAGGTCTTTAGCCCTTTTGTAAAGTCATTGATATCAGGAACGTGGGCATACACGTTATTCCCCAAAAGCAGGTCGGCTTTAGTTCCTTTTTGTACCAGGTCGGTAGCCAGTTTTTCTCCAAAAAATTCTGTGATCGTATTAACGCCTTTTTGTATGGCTACTGCTGCTGTATTAGCGGTGGGTTCAATTCCCAATACCGGGATCTTTTTTTCCGCAAAATACTGAAGCAGGTAGCCGTCGTTGGAAGCTACTTCCACTACCAGTGAATTTGCAGTAAATCCAAATCTTTCAATCATCAGCTCTGTATACTTTTTAGCATGCTGCAACCAACTGGTGGAATAAGAAGAAA
>CAYUCU010000108.1:0-14001 GCA_964443345.1 uncultured Chitinophaga sp.
AATCTTCTCCACTGCGGCTGCATTGGTGGCATCACAACCAATGCCCCACACCGTGTCAGTGGGATACAATATCAGGCCGCCTTCTTTCAGCACCTGCAGGCATTGCTCTATATCTTTTTCAAAATCTACCATAACTCATTATAAACGTTCATTACCGCATCTGCTCCTTTTTGTGGTGTAAAATTTTGTGCCTGCTGCCAGCCTTTTTCTTTTAGTGAAGCTGCCACTTCTTTATCCGAATAAATTCTCTTCATTGCTGCTGCGATCTCTTCTGCACTGGAAGGGTCCACATAATAAGCACCATCGCCACCGGCTTCGGGCAAACAGGATACACTGGAAGTAATGACCGGCAACCGGCTCCACAGGGCTTCCAGCACCGGTATGCCAAACCCTTCGAAGAAGGAAGGATAGAGCAGGGCTGTGGCGGATTGATAGATGGCGGGAAAATCGATCGCAGATTTGAAAGAGGGGGAGGATTTCGCTGATGAGTTTTCTGACAGAAAGATGATCCTTTCTTCTATACCATTTTGTTTGATGTAATCTTTTACCTGTTGCTTATACTTGCCGCCATCGCCAATGACTACGAGTGGAATGTGCAGTTCATTGCGGAGCAAAAAAATGGCTTTACAGCTATTCAGCAGGTTCTTTCTTTCGATGATGGAGCCGACGCTGAGAAAAAATTCTCCAGGCAACTTATATACTTCTTTTACTCTTTTCTTTTCTTCTTCCGAAACTGTTGCACCAAAGGCAGGATTGCAGCTTTGATAACAAACCCTGATCTTTTCTTCGGGTGTGTTATAAAAATCTATAATGTCACGTTTGGTTTGTTCGCTGATGGCGATCACCCGGTCAGCATGCTGGCAGGCATAGCGGAATTTTTTGGAATAGATCTTTACATCTATGGCATTGTATTGTTCGGGATAGCGTTCGTGAATGAGATCATGTATGGTAACAACGGACTTAACACCTGTTTGCTGAATGCCTAAAGGGATTTCATGGCTTAGTCCGTGATACAGATCTATCTTCAAGCGTTGCAGGTCTTTTTTTACCCAGCTGCTGCGCCAGGCAGAGCGGAAGGCTTTGTACAACAGATCGGTCGGTACTACTTCGTGAAGATTTTGTCCTCTTATATTAAATGAATGGGATGCTTTTGGATTGAACAGGTAATACTGATGCCCGGGATAGTATTGTGACAATGACTGCAACAGGGTGCGGCTGTAATGCCCCAGCCCGGTGCCATTGTGGTATGCTCTTTTTGCATCGAAGCCGATGTTCATGATACAATTTGAAAGTGTGAAAATATGGAAATATGAAAATGGGAGCCGTTGTTTTTCTAAGTATCGTTTAAAGTGTGCCAAGAGACTGGTTGCTGGAAAGTCGGAAAGTCCGGAAGACAGAAAGTCGGAAAGACCGGAAGACCGAAAGACCGAAAGAAAGTTACTTGTAGCTCAAATAGTCTTCCCGACTTTCTGTCTTCCTGTCTTTCCATCTTTCTGACTTTACCAACTTTCCTTCTTTAGAACTATTTTCGCAGCATGAAAGAACTTATATCAGAAGCCTGGACCAACCGTGAATTATTAAAGGATACTAAATACAGCGATACGGTGAGGGCGGTGATAGAGGAAGTGGATAAAGGGCGGTTGAGAACGGCTTCGCCGGAAGAAGGTAAATGGGTAGTAAATGAATGGGTGAAACAGGCAATACTGCTCTATTTCGGCATTCAGCAAATGCAGACCTGGGAGGTGGCTCCATTTGAATTCTATGATAAGATGTTGCTGAAGAAAAATTATGCGGCGCTTGGGGTGAGGGCGGTGCCTCATGCCGTGGCCCGCTATGGCGCTTACCTGGCAAAGAATGTGGTGCTGATGCCTTCGTATGTCAATATCGGTGCTTACGTGGATGAGGGTACGATGGTGGATACCTGGGCCACGGTGGGCAGTTGCGCCCAGATAGGCAAAGGCGTGCACCTGAGTGGTGGTGTGGGTATTGGAGGTGTGCTGGAACCGTTGCAGGCCAGCCCCGTGATCATTGAAGACGGCTGTTTTATTGGCAGCCGCTGTATCGTAGTGGAAGGGGTGATCGTGGAAAAGGAAGCAGTGCTGGGGGCTAATGTTGTGCTGACGCAATCAACCAAAATAATAGATGTAAGCGGCCCGGTGCCGGTGGAAACAAAAGGCCGGGTGCCGGCCAGGAGTGTGGTGATACCGGGCTCTTATACCAAAAAATTTCCGGCGGGTGAGTTTGGTGTGGGTTGTGCCCTTATTATCGGGCAGCGAAAGCCGAGTACAGACCTAAAGACGAGTTTGAATGATGCGTTGCGGGATTTTAATGTTAGCGCCTGATAATTCAGTTTGAAGTTTGAGGTTTAATGTTTAGAGGTTTTGCTATATTTGCAACCCCGATAATTTTGCCCAGATGGCGAAATTGGTAGACGCACTGCCTTCAGGTGGCAGCGTTCGAAAGGATGTGCTGGTTCGAATCCAGTTCTGGGCACAAAGCCCCAACAGAGATGTTGGGGTTTTCTATTTGAAGGATATGCTGGTTCCCTGCCTGACTGCGTCACGCAGGCAGGGAATCCCCGCCTGACTAAAGCCATTCGGACAGGAGTTCTGGGCACAAAGCCTTGTGAATTATTAATTTACAAGGCGCTTATATTTGCTGTATCGTCCGGCCACGCATCATCTTGCCCCTTTCTGACTAATCCTTACATTTGTTTATGGCAGATTATAAATTTGACAGGACTGCATTCAGAATAATGACCTTTGAAGAAGCTGATGCAGCAAACGTATATGACAAGGATATTTCATATTCGGAACGTTTGCGTCAGGCATATTACCTTATTTCTCAGGCATATGGCTTTACCATAGATAATCCACCAAAGATGGATAAAGCATGTTTCTCCAAGAGGAAACTTTCTAACTAATGGGTAACATTTTCAATGAAGATTTCAGGGACTTTATTCAGGCTTTGAATAAACATGATGTACAATATATGCTGGTTGGTGGTTATGCCGTAATCCTGCATGGATACAGGAGAGCCACCGGCGACATGGATATTTGGGTTAACAGGAAAAAAGAAAACTATTCGAAAATCAAACTTGCATTTGCTGAATTTGGTCTGCCACTGTTTGATATGACCGAACAAAAGTTCCTTGATGCAGATAGTGCTGATGTTTTTTCGTATGGTCGTCCGCCGGTAAGCATTGATATTATCACAAAACTCAAGGGCGTAGAATTTGAAGAGGCTTTTTCCATGGCACAGGTCTTTGCTGAAGAAGGGTTACTAATTAGATTTATTCACTTGAATAATCTTATTCAGGCTAAAAAAGCGGCAGGTCGTCATAAAGATTTAGATGATATAGAAAAGCTGACATCCGGCAATTAATCATTTTGTTTGTGAGGAGGTAAATAGTAAATAGTAGCACCTGATTTGTTTTTATGCAACTGCTTTTTGAGCTTTATGCAATTTTATCTTTGATAACTGTCTGCCAATTTCCCTTATCGTGTCTTCAATTTTCCTGACCCGCTCTTCAGAAGGAAATTTATACCCAATTGAATACTGCCTCATCAGACCATAATTGATCCCTGATTTATTGGCAATCTCCATAATATTTATAAAAGGATATTGTTCAAAAAATGTTGTAAGATCAAAACTCAGAATGAAATCGTCAACCTTCAATTCTTCAAAGTCGAAAATCAGGTTCTTCATTTTATTCTTTAGTTTGTCCAAAGTGGAAGCCGAATCAACAATTAAATTTCCATTGACCTTCACCCGGCCCCAAAGTGTCCCATCTGATTTTTCCACTATTAACTGGGGTTTAATAGCATTTGCTTTACCTGACATTTTATTACTATTTTAAGCCTGCTGTTTTCAAAATCTGATTTAAAGTACCTTTAGCAATGTCCTTACCACTGTGCACAGGGACTGTAATTTTTCCTTTCTTTACCGGGTGTTTTAGCTGCAAATGTGAACCCTTTTGCTTTACATCATACCATCCATCCAGTCTGAGTTGCCTTAAAAGTTCCTTGGCCGTCATGAACATTAATTTTTGAATTGTTTGTCATGTCCGGAAGTTTTAAGGTTGTGTAGAAATCGTTTAGTACAAAAGCAAAGGTAACAATTATGTTACCATTTTCAAAATAAAGAGGCCAAATCCTGTGACCCCTTATCATTATGCAGCAGCGCTAAAGGATGTGCAGGTTCCTTGCCTGACTAAAGTCATTGGGCAGGAGTTCCGAGCAAAAAACCTCAGCAAAGATGTTGAGTTTTTTTTTGAATTTTGAACCATAATAGAATCATACCTACATGAACACACAACCTGCGAAACCCGGTCTTATTTTAACTTCATCACACCACCATCAATCCGCATCCCCGCATATCACTTCCATCCATTCTGCCGAGTACTTCAAAGCTTCCATCAGGATACAATTTGCCCACATCATCTGTAGCAATAAAAGCGCAGGAATAAATATTGGCAAGGTCTATTATATTGATAACACCGGAGCCTGATGTTTTTAATTGCAATGGATCTTCTTCATCCCGTACCAACACTTTCATCCAGGGCGGGCAATGGAAAAGTCCCTCTCCTTTTGAATAGGCCTGTGATAACAGTTCCGTCATCCCATATTCTGAATGAATGGCAGCCTGGCCGAAGGAGTGTTGTAATATGGCATGCACTTCAGCACGGACCATTTCTTTGCGCCGGCCTTTCATACCGCCGGTTTCCATGAGTGTGGTATATCTTAATGGCAACTGGTATTGCTCTGCAAAATCGAGAAGGGCAAAGGTGACCCCTATCACCAGTGTTTTTTGTTGTTGCGATTCTAATGTGGCAAGTGTGGTAAATAATTTCTCATATCCTTCCAGGTAAAAACCGCTTTGCGGATGGCCGCTGCGCTGTATGAGCTTATCCGTCATATATACCAAAGAAGAATTGGACCGTTCTATGTAGGAAGGTAATAAGCCGATGATGCACCAGTCGCTTACCGGGCCGTAAGTTGCTTCAAATCCTTTGGTGAAACTTTGTTCATACAGAGCTGCACTTTTTACCAGGTGCCGGCTGTTGATCATCCCTGTGGTGCCACTGCTTTCGAATACCAGCTCCGGTTCAAATTCAGTGGTCTTTACCTCATGTGATTTAAAAAACCGGATGGGCAGGAAAGGGACCTGGTCCATGTGCTGTACCGTCGCGGGGTTTATTCCCAGTGCATCTGCATAGGCCCGGTACACCCCATTTTGCTGATGCTGAAAGGCGAAAACCTCCATTGCCAGCGCATTGAAACTGTCCTTTTTACCGTTAAAAATTTTATGATCCCATTCGTCTGTCATGTCGCTTTATGTCCTCAAATATTGTAAATTTGTGAGAACTCAAATTCCTGCCATGAAATACAGTTATTTAGCAATTGCCGCCGTTACCGTTTTAGTAATTGCCTGTGGCAAAGATAAGTTTACCACCATCCCGCAGGTTGAAATAAAGTCCATTTCTCCCACTACCGTTTCTCACGGTGATGTGCTCAATATGAAAGGTAAGTTTACCGACCAGGAAGGTGATGTGGATTCGGTACTGATCGTTTATAAATGGTATAACGGCACCACTGTTGTAAGAAAAGATACATTCCGTTATTCTTTTGATGTGCTGGATATTCCTGTAAAGACCCGGCAGGGAGACATCGAAATCACTTTTGAATACAATACCAATAATATTCCTGACCTGGTGCCACTTCCCGGTGTGTCCATCAGGGATACTACGGCCACTCTCGGTCTGGTGCTGATGGATAAAGCAGCCAACCGCAGTGATTATAAAGAGTCGGAACAGATCCGGCTGAAAAAACCCTGACCTTGGTTTTACAACGGTTAAAAAAAATTACTGCCTTTCTTGTTTATTCCAACCTTTTCATTGCTGCCTGTGCTCTTGCACTAACGGTTGAAATATTTGTGCTGCTGCAGTTGCCGCAATCTGTTAACTGGTATGCACCGCTGTTGTTTTGCTGTACGCTCTTTGTTTACTGTTTGCATTATTGGTCAAAAAGTAAAAAGGATAAAACGGACAGCCGGCTGGAATGGAGCCGGAAAAATAAAATGGTGCTCCTGGTCTTTCTTTCAGCAAGTGCCCTGGTCATTGCCGCCATCGTTATCTATCACCGGAACGATATTTTCTACCGGGATGGCGTTTTCAATTTTACTAACCTGGCCTTATTCATTCTTATTCCGTTGCTGGCATTAGGGTATTCTCACCCGCTTACTCCGTGGAATAAAAAAGGATTGCGGCAGGTGGGCTGGTTAAAATTAGTGTCGCTTAGTTTTACCTGGGGCTTTACCACCACCTTGCTACCGGTCTGGATGTTATTGCCGGGTACTATGAATTCATTTCAATTAGCTTTCCTGTTCCTCCATCGCTTTTTCTTTATTGCATCATTGTGTGTGTTGTTTAATATCAACGATCATGAAGAAGACAAAAAAGATGGCGTAAGAACGATCGCCGTGTCGGCAGGGCCTGAAAAAAGCCTGCGTTATGGTAAATGGCTTACCTTATTCATTAATGCAGTGCTTGCCTTACTGCTGCTTTACTATTTCAAATTGAACCAGCCTGTTTTTTACATAGCCCTGTTATTGCCCGTAGTGTTGGTATTCTGGCTTTACCACCGGTTCACGGTTTCCAAAGAGGAAGCTTTATTTGTGCTGCAGCATGATGGAATGATGATAGTTAAAGCCCTGCTTCTTATCTTCGCTTTACTAACCCGTTCATTATAAATAAGGAATTATGGCAAAATCTGTAAAGGCCTCAAAAACGATCATTACCGAAAAGGCTTTTGATTTTTTTAAGCGTTATATCAATAATGCCTCCCCGGTTGGTTTTGAAACCTGGGGGCAGAAACTCTGGATCGAGTACCTGAAACCTTATGTGGACACACATTATGTGGATCCGTACGGAACGGCAGTGGGTGTCATTAACCCGGACCACAAATTCAAAGTGGTAATAGAAGCACATGCGGACGAGATCAGCTGGTTTGTGAATTATATTACTGCAGAGGGTCTTATTTATTTAAAAAGAAATGGCGGTGTGGACCATCAGACAGCACCTGCATCCAGGGTCCTTATTCATGGAAAGAAAGGAACTGTAAAAGCGGTATTTGGCTGGCCGGCCATACATACCCGTATCGGAAGCCCTGAACAAAAAGAACCGGCACCAAGAACTGATAACCTGTGGCTGGATTGTGGCGCCCGTAATAAGAAAGAAGTTGAAGCATTGGGGATTCATATCGGTGCGGTGGTTACTTACCAGGATGGATTTGATGAACTGGCAAATAACAATTATGTAGGACGTGCCTTTGATAACCGTATCGGCGGTTTTATGATAGCTGAAGTGGCCCGGATGCTGAAAGAGAACAAAAAGAAATTACCGTTTGGTTTGTATATAGTGAATGCCGTGCAGGAAGAGATCGGTTTGCGAGGCGCTGAAATGATCGCCCGCCGCATCAAACCGGATATTGCGATCGTAACGGATGTAACGCATGATACCACCACCCCTATGATCAATAAGAACATAGAAGGTGATGTGAGTACCGGCAAAGGCCCGTCGCTTTCTTATGCACCCGCAGTACATAATAAACTGCTTGCTGTGGTGGAAAAAGTGGCGGCTGATAAAAAAATTCCGATCCAATGGAGGGCATTAAGCCGCAGCACGGGCACTGATACGGATTCATTTGCTTATTCAAATGATGGTTGCCCGTCAGTTCTCATCTCAATTCCACTTCGTTATATGCACACCACCGTGGAGATGCTGCACCGTGATGATATAGAAAATACGATCAAACTGATGTATGAGACGTTGCTCATCCTATCGCCAAAAACCAATCTTCGCTACCTGTGATGCAGTACCTGATCTATATTGACCCGGGCAGTGGCAGTTACCTGGTACAGCTCATTGCAGCCGCTGCATTGGGTGTGGCTTTCTTTTTCAGAAACATCAGGAATTATATCAAATCACTTTTCTTTCGTTCTGATAAAAAACCCAAAGACAATCCGCCAGCCTGATGTCTAACTATGCCATACATCCCTCCTCTTTCCGGGACCCTTCCGGATTTATTTTTTTAAAGGACGGAGTACTATACAGGCAGGTAAATAAAAATTTCAAAGACGATTTCGATTTATTTATACAAAGCGGTTGTTATGAACAACTGGTACAAAAAAAATGGCTGCTGCCACATCATGTTGTCAATGAAAACCTGACGGGGAGTGATGACTGGTATCTTACATTACAACCAGAACCTGTTCCTTTTATTTCTTATCCGTATGAATGGCCTTTTGATATGCTGAAGGATGCGGCATTGCTTACGTTGAGCATTCTGAAAGAATCCATCCGGCACGGTTTAATACTGAAAGACGCTACTCCTTATAATATCCAGTGGCATAATTACCAACTGATCTTTATTGACAGCCTTTCATTTGAAAGATATAACGAAGCGGAGCCCTGGGTAGCTTACCGCCAGTTTTGTGAATGTTTTCTTTCGCCCTTGCTGCTGATGCATTATAAGAAGCAGCCATTGCAACAATTATCGCTGGCCTGGCCCGATGGCATTCCTTTGTCTGTAACAAAATCACTATTGCCTTTCCGGAGTAAATTGTCGCTGCACACTTATCTGCATATACACCTGCATGCCCGCATAGCTGCAAGTAATAAACCACCGGGTGAAAAAAAGGGAACCTTCTCCCGGAAGAAAATGCTGAACCTGGTTGCCAGCCTGGAATTACTGATCCAAAAACTGACACTATCGCCGCAACAAAGTACCTGGTCAGCTTATTATGATGAAGCAGGCCAGCGGGAGGATTACCTGCAATCAAAAAAAGAAATTATCGGGCAATGGCTTTCTGCTGAAAAAGATATAACAACAGCAGCCGACCTGGGTGCAAATGACGGAGCTTTATCGAGGCTGCTCGCAAAGCATAATATAAGGACCATTGCAGCCGACTTTGATCCTTTCTGCATCAATACGCTTTATAACTCCTTAAAAAAAGAAACGATCATCAACATTCAGCCGGTAATAATCGATCTGGCTAACCCCTCTCCCGCTATTGGTGTAAATAACGAAGAACACAGTTCTTTTACCAGCCGGCTAAAGGTGGACATGATCTTTGCGCTGGCATTGATCCATCACCTGGCTATTGGCAAGAATATTCCTTTTGATAAGATCACTGCATTATTTGCGGGCTGTTGTCAAAAACTGGTCATTGAATTTGTACCTAAGACAGATGAAAAGATACAACTGATGCTGGCGGGACGGAAGGATGTTTTCAGTTTCTACAGCCAGGAATCCTTTGAACACTATTTCTCTCAATACTTTCGCATCAAACAGAAACAGGAAATAGCCGCATCCGGAAGAATTTTATACCTGATGGAAAAAATATGATGACCCGTCTTCGCCATATCACCAGGAATAAACCGGTATTCCTGTACCTGCTGCCCGTATTTTTTGTATTGCACGGCTGCACAGAAAACTATGACTACATCCCGCTGAAAGATGCGGTATTGCTGACGTTGCTCTACATTGGGTTCTCTTTGCTATTCGCTTTACTGTTCTGGCTATGGTACCGCAACTTTACCAAAGCCAACCTGGCCGCCTTTCTCATCATGGCTTTCCACTTCTTTTTTGGCAGCCTGCATGATGGATGGAAAAGACTGGCGGGCAGTTCGTTTATTACCAGTTACACCTTTATCCTCCCGGCTGCAGCTGTACTTTTTATTGTCGCATTCATTGTTATCAAAAAAAGAAGGTCCGGCTTTTCAAAAACAAGAACCTACCTGAATGTACTGCTGTTCTTACTCATCCTTGTTGATACCGGATCATTACTGAGCAAACTATTTTCCCGTAAAAAAGTATCCGCGGCACTTCCTGCGGGTTTTACTATTTGTGATACCTGCCAGCGGCCCGATGTGTATTTTATCATTGCAGATGAATATGCGGGTAATACAGAATTAAAAGACCTGTTCGGTTTTGATAACAGTACCTTCCTTTCAGCACTCAGCAACCGGAAATTCAAGGTGATATCTGAGAGCCGCAGTAACTATAACTATACGCCTTTCTCTGTCGGTTCCATTTTGAATATGGACTACCTGCAACTGCTGGATAATAACCGCAACCAGTCTGATCTTACTTATAGTTATGAAAGTATTCGTGACAACCGGCTGCTGCAGTTCCTGCAATATCATGGGTATGAGTTTTACAATTATTCCATTTTTGATTTTGAAGGACAACCGGGCAGGCGGCTGGAGAATTTTTTGCCGGTAAGTACCAAACTGATAACTGCTCAAACCTTTTTGAGTCGGGTGGAAAAAAATATTCTTTTTAATATCGTTACAAGGTTTCGATCCAAGGCGGCATTGAGGAAAGTAACCTATTCCATCAAGCATAATAACGATAATATCTATTCCCTTACCTGGGAGCTGGCGGATAAAAAAACGAAGGCGCCGAAATTTGTTTACACCCACCTGGAACTGCCGCACTATCCTTATTATTATGATAAGAACGGCAAAGAGCAACCATTTGAAAAACTGGTGGAGGGACAGCAAACCAATAAAGCAGCCTATATTGAATACCTGCAATACAGTAATAAGAAATTGCTGGAACTGGTGGACCATATTCTGAAATCATCGGCTGCACCTCCAATTATTGTACTGATGGGAGATCATGGGTTCCGACATTTTACAGAGCCGGTGGCACAGCAATATCATTTTCTCAACCTGTCTGCGGTGCATCTTCCTTCCGGAAATTATGGAGCATGTAATGACAGTCTTACGGGGGTGAATCTTTTCCGGGCCATCATTAATACCCAATACGGTCAGCAGTTACCTTTTCTGAAAGATTCCACCAGCTATTTAAAAGACTGATGAAATTTGCATCCCCGGTTTTAAAGGTTATTTTTGTCGTTCGTCTTCAGATGAAGGCAAGAATGCATGTTTGATCCCAAAAAAATATTAGTACTGGCCCCTCATACCGATGATGGTGAGCTTGGATGTGGTGGCACCATTGCCAAATTCTGTGAGGAAGGATGTACGGTGTACTATGCGGCGTTCTGTCTTTGTGCCAAATCGTTACCGGCGCATCTTGCACCAACCACACTGGCAGATGAATGTAAAAAAGCTACTGCCCTGCTTGGAATTAAACCGGCTGATCTTTTTTTATTCGACTATGAAGTTAGGGAGTTGCCACAAGCAAGGCAACAGGTACTTGATGAATTACTGAAACTGAAAGCTGCCATCGATCCTGATTTGGTATTTCTCCCTGCAGCATCTGATATTCACCAGGACCACCAGGTCATTCACCAGGAAGGATTGCGGGCTTTTAAAAATTGTTCTGTTGCCGGGTATGAATTGCCGTGGAATAATTCTTCTTTCAGGACAGATTGTTTTATTCGCCTCACCGAAAAGCAATTGCTGCAAAAAACAGAAGCATTGAAAGCATATGGGTCACAATCCCACCGCAACTATATGAATGAAGATTTCACCCGGTCGCTGACCAAAGTGCGGGGTGTGCAATGCAACAGTACCTATGCAGAAGCATTTGAGATCTATAAACTGATGGTCTGACGTATTGCTGTTGAAAAATCAAAAAGAAACACTCTTGTATCTTAATTCACCAGTGCCAGTTCCAGCACCTGGTTCATCGTTTTTACAAAGTGAAATTTGATGCCTTTTATAAAATCAGATTCTATTTCCTGTACATCTTTTTCATTTTGCCAGCAAAGAATGATCTCTTTTAACCCGGCCCTTTTTGCCGCCAGCACTTTTTCTTTGATGCCGCCTACCGGCAACACCTGCCCACGCAGGGTTATCTCACCCGTCATTGCCAGGAATGGTTTTACCCTTTTGCCAGTTAAAGCAGAAGCAATAGCTGTCATCATGGTAACGCCGGCGCTGGGGCCATCTTTTGGCACCGCCCCTTCGGGTACGTGAATGTGTATGTTCTTTTTCTCAAAGAGTTTTGCATCCAGTTTATATTTTTTGGCGTTGGATTGTAAATAGGTCAATGCCGTGCTGGCACTTTCTTTCATCACATTACCAAGGTTACCTGTCAGGCGCAATTCACCCTTACCATCACTCAGGCTGGTTTCAATAAAGAGGATATCGCCTCCCACATAGGTCCAGGCAAGGCCCACTGCCACACCGGCCATGTTGGCGATCTTGTAAATATCATTGCTGTACCGGGGCTTTCCTAATATCTTTTCTACATCATCTGCTGTTAGTGCTGCTTTTATTTTCCCTTTCATGGCCAGTTGCTTGGCCTGGTTGCGCATGATAGAGGCCAGTTGCCGGTCCAGTTCTCTCACGCCGCTTTCACGGGTATAGTCCTGTATCACTTTTTCCAGCACTTTATCTGCTATCCGGAAGTTGGTATTCTTTAATCCATGCAACTCTTTTTGTTTGGGAAAGAGGTGTTGCTTCGCAATTTCAATTTTTTCTTCCACCGCATAGCCGCTGAGGTCTATCACTTCCATCCTGTCACGCAATGCCGGCTGAATGTTCTGAAAATTATTGGCCGTGGCAATGAATAATACTTTGCTCAGGTCATACTCAGATTCCAGGTAGTTATCGTAAAACGTATGGTTCTGCTCGGGATCAAGCACTTCTAATAATGCAGAGGAGGGATCGCCACGGAAATCATTTCCGATCTTATCGATCTCATCCAGTACGATAACAGGATTAGAAGATTTTACTTTGCGGATAGATTGTAATATCCTTCCGGGCATGGCACCGATATAGGTCTTTCGGTGTCCCCGTATCTCACTTTCATCATGCAGGCCACCGAGGCTCAGTCGTACATATTTCCTG
The DNA here is from genome assembly GCA_964443345.1 of uncultured Chitinophaga sp. Classification (GTDB taxonomy): domain Bacteria; phylum Bacteroidota; class Bacteroidia; order Chitinophagales; family Chitinophagaceae; genus JJ008. Next base: position 12,827 of record CAYUCU010000108.1, read on the forward strand.
CCAATGGCATGGGCGATACTTCTTCCCAATGATGTTTTGCCAATTCCCGGAGGGCCTACAAAACAAAGTATCGGGCTTTTCATATCTCCTTTCAGTTTCAGCACGGCGAGGTATTCCAGTATCCGTTCCTTTATCTTCTGCATGCCATGGCTAGCGGCATCCAATGTCGTCCGTGCTTTCTTCAGATCATAATGGTCTTCGGTATATTCTTCCCAGGGCAGTTCCAGCATCAGGTCCAGGTGATTATATACCACAGAAAAATCAGGAGTGCTGGGATGCATGCGTTCCAGTTTCTCGATCCCTTTTTTGAACATTTCTTTTGCAGCAGGCGGCCATTTCTTTGCTTCTGCCTTTTTCAGCATTTCCTTTATCTCTTGTGAATTGCTGTCGCCACCCAGTTCTTCTTTGATGCTCTTCATTTGCTGCTGCAGAAAATATTCCCGCTGCTGCTTATCCAGTTCTGTTCTTGTTTTGGTGGTCACTTTATTCTTCAGCTCTGCAAACTGCAGTTCCTTTTGTAAGAGCTGCATCAGCAGGTCGGCCCGCTGGCGGATCTGGTTCAGTTCCAGCAACCGTTGTTTGTCCTTGATGTCGGTATTCAGGTTGCTCGATACAAAGTGTATGAGGAAGGAAGGGTTTTCAATATTGCGAAGGATGATAGAAGCCTCGGTGGGTATGTTGGGCGACAGCTGTACAATATCTGCTGCCAGGTCCTTTATATTGGCCACATAGGCATCAAAATCGGCATCTTTTGGAGATTCCTCTTCTTCCAGCTTTGTGATCTTTGCCCGGAAATAAGGGTCTTCTTCCAGTATCGCTTCTATCCGGAAGCGGCTCTTACCCTGTATAATAATGGTAGTGCCTCCGTCGGGCATTTTGATCAGCTTTACAATTTTGGCTACGGTACCTATGTTTTCCAGGTCTTTTACTTCCGGGTCTTCCACATTACTGTCCTTCTGTGCCACTACGCCTATCAGTTTGTCAGTCTTATAGGCGTCATTAACGGCTTTGATGCTCTTATCCCTGCCTACGGTGATGGGCAACACCACTCCCGGGAAAAGAACAGTATTCCGAAGGGGCAATAAAGCGATCTCAGGAGGAATTTCAACACCATTAAGGTCCTCCTGGTCACTCTCATTCAGGGGAATAATGGGTAAAAAATCCATTTCTTCTTC
>CAYUCU010000109.1:0-13876 GCA_964443345.1 uncultured Chitinophaga sp.
TACACACAAAGGATCCTATGTTTTATCCTATGTTACTATGTTTCTATCCCGGATTAGCCGGGACAAGTTGTGGTTCAAGAGCATTTAAAAGACAATTAATTTTCAAACTGACCCATATCCCTTTTATGGCCACATGCTTCTTGCATAGGTTTTCATACATTTATTAATAATTAGAAGAGAATGAAAAAGCAGCGAAAAAGTACCAGGATACTATTGTGGGGTTTGCTGATGCTGACCATGCTGGTGCTTACAAAGAATATTCTCTTTAAAAAGTCTCCCCGGTTTTACAAAAACTACTTTACACACCAGTACCATAGAAAGCAGGTGGTAAAAGAAGGCTGGAAAAATGCCAACTGGAAATTATTTTCCACTATCAGGCTGTATTATTATGGCCGGGTAAGCGAGGAACTAAAATACAAGAATCTCGGCGGCAACATCATTGGTTTCGTACCCCTGGGAATTCTTCTTCCTCTCCTGTTCCTGCGGTTGCGAAAAGGATGGAAGACCGTATTGGCCGTTTTTATGGTAAGCCTGTTATTTGAATCAACCCAGCTTTATACCGGGCTGGGGGTGTTTGATGTGGATGATCTTTTATTAAATACCATTGGCGGCCTGACAGGGTATCTCTTATATTTCATTGGTATGAAATTGTTTTTTAGCCACAATTTGTCTGAAAATAAATATTCTGCAACAGGTTGAAGTGCGGGACCTCCTGAGGATGACAAATAATAGTAAAATTAAAGTTTAATGGAAAGCTTTAACTGTCCGCCTAATCCCACTTCAATAATTTTTTGCAAGGTTGAAATGCGAATATCCTTTATGTTGTTTTCAACTCTTGAAATATAGGCCTTATTTGTGCCACATTTTTCTGCAAGTTCTTCTTGTGTCAGGCCTTTTTCAAGCCGGGCTTCATAAATTAAAACACCCAATTTGAACTCCTGGTATCCCTTTTCTAATTTGTCTCTTTTAGCGCTTCCTTTTTTTCCGTAGTGTTTATCCTTAAACTGGTCGAGTGTTACAGGTTTATTTTTTTTCAGCATGATATTCCTCCTTTATTTTTAATGCCTTCTCAATTTCTTGCTTCGGGGTTTTTTGAGTTTTCTTTTGAAAACCGCTTGTTATTACAACTAACTTGCCTTTATCAAAGAAGCAAAATATTCTGAAAATATCGCTTCCTTGTTGTACCCGAATCTCATAAAGCCCGTCCGTGCCTTCCAAATGTTTAAGGTATGTTTCCGGAACTTGTACAAGGTCTTCAATCAGATCAAAAGTCCAGATGATCTTGTCTTTGACCTTTTGGCGCTGTTTAATAAAGAACGTTTCGAAGTAGTTCTTAAAAAAAATGAGGGTTCGGCTTTTGTGATTTTCCGGCACAATACAAATATACAAAGTTGTCCAAAAGTACAACTTTAAGTGGTCAATCCAAAACGAGGGAGGCACACAACAAAGACGTGCTGCTTTTGGCCGAAGACCGGCAATGGCATCAACGCTGCTCCAAACTTTGATACCGGAGGTTTTTACTCCGATCCTAAGCTTTCAAACCTTACAATCGGAGCTTTTAACTGCGATCGTAAGCCAGTGACCTCTTAATTCAGAGCTTTTTGATTGTAATGCCGGAGGTTTTAACTCCGATCCTAAGCTTTCAAACCTTATTATCGGAGCTTTTTACTGCGATCGTAAGCCAGCGACCTCTTAATTCAGAGCTCTTTAATAGTAATGCCGGAGGTTTTAACTCCGATCCTAAGCTTTCAAACCTTGCGATCGGAGCTTTTTACTCCGATCTTAAGCCAACGACCCCTTAATTCAGCACTCTTTAATAGTAATGCCGGAGTTTTTAACTCCGATCCTAAACTTCCAAACCTTACGATCGGAGCTTTTTACTCCTATTGCCGGACCTTTTAACTCCGGAAATAAGCTCCCGAACATCATGTAAACTGCTGATAGCTACCCAAATACTTCAAACCAGGGCGGTTTTATGGGTATTTACTTTAAGTAGTGTCATCAAAAACCCTTCTTCACCGGCACCAGTTTCTTCAGCAAAACAATAAAAGTGGAAAAATGGTCACTATAACCTCCGCGGTACCGGTTACCATCCCAGGTCCTCATGCCGTAGCCTTTATACCGGCCAATATTTTCCACCAAAAATTCTTTATTAAAAATATGCCGCTGATAAAAGAAAAAACCATTCTGTTGTTTGTCCAGCCAGGGATATGAAATTATGATCTGGTCAAACAGGCCCCATGCATCCTGGTAGGCCAGGGTGCCGATGCCTTTTTTATACAAATCCCACCAGGGATTATATAAGCCACCGGGAGTCACTTCTTTTTGTTTGCTTTTTGCCTGAAGCACATCTGTAACGCTTGGACTTACAGGATCATCATTCAAATCGCCCATAATGATAACTTTGGCATTGGGTTCCAGTTTGCCAATGGAATCAATATGATTTTTGACAACCTGTGCTGCTGCTGCTCTTGCCGGGGCACTCCTTTCTTCACCACCCAAACGGCTGGGCCAGTGGTTTACATATACATGGATCGTTTCGCCATCCAGTTTTCCTTTTACCCATAAAATATCACGGGTGAAATAAGAATCTTTCGATCCGCCGGGCAACTGTACAAACAATTTGTCACTTGCTTCTACGGTAAAATATTTTGGATTGTAAAAGAGGCCTACATCCACACCTCTCAGGTCTTTGGAATCATAATGGACGATCTTATACCCCCTTTTCTCTAATAATTTATGGTGCGACAGGTCATTCATCACCGTATCATTTTCCACTTCAGCCACTCCGAGTATCGCAAGGCCGTCCGGGTTGATGTCCGTCCCGATCTGTGAAATTACAGTAGCCAGTTTTGTTAGCTTATCAAGATAAATGACAGAAGTATAATTTCTTGGGCCATTAGGGGTAAACTCTTCATCGTTGACTGCCGGGTTGTCAATGGTGTCATAAAGATTTTCAAGATTGTAAAACCCGATAAGGGCCAGCTTATACTGCTGCTTAGTGTTCTGTGCACACAAGCTGAAACTCAATACCAGCAACAATACTGCGAGGTTGATCTTTTTCATACTCCAAAAATAAAATGCAAACATACTGAAACAAAACACCTTAGCAATTTTGAAAAAACAGCAGGGTATTAAGATATTATTATGTGCTTAATTTTTTTCCTTCATAACTTATAAAGTCGTTAAGTTTGCCGCTTGTTTAAAACATATGTTTCATGCTAAAAACTAAACTGCTGCTGATCTTCCTGTGTGCCGGAACGTTGGCTATGGCGCAGGTTAAAAATCCTGTTGACACACTCGGTACCAGGGACACAACCGTAGAAGAACTGAAGGAAAGTGTTCTGGATAATATTCCTGTTGTTTCCATTGATGAAAATGACCTGAGTGATGGAAGTGCCCAAAACGTATCTTCTGTATTGACTGCCGGAAGAGACCCTTTCTTTTCTGCTGCCTCCTTCAACTTTTCGGCCGTTCGTTTCCGTATCCGTGGTTATGATGCTGATCTGTTCAGCACCTACATGAACGGGATACCGATGGAAAATCTCGACAATGGATTTACCCCGTATGGTCTCTGGGGCGGACTGAATGATGTATTGAGAAACCGGGATATTTCTATCGGTTTGCGGTACAGCACATTTGCCTTTGGTGATATTGGCAGCAATACCAATATCGACTCCCGTGCCAGCAAACAAAGAAAACAAACCAGCCTGAGCTATGCGTATTCCAACCGGAATTATAATCATCGCATCATGGCCACCCATTCCACCGGTATGAGTAAAAAAGGCTGGGCCTTTACCATTAGTGGCAGCCGCCGCTATGCGGATGAAGGCTATGTACCCGGTACCTATTATGATGGATGGAGTTATTTTGCTGCTATTGATAAACGCATCGGTCAAAAACATATGCTGTCACTGGCCGGCTTTGGCGCCCCAACTGAAAGCGGCCGCCAGGGATCTGCTGTAATGGAGATACAGGACCTTGCCGGCTCTCATTATTATAATCCTTTCTGGGGTTATCAAAATGGAAAGGTGAGAAATTCCAGTGTGGCTAAATCGCATCAGCCTTATATTATTTTGACACACGATTTTCGCATAAAGAATAATACCTCTCTTACCACTGCGGTGGGTTATTCCTTTGGCGACAGAAGCACTACTGCTTTGGACTGGTACAACTCTGCCGACCCAAGACCGGATTACTACCGCTACCTGCCCAGCTATTACCGGGCAACCGATCCCGGGCAAGCTGCACAGTTAGAAGAAGCTATGCGGAATGACGTTAACCTGCGCCAGGTGAACTGGGAAAAATTATACCTCGCCAACTTTGCAAGCAATGAAAGCATTCAAAATGCAAATGGCATTACAGGTAATACCGTTACCGGACGCCGCTCTCATTATATCATTGAAGAAAGAGTGATCAATACAAAAAGGTTAAACTTCAATACGGTACTAAACACCCGTGTTGGCGATCATCTCGATCTTACATTTGGCGCTTCTTACCAGCAACAAAACAACAATTACTTTAAAAAAGTAGATGACCTGCTGGGTGGTGAATTCTATGTGGACCTGAACCAGTTTGCAGAAAGAGATTACCCGTTAAATACTAACGCTAATCAAAATGACCTGAACCGTCCTAACCGGATATTGGCCGTTGGCGATCGCTTTGGATATGATTATGATATGCATATTAATAAAGCAGCCGCCTGGGGACAAGGGGTGTTTAAATTCAATAAAGTGGATTTCTTCCTTTCCGGAGAATTTTCCCGCACCCAATTCTGGAGAGAAGGTAATGTAAGAAACGGGCTGTTCCCGGATAACTCCTTTGGTAAATCACAGGTAAATAACTTTACCAACTTTGGAGTAAAGGGAGGCATCACTTATAAGCTAGATGGCAGAAATTATTTTTATGTGAATGGTGCTTACCTGACGAAAGCTCCTTTCTTTGAGAACGTTTACATTTCACCAAGAACAAGAGATTTTCAGCAAAACAACCCGGTGAACACCACTATTACTACAGCAGAAGCCGGTTATATCATGAACGGACCAAAGCTGAAGATCCGTCTTACCGGTTACTACAGTACGTTTGAAGATGATTATAATGTGCTTTCGTTCTATCATGATGATTTTCGCAACTTCGTCAACTATGCGTTGAGCAATATTGATAAACTTCATTTTGGTGGTGAGTTTGGTTTTGAAGCCAAAGTAGCTCCCGGTTTATCACTCAGTGGTGCAGCTGCAGTAGGCCGTTATTATTATAACAGCCGCCAGGAAGCGATCATCACACTGGATAACAGTGCGGCCGATCTGGGTACGGAAAGTATTTTCAATCAAAACTACCGGGTGCCCTCCACTCCGCAGGAAGCGTATAATATCGGGCTGAATTACCGTTCTCCAAAGTTTTGGTATGTAAGCCTTACCGGAAATTATTTTGATCAGATGTGGCTTGATTTTAATCCGATCCGCCGCACACAGGCTGCAGTGGATGGACTGGAACCTAAAAGCGATCTGTGGAATGCCATTTTAGATCAGACCAAGTGGGAAGAACAGTTTACGCTTGACTTTTTTGGTGGCTACTCCTGGAAGTTACCCAAAAACATGGAGATCAGTCATAAACCCACGTTCCTCGTATTTAATTTAGGTGTGAATAATATCCTGGATAATAAAGACATCATCACCGGTGGTTTTGAACAACTGCGGTTTGATTTTCAGGAAAGGAATATCAATAAGTTTCCACCGAAAGTATATTATGGATATGGCCTGAACTTTTTTGCCAGCGCCACACTCCGGTTTTAAATAAATTAAATTGACAATTAATATTCGCAATATGAAACAAGTAAATGTATGGCTGGGCGGTTTAATTATCCTGCTTGCAGCTTCTGTAGCTTTAACTTCCTGTAAGAAGACATTTGATCAGCCGGCCGGCCCTTCAGATCCTTCCCTTGCACCCACTCACACCATTGCACAACTGAAAGCACTTCATACTGCTTTTGGCGCTTTTGATGTGATCAATACCGATATCATCATCTCGGGTGTGGTAGTGGCCAATGATAAAAGCGGTAACCTGTACAAAGAATTATATATCCAGGATGCTACCGGCGGTATCAATGTATTGCTGGATGCAACAGGTCTTTATAACTCTTTCCCCGTTGGAAGAAAAGTGTTCATTAAATGTAATGGCCTTTGCATAAGCGATTACAACCGGCTGGTACAAATAGGAGTGAAAGCCACAGTAGGTGGAGTGCCTTCTATCCAGGCCATCGTTTCGAATCTTATTGATAAATATGTAGTGGGTGGTTCATTGAACAATCCCGTTACGCCTACTGTGGTAACGGTAAACCAGCTTACCACCAGCATGCAGGATGTGAACCTGGGAACACTGGTGCAACTGAACAATTATGAATTCATTCCTGCAGATACGAGCAAAACATTTGCTGATACTTCTGCCTATAAAAACTCTGTGAACCTTAATGTAAGAAGCTGCGGTGCCAACTCTTCTATCATCATCCGCTCCAGCGGCTTTGCCAATTTTGCCGGTGTAAGTGCACCCAACGGTAATGGTACGCTGTATGCGATCTATACACTGTTTGGAACTACCAAGCAACTGATCATCCGCGACCTGGATGATGTGCAGTTTAATAATGTTCGTTGCGGACAAGGAGCTACCACATTAATGAACACATCTGATCTGAGAGCAGTATTTACCGGTACGGCCACCACAGCGCCTGATGGTAAAAGAATAACCGGTGTGGTGATCAGTGACCGGTCTACTAATAACCTGAACAGCCAGAACCTGGTGTTGCAGCAGGGAGACAACCTTTCAGGTATCCTGGTACGGTTTGATTCTCCGCATAGTTTCAATCTTGGTGATTCTATCGATGTAAACGTTTCGCAGCAGGAGTTGTCAGAATTTAATGGCCTGTTGCAGGTGAACCTGGTGCCATTAAGTTATGCCAACCTGAAAGCAACCGGTAAAAGCATTACGCCAAGAAATGTAACAGTGGCCGCACTTAATACCAACTTTGAAACATGGGAATCCACTTTAGTAAAAACAGGACCTGTTGCATTAAGCGGTGGTACCGGTGGTACTTATAGCGGAAGTGTGAACCTGAATGATGGAGCTACGATCGTTTTATTTACCGCATCTGGCGCTTCTTTTTCCGGCCAAACCTATCCGGCCAATGCTGCATCTGTTACTGGTTATGTAACACAGTTTGGTGCTACCAAAGAATTATCTATCCGCAACCCGGGTGGCGCACTCAATGATGTGGTGGCTGCAGGTGGCGGAGGAGGTGGTATTCCTTTAACGACTTCACCCTACACACAAAATTTCAACAGTATATCTGCCGGCCTTCCAACCGGGTTCTTTGCCAAGATCGGTTCTTCAGCCAGTTCAATAGGCACTGGTGATATGCCTCCGTTTGCACCAGGACTTTCCAGCCAAACGTTGTGGAATAACGTGAGTGCAGGCTTAAAGAATTTTGCATCTGCCACTGGTTTAGTAGCTACAAGTGATGCTACAGCACAAAATGGTTCTACCAACAGGGCCATGGGAATGCGTCAGACATCAGCAACTGGGTATGACCCGGGTGCTGCGTTTGTATTAAAACTGGATAACACCACTGGAAAAACAAACTTCCAGTTATCCTTCCTTTTACAATCATTGGATAACTCAGTTGGAAGAACGACCACCTGGGTGGTGGAATATGGTATTGGTGCCAGTCCCGGTAGCTTTACTGCTGTTACCACAGTTCCTGCTGTACTGACCACCGGCCCCATTTTTTCAAGCACACCGGTAACGATCAATTTTGGTGCTGCATTAAACAACCAGAGCCAGAATGTATGGATCCGGATCGTAACACTGGCTGCCACCACAGGTTCAGGAAGCAGGGCTTCCACTGCTATTGATGATGTAAATCTCAGCTGGAACTAAAACGGCGGATTCGAATATTATTTTTTAAAAGAACACTCCGGGTACAGGGGTGTTCTTTTTTTTGTATCCCTCTTTCTCTCTTTATCCTCTGTGCAGGGTGTATTTTGAAAGCATCGCCTGAAGAAGAAGAGAAAGAGAAAAGACTCATTGGACATTTAATGTATTCCTCTTTCTCTCTTTATTCTCTGTGCGGGGTGTATTTCGAAAACATCGCCCTGAGTAAAAGGAGAGAAAGAAAAAAGACTCGCTGGCATTCAATGTATTCCTCTTTGACTCTTTTTCTTTTTATCCTCTTTGCAAACTGTATTCCTCACCAGCCACCCTGAAATCAATGACTCTTAACTGCAGCGACCTCTGTTCGTTCCACTCATTTTCATCTATCGTGCAAACCACATCTACCGGTTTTTTCTGCTGGAACAACGAGAACTTTTGGGCCATGCCAAAACCAATACCGGTGATAGTAACCGTATCCTGCCTCAATGAAAAGCGGATATGATCTTCCTTTACAATTTTTGTCCAGCCGGTATCTTCCAGGTTGCGCAATAAAAAAACGGGGCGAATATTTTCCGGGCCAAACGGTTCCATCTGGCAAAGAATATCATAAAAGGATTGTTTGATGTCTTTCAATGAGACCTCAGCATCAATCACAATTTCAGGAATAAGTAATTCAGGAGTGATAGTGGCAGCAACAACCTGTTCAAATTTTTCTCTGAAGGCATCCACCTGTTCCAGTTCCAGTGTCATTCCTGCAGCAGCAAAATGACCACCATAACCCAGCAGGTGCTCTTTGCAGGCATGGATCGCTTCGTACAGGTTGAACCCGGGTACACTGCGGGCACTGCCGGCAGCATACTCACCGGATTGGGTCAATACAACAGTGGGCCGGTAATAATGCTCAATGATCCTTGATGCTACAATGCCCACCACACCTTTATGCCAGTGCGGTTTAAAAACAACGGTGGACTTCCTATTTTTCCATCCGGTATGTTCTTCAATTAAAGCCAGTGCTTCTTCGGTAATGGTTTTATCTGCTTCTTTTCTGTCGGTATTATCACTATGAAGCAGTTCGGCATATTGCATGGCTTCCTCTTCAGATTCGGCCACAAACATTTGCACGGCCTTTCGGGCATCATCCATTCTGCCGGCAGCATTCACTCTTGGTGCGATCATAAATACCAGGTTGGTAATATGCAATTCCTTTGTAAGGGCACTCAGTTTTGCCAGCGCTTTTATTCCGTAGTTGGGATTTTTATTTGCTTTTAGTAAACCATGAAAAGCCATTGCCCGGTTCTCACCTGTCATGGGCACAATGTCTGCAGCAATGGCGGTGGCCAGCAGGTCCAGGTATTCAAAAGGGGTTTCGGCGGGCAGGTTCATTTTTTCCGTCAGGGCAGTGATCAGTTTGAACCCCACTCCGCATCCGCAGAGTTCTTTGTATGGATAGGTGCAATCTTTTTGTTTCGGATTAAGAATGGCAACAGCGGGAGGTAATATGTCATCGGGCAAATGGTGGTCGCATACAATGAATTCAATGCCCAGTTCTTTGGCATAGGCGATCAGGTCGGCCGATTTTATACCACAGTCTAAGGAGATGATCAGTGTAAACCCATTTTCTTTTGCGAAATCAATACCTGCTTTGCTTATACCATAGCCTTCCCGGTAGCGGTGCGGGATATAAAAATCGAGCGGGGAGTGAAATTTTTTCAGGAATTGATACATGCAGGCAACGGCGGTGGTACCATCAACATCATAATCACCAAAAACAAGGACCTTTTCATTTTCATTGACTGCAGTAATGATCCGGGCCACTGCTTTTTCCATGTCTTTCATCAGCCAGGGGCTGTGCAGCTCCGTTAGTTGTGGCCGGAAGAATTGCTTTGCTTCCTCAAATGTTTCAATGCCACGTTGTACTAAGATCTTACAAAGAACGGGATGAACTTTTAGTGCATCCTGCAGTGCTTTTACTTTTTCTGTATCAGCAGTCAGTATGTTCCATCTCTTCTGCATAAATGCCTCATGGGTTTAGATCAATAAATCCGGGTAATCCATTTTAATCAGCAGGTCTGTGATCAGTATTTTCGGTCTGTTACAAACAACACCATGTCCTCTAATCCTTGCCGGACGGGACTTTCAGGAAATTCTCTTAAAATGGCCAATGCTTCTTCCTTATACGCATTCATTTTTTTGGTGGCATACGTAATGCCGCCCGCCGCAATGGTCTGATCGATCACCCACTTCACTTTTTCCTTATCGTTGTTGTTGTTTTTTACAATGTAAATTATTTTTCGCCGGGTGGAAGCGTCAGTGTTATTAAGTGTATAGATAAGAGGAAGTGTGAGTTTCTTTTCTTTGATATCATTACCGGTAGGCTTACCCACATTTTCACTTGCATAGTCAAACAGGTCATCTTTGATCTGGAAGGCCATGCCTGTTTTTTCACCAAAAAGCCGCATTCTTTCGGTGATGACGGCATCATTGCTGGTGCTCCAGGCACCGGCAGCGCAGGCAGAAGCCAGTAAGGAAGCAGTTTTGTTTTTTATGATCTCGTAATAAATGTCCTCGCTCAGGTTCAGGCTGCGGGCTTTTTGCATTTGCAGCAGTTCCCCTTCACTCATTTTCCGGACGGCATCAGAAAGTATATGCAGTACCTGGTAATCGTTATGATCGAGTGAAAGTAACAGGCCTTTTGCCAGCAGGTAATCACCGATCAGTACATTGGCCTTGGCCTTCCAGAGGGCAAAAGTGGAGAAAAAGCCTCTTCTTTCCAGCGAATCATCCACCACATCATCATGTACCAGGGTGGCGGTATGCAGCAGTTCTACCAGTGAGGCTGCCCGGTAGGCAGAGTCGTTTATTTCACCGCACAATTTGGCAGATAGTAACACGAACATGGGCCGTAATTGTTTGCCTTTTCTTTTTACGATATAGCGTAAAATATGCTTCAATACGGGCACTTCTCCCCTCATAGCCTCCTTAAAACGGGATTCAAAAATTTGGAGCTCAGCGCTTATCAGGTGAGTAGGTAACTGCATTTTTTATAATGTGGCAATTTACGGGCAAAAAAATAATTGCCATCTGGTGCAACAAAATAGACCCAAAAATTGACTAAGTAATTGAAAAATAATAGGCAAACGGGGTAAATAATCATATAAAAATTTGGTAATTAACCCTCAAATTCTAATTTTGCGTATTATTTAGGACATTGTTCACAAATCTTAATCCTTAGTTATGGCAAGCAAAAAGTACATTTTACTGGCAGGCTTATTCTGTCTGGTAGCGTCTTACGGGTACTCTCAGAGAGTAGGGGCCAGTTATGACGTAAAAGACTCTTCACTGATCACAAATAAGCGAATGCCGCAGCATTCTGAATTTTTGAATGGAACGTATAACTTCCCTGCGAAACCCCGCAACCAGTGGGAAATCGGTATAAAAGTTGGCGCATTCCAGGTAAGTGGTGATTTACCTGCAAAATTCCTTTCACCCGGATTTGGTGCACACGTAAGAAAATCATTTGGTTACATCTTCTCCATGCGCTTAGAGTACATGTATGGAATTGGTAAAGGACAAGCCTGGAGAACTACTGAAAACTTCAGAAAAAATACTGCATTATACGATGCCGGTTATTTTGCTCCTTACAGAACTCCTTCCGGCCCCATCGTTTTCCAATCAAGACTGGGTACTGCTCCCGGTGGTGAGGTAGTGTACTACAACTACAAAACCACTGTTCAGGACCTTTCACTGGAAGGTGTGGTTACTTTGAACAACATTCGTTTTCACAAAGCCAAGACCGGTTTCAACTTCTATGGTTTTGCCGGTGTGGGCGGAAGCATTTATGACACGAAAATAAATGCGCTGAATTCTAATAACAGCAATAGCAAGTATGACTATTCTTCAATAGCTCAGGCTTCTTATGACGACCGTAAAGCAAAGATCAAACAGTTGAAAAATTTCCTGGATGATTCTTATGAAACGCCTGCTGAAAACCAGGGAGACCGTCGTCCAAAATTATTTGGTGATACTTTCAAACCTTCTGGTACAGTAGGTGTGGGTGTGGCTTTCAAACTGAGCAACAGGTTGAACATCGCCCTGGAAGATCGCTGGACGTTCATTAAAGATGATTTGCTCGATGGTCAGCGCTGGCAGGAACATGCATACGGTGATGCGGTTCTTACCCGTGACTTCGATTCTTATAACTACCTGAGCCTTGGTTTAAATATCAATATTGGTGCAAAAGCTGTGGAGCCGCTTTGGTGGCTGAACCCGCTGGATTATGCATACAGCGAGATCCGCAACCCACGTTTAATGCGTCTTCCAAAACCAGTACTGCCTGATAGCGATGGCGACGGTATCACCGATCAGTTCGACCAGGAACAAACTCCTGCTGGTTGCCCTGTTGACAGTCATGGTGTTTCTAAAGATACAGATGGTGATGGTGTACCTGATTGTAAGGATAAAGAATTGATCACTCCAACATATTGCCAGCCTGTTGATGCTGATGGAGTTGGTAAATGCCCATGCCCAGAAGGATGCGCAGGTATTGCTCCTCCGGAGAAAACTTGCTCTGAGAAAATGGGTGCATTGCCAAGTGTGGCTTTCAAAGCTGGTGTAAACAAACTGAGCGATGATGCAAAAGCAGTTCTTTCAACTGTAGCTGCCAAACTGCGTAACAACCCGGGTTGTAAAGTAGTGGTGATCGGTTATTGCTCTTCTAACAAAAAAGAACAACAGCTGAGCTGGGATCATGTAAATGCCGTTATCAACTATATGGTTGATAAAGAAGGTATCAGTGCTGACCGCTTTATCTTCAACTATGGACAAGAAGGTGGCGATTGCAACACTGTTGATCTGCGTGCTGCTGCAGAAGGTGAAGACGGACCAAATACCGTAGAGCCTCCGCACCCCAATTTGCGTAAGAATTAAGATTTAATACTTTTTGCTAACAACCCTCCCGACTCATCGGGAGGGTTTTTTTTATCGCAGATTTTGGGATAAATACATGGATTTCACAGATTTGAATCACTGATTATGGGATGAACAGCCTGGATTTCAGGTATTTATGCCTCAAAATCACCAGAAATAACGTTACTCAGTAATTAGATGTACAGAAAACCGGGTTTTGGGGATTAATAAGTGAGTTTTAAGACAGAATATCTGCGAAATCCTTAAAAAATCAGTCCAATCTGTGCTACCTATTATCAAAATCTTAACTGCCTGCCTTTGGCTTTCTATCTTTTTTACGTAAGTTTTGCAGCTATCTGTTAACTTTGCACACCCTTTATGAATAGTAGAAATTTCGTAGTAAAAAATAATGGAATTAAGGCGCTGTTGAAATACAGCTGGTTGTTGCTGATCCTTGTTTTGCTCGCAGGTTGCGGGGGAAGCAAAAGCATGACCAAGATCCTTAAGAATCCTGATCCTGCTTTTAAACTCCGCATAGCTGAACAGTATTTTGCTAAAAAGAAATACAGCAAAGCACAGCAGGTGTATGAGGATGTAATGCCGTATTATAAAACAGGAAAGGAATTTGAAGATATCTATTACAAGTATGCCTATTGTGCCTATTACCAGGGGGATTACCTGAATGCGGAGAACCTGTTCAAGACATATATGGAGATATTCCCCAATAGTCCCAAAGCAGAAGAAGTGGACTATATGAGGGCCTACACTTATTTTAAGCAATCACCCAAGGCAGAGCTGGACCAGACGAATACGATAAAGGCAATGGGCATGCTGCAGACATTTATTAATACCCACCCGGGTTCTGTCAGGAATAAGGAAGCAACGGAGATCATTGATCAATGCAGGGCAAAACTGGAACTGAAGGATTATAAAAGCTCTATATTGTATTATGACCTGGGCCAGTTCCGGGCGGCAGGAGTGGCCTTTACCAACTTATTGAATGGCTACCCCGAATCCATGAGGGCAGATGAATATAAATTATGGATCA
>CAYUCU010000110.1:0-13640 GCA_964443345.1 uncultured Chitinophaga sp.
AACCAAACGCTTTGTAGGGCCGTTCAGCATCCGGCCTTTTTTTCCGAAGGATAAAAATACCGGCAATGGTTAGTATATAAAATAATACTACAACAAAAGAGATCATATCCAGCAACTGCCCATACTTGCCACTCAACGACCAAAGAGATGCTGCAATACATTGCAACCACAGCGCCGCCTGCGGTACAGAATGTTTGTTGAGCGTTCCTACTTTTTGGAAGAACAGGCCATCTTTTGCCATAGTATAATATACCCGGGCACCGGAAAGGATCAACCCGTTATTGCAACCAAAAGTAGATACCATGATCAGCACAGCGATTAGGATAGTGCCAAAATCAGGGAATATCTTATTGGCTGCTGCTACTGCCACCCGGTCTTTAGCTGCATACGCCAGTTCATTTAGCGGAAGTACATTCAGGTACATCAGGTTTGCCGAAACATAAATGATGGTAACGATCAGCGTTCCCAGGAAAAGACTCAGTCCGATGTTTCGTTTGGGATTTTTCATTTCCCCGGCAATAAAGGTCACATTGTTCCAGGCATCACTGCTGAAGATAGAACCCACCATGGCCGCCGCTATAGCACCCATCAAAGCGGCCCCACCGATACCCGTCCAGCTAATAGTTCCCCCGGCATCCACGGTTGGTTGAGTGGCGTTAAAACCGGTAGCCCAGTTCTGCGACCAGTAGCTTTCTTTGACCAGGATAAAACCAAATAATATAAGACCAAATAAGGCTAGCAGTTTGGCGGAAGTGAACAGAGTCTGGATGAATTTTCCTTCTTTAACCCCCTTTGAGTTGACATAAGTAAGAATGGTAATGATAGCTATGGATACCAACTGGCCGGAATAGATCTTTGTGATACCAAGGTCAAACAGAAAATATTCATTTCCCAATTCGGGGACTATGTAACTAAGGAATTTGGAGAAGGCAACACCTACTGCCGCAATCGTTGCGGTCTGGATGACTGCGAAAAAACTCCACCCATACAGGAACCCGATCAGCGG
This sequence comes from uncultured Chitinophaga sp., assembly GCA_964443345.1. Taxonomy (GTDB): domain Bacteria; phylum Bacteroidota; class Bacteroidia; order Chitinophagales; family Chitinophagaceae; genus JJ008. Next base: position 1,007 of record CAYUCU010000110.1, read on the forward strand.
ATTATAAGCTTCCTTAAGGTACACATATTGGCCGCCAGCTTTGGGAAACATACCACTCAGTTCTCCATAACTAAGGGCTGCGCTTAAGGTCATGAAACCGGTGATCACCCAAACGGCGATCAGCCAACCGGCGCTACCCACATTACGGGTGATGTCGGCGCTTACGATAAAGATACCGGAGCCGATCATGGAGCCGGCAACGATCATCGTGCCATCAAATAATCCAAGGGTGGGTTTGAAAGAGGCGCTTTGTTCAGCCATAACGTTGGTTTGGTTTTGCAGGCCAGTGCCTGAATCGTATCTGGAAAAATAGCGATTTCTGTAAAAAAAGGGCAAAAGATTTACCAACGGTGGCCGGAAATCCTATTCAGCCCTATTTTCTCCATATTTGGAACTAAACCTTTAGTTTTGAAGCCTTACTATTAGAAACATGAACAAACGAAACGCCGGCCTGCTTGCCTTGCTTCTTTTTACGGTGGTGGCTATTTTGCATGTTATTGACTGGTATAAGATTGTTGATATTCCAGAGCAGGTATTAGCAGGAAGCAGATGGGCTTTTGTAGCCAGCCTGGCCCTTTATGCATGGTTCAAAAAATCGCTGACCGCCTGGATCATGGTCACCATGGTACTGGGCGTATTGATCGGGTACGAGTTCCCGGCATTCTCGCAAAACCTTAAGTTCCTTCGCCAGATCTTCCTTAACTCGGTCAAGGCTATTGTAGCCCCGTTATTATTCTCCACATTGGTGGTGGGCATTGCCGGTCATTCCAACCTGAAACAGGTGGGCAGGCTGGGCTGGAAATCGTTATTATATTTTGAGATCGTTACTACTGTCGCATTGATCATAGGACTGATTGCCATAAATATTTCGCAGGCAGGTGTTGGAATCGTTCAGCCGGAGATACTGGAAAAATTGCCGGAAACAAAAGCATTGACCTGGGATGAACATATCGTAGATATATTCCCATCCAATTTTATTAAAGCTATTTATGATGGCAAAGTATTACAGATAGTGGTTTTCTCTGTACTGTTCGCCATTGGTTTGGCCATGCTGAAGGATGACCGGAAAAGACCAATGATACGGGCTTGCGAAAGTTTGTCTGAGGCCATGTTCAAGTTCACCAACATCATCATGTACTTTGCTCCAATAGGTATTGGTGCTGCTATGGCAGTTACTGTCGGGCACCTGGGAATTGGGGTGTTGCAAAACCTGCTGATCCTCGTACTTACTTTATATGCTGCGCTTATCGTATTCCTGTTTGCAGTGTTATTGCCAATAGCAATGTTTATAAAATTGCCAGTAAAAAAATTCATTCAGGCAATTAGAGAACCGGTGTCCATTGCGTTTGCTACCACCAGTTCAGATTCAGCTTTGCCAAAAGCCATGGAGAACATGGAAAAATTTGGTGTGCCAAGAAAGATCGTATCATTTGTTATTCCCACTGGTTATACGTTTAACCTGGATGGAACGACATTATATCTTTCCCTTGCTTCGGTGTTTGTGGCACAGGCGGCTAACCTGCATATGAGTATTGGCACACAGATCACCATGTGTTTGGTATTGATGCTTACCAGCAAAGGGGTGGCGGCGGTACCGAGGGCTTCATTAGTAATATTGATAGCTACTGCTGACCAGTTTCACTTACCACTTTGGCCAATAGCAGCCATCTTTGGAATAGACGAACTTATGGACATGGCCCGAACTTCTGTAAATGTAATTGGTAATACCCTGGCCAGTTGCGTCATTGCACGTTGGGAAGGAGAATTTGATGATAAAAAGGCACTGGCTTTTAATGAAAAGGAAGCAGATGCCATCAGGGATAATCACTAATTAAAAGGAGAATAAGAAATGGAGATCATGTATTTGCTGGATAGTTTTCATTGGAGCCAATTACTGCAACCCCAATGGTATGTGGAAAACGGAGGGCTATGGTTATTGCTGTTTGTGGTATTTGCCGAAACAGGTTTGTTTGTAGGGTTCTTCCTTCCCGGCGATTCATTGCTTTTTGTAGCGGGAATATTTGCACATAAAATGGAGGATGGCAGCCCCGGCCTGGCGCACCAGTTCCTGAAACTGTTTGGAATGGGAGGGGTGCAGAATGAATGGGTCGACCTGTTCGTATTAGTGGGCCTTATATCACTGGTGGGTATTTTAGGAAATGCCGTGGGATATTGGACCGGCAGAAAGGTAGGTCCCGCAATGTATAATTGGAAAGACCGCTTCCTCTTTAAGAAAAGATACCTGCACCAGGCACATGATTTTTATGAAAAGCATGGCGGTCTGGCAGTGATAGGCGCCCGGTTCCTTCCTTTTATCAGAACTTTTGCACCCATTGTGGCAGGCATTGTACAAATGGACAGAAAGAAATTTCACTTTTATAATGTGGCAGGTTGTATAGCCTGGGTGTTTACTATGATATTTGCCGGATATTTTTTGCAAAAATGGATTCTCAGCCAGTTTGGTTTTGATCTGAAGGACCACCTGGAAGTAATTGTTATCGGAATTGTATTGGTCACTACAGCGCCTGTTCTCATCAAGATCATTTCCGGACGAAAAAAGAAATATCCTGACAGAACCCCAAACAATTCTTCTCAACAATAAAGTATGACTAAAAAGCAATACGGCATTTTATCGATTCCGGTTATTGTTGCGGCCCTGGGCTATTTCGTTGATATTTATGATCTGCTGTTGTTCACTATTGTGCGGGAGCCAAGCCTTGCAGGTTTGGGCGTTGATCTTGCCGTAAAGCAGGAAGTGATCGCCGCCAGTACCAAAGTGATCAACTGGCAGATGTGGGGATTGCTGATCGGCGGTATCATCTGGGGCATCATGGGTGATAAGAAAGGAAGGCTCAGTGTCTTATTCGGTTCCATCATCTTATATTCTATTGCCAATTTCTTTACAGGGTTTGTACAAACAGTGGAGCAGTATGCGTATGCAAGATTTGCTGCAGGCATTGGCCTTGCCGGCGAATTAGGTGCAGGTATTACATTGGTCAGTGAGCTATTGCCAAAGAATAAACGGGGCATTGGCACATCCATGGTGGCTGGTATCGGATTGTTTGGTGCAGTAGCTGCCTATTTCACTTTTAAGTTTACAGATGACTGGCGTCTTTGTTATAAGATCGGAGCTGGCCTCGGTGTCATGCTGTTATTTCTCCGGATAACTGTTGCCGAAAGCGGAATGTTCAACCAGGTAAAACAGTTGAACGTTTCCAGGGGTAACCTGCTGCTCTTCTTTAATAACAGTAAACGGTTTAAAAAATACATCCTTGCCATTCTGATTGGTATGCCCACCTGGTTTGTGATCGGGATACTGGTGAATTTCAGCAACCGGTTTGCCACAGAATTTTATGGACAGAATGCAATAGAGTCGGGCCGCTCAATAATGTATGCATATGCAGCTATAGCAGTTGGTGATATACTGGTTGGGTTTGTAAGCCAGTACTTCAAAAGCCGGAAGAAAGCATTATACCTGTTCTACTTTTTTGCCATCCTGTCCGGCATTTACTTTTTTAGCGGGCTGATTAAGAACGACGCCTCTATGTATATTGCCTGTGCCATGCTTGGTTTCAGTACCGGGTTCTGGGCCATATTTGTAACGATGGGTGCCGAGCAGTTTGGTACCAACCTGAGGGCAACAGCTGCCACTACGATACCTAATTTTGTAAGAGGCTCGTTACCGCTTATTAACCTGCTATTTGTAAACCTGTTTCAGAAAAGCATTGGCTGGTCGTTTGTAAAAAGCGCCATGATAACAGGTATCGTTGTAATGACTATTACGCTGATCGCAGCTTATTTTACAGAAGAAACATATCATAAAGACCTGAACTATACAGAACCCGAGGATATAATGCCTTAAATACTATCGTGGCCAAATTCCTGATCATACGATTTTCTTCTATTGGTGATATTGTGCTCACCACACCCGTCATTCGATGCCTGAAGCAACAGGTACCGGATGCAGAAGTACATTTCCTGGTAAAGGATTCCTTTCGTTCGGTGGTGCAGCATAATCCTTATATAGATAAAGTGCATGTGCTGGCACATAGCTGGGAACTGATGATCGAAGAGCTGAAAACGGAGGAGTATGATTATATCATCGACCTCCATCATAATACGAAGACCCTGCGGGTAAAGAATGCATTATCCAAAGGATCCGGAAGGAAAGTAAGATCATTCTCTTTTTACAAACTCAATATTCAGAAATATTTTTATACAGCTTTTAAAATAAATATGCTGCCCAAAGTACATATCGTTGACAGGTATTTAAAAACGGTGGCATCATTTGGTGTAAAGAATGATGGAGCAGGATTGGATTATTTTATTTCAAAAGAGGAAGAAACGGCACTAAAGGATATACCTGCTTCGCATCATGCAGGATATATTGCCTGTGTGATTGGTGCTGCACATGGCACCAAACGATGGCCGGTACATAAGTGGAAGGAGTTTTGTTCCAAGATGGATCACCCGGTTATCTTATTAGGCGGGCCGGAGGATAAAGTGAATGGAGATGAAATAGCAGCGGTGGATACTATTAAAGTCTATAATGCCTGTGGTAAATTTAAACTGAATGAAAGTGCCGACCTGGTACGAAAAGCAAAACTGGTGATCACTAATGATACAGGGCTGATGCATATAGCAGCCGCTTTTAAAAAGCAGATCATCTCTTTATGGGGCAATACGGTGCCTTCCTTTGGTATGACGCCCTATTATGGTTATGCCCCTGTTTCTGATGTGATAGTACAGGTACATAAACTCTGGTGCCGCCCCTGCTCCAAGATCGGGTACAGCAAATGCCCGCTGGGACATTTTAAATGCATGGAAAGAATAGATAGCAACGAAGTGCTTGAAAGAGCCAGGCAAAGGTTATAACAGCCTGCGCTATCTTTCCTTTACCCGTCTCTTGAAAGTAACTGTCTTTTTAGCTCATTCCATTATTAAAAAAAGAAGATCGCTAAAAGAGCAAACACGATAAAGAAGCCTGAAATGACAATGGCTGCCTGTGCATCTTCACTCCTCAAATTGAGTTTAATTTTTTTCATAACCTGATTTTTAGTTTTCAAATAGATGTGATAACCAGGTTTTCAAGGAAGCTGGGTAAGCGGGTATTCAGAAAGGATAGGAAAACTGTACCGTGGGTACGCTGCAAAGGTAAAATCAATTTCCTTTTTACCAAATGAATCGATAGTAATTTTAAAAAATGATAGACAGTATAGGAAAACTACGATTTCGGGTATTGAAACCAAAGCCCTGAATAGTTGGTGATAGTAAAAACACCTGCTTCATTCCTTACTATCGCATTAAAATTCATAATCCACACCTGTTGCAAACGTATAATTGGTTTTAGGTGCTGTGCCGGCAGGAAAGCGGTCGAAGAGGTAATTCCATCTTACAGAAAGACCGAAATGCTTTGTGGCTTTTACTTTCAGCGATACCTGGTTTAAAAAGCGGTAGTCTGACAGCTTCTTAAAAAGTGGCTGAAAGAAAGTAGTGCTGATGAGTTCTATATTATCCTTTGGCGTATAAGTAAAGGAAACATAACTGCTGCTTCTGAGATCATTATGTTCAACAGTTGGTGTTGTTCGTTCTTTTTCATTTTCAAACATGAACAGGCTGGCAGCATACAATCTGAAAATTTTGGTCTTGATGATCTTAAACCTTGGTCCGGTGCCAACCAGTATCCTGGAATCTATCTGTGTGATGCTATTATTCTGGAATTGTCCAAAAACTTCCCATCGCAGCCATTCGTTTACCTTCCTGTTATAGCGAAGATGTGCAAAGCCGTTAGAAATAAATTTGTTATTGCCTGCCTTTAAAAAACCATAATTGCCCAGTATCAGCCAGAGGCCTTTGTCATTACTGGTCTTGTATTGCAAATGTGCTGCAAGGTCAGCTCCGAATATTTTTTGGGTGTTCTGAGTCAGGTTTATGGCAGCACCGGCGCCACCCATCCAGCCAACTGTGTCGGACTGCATACGGGCATTTTCAATATTTACGATTTGTGCCGGAAGAAAAACAGATAGATGAACGAGCAGTAATAAAAGAGTAAAGGGGATTAATTTTTTCATTCAGTACAGGTTATAAGAATTTTGCCTGGAATAAAACAGGGAACTGCTTTTTTAGTTTGCCCTGCTTTTTCTTATCAAGCCCGTCAAATGTTTTTCGGTATTTCTGAAGACTGAGTTCGGTTAAAGCCCTTTTCTGGCCTTCTTGTATTTCCTTCAGTATCACTTCCATCACCATATCCGGTACATCATCGGTTTTCTTTTTGAGAATGATCTGATCATGCATTTGGCCGGTGCCCATATAACTTTTAAAAAGCCGCTCCTGTACATAGCGGGCAAGATTATCGGCATTCACGGTATCACGGCCTACGGTTACGGTCCCGGTTTCATCCACTGTAACTAATAAGACTTTTGGGGCAGGATCTTTTGTTCCGGCTGTCGTCTTCAATAAACTGAAGAGGGGGAGTAGCAAAATAAAAAAGCGCATTAGTGTGGTCAATGGTTACCCTACAAGATAATAATAAAATCATTGCAGTTCACTCAGCTCCAGCCACCGGAGCTCTTTTTCATCGAGCATAGTGGTTACCTCGCCAATGCGGACAGATAACTGTTGCAATTCATCAAAAGGGGTGCTGCCATTGTTCAGTTTTTCGGTTATTGTTTCTTTCTCTTTGGTAAGGCTGGCAATTTCTTTTTCCAGCAATTCAAATTCCCTTTTTTCTTTAAAGGTGAACTGGCGCTTTTGTGTCGTCACACCGGGACGGTCAGACGGTGATGGCACCGGCTTTTCAGGATCACCGGTAATGGAGGAGGAATTTTTGTCTGTTAGTTGTGTGTTATTGGCGGTGGCTTCCCGGTACTGGGAGTAGTTGCCGGGAAAATCCCGGATCACTCCATCACCTTCAAAAACAAACAGATGGTCCACCAACCGGTCCATGAAATACCGGTCGTGGGATACAATAAGTAAACAACCCGGAAATTCATTCAGGAAATTTTCCAGTACGCCAAGTGTAGGAAGGTCCAGGTCATTGGTGGGTTCATCGAGTATCAGGAAGTTCGGATTGCGGAATAGAATGGACAACAAGTGCAATCTTCTTTTTTCGCCGCCACTTAATTTACTGATGTAGGTATATTGCTTATCCGGATCAAATAAAAACAACTGGAGAAATTGGGCAGCACTTAGGGAGCCGCCACTGGCCAGTGGAAAATGTTCAGCAATGTTCTTTACAAATTCTAAAACCCGCAGGTCTTCTTTTATTACCAATCCCTGCTGGGAGTAGTTTCCAAAAATGACCGTGTCGCCAACATTCACTTTGCCACTATCCGCCTGATCAATGCCCTGCAGGATATTAATGAAAGTGGATTTGCCCACCCCGTTCTTTCCCACCACACCTATCCGTTCTCCTTTTTTGAATGTATAATCAAATCCTTTTAGCAGCACTTTTTCTCCATAGTTTTTATATATTTTTTTCAGTTCGATTACTTTGCCACCCAGGCGGTTCATTTTCATATCCAGCTGCAGCTGCTCATCCACGATCTGCTGTTTGGCTTTTTTCTCAACAACGTAAAAATTATCCTGCCGGCTTTTGCTCTTGGTAGTGCGGGCCTTTGGTTGCTTACGCATCCATTCCAGTTCTTTGCGGTATGTGTTTTTGGCTTTGTCTATACTGGCGGCATCACTTTCTATCCGTGCCGTTTTCTTTTCCAGGTAGTTTTGATAATCGCCCCTATAGGTGTACATGATACTGCCATCGAGTTCCCATATTTCATCGCATACCGTATCCAAAAAATACCTGTCGTGGGTAACGAGCAGCAGGGTCACATTTTCTTTATCTAAATAATGTTCCAGCCATTCCACCATTTCCACATCCAGGTGGTTGGTGGGCTCATCCATTATTAATAAAACATGTTTATGTTCAAAGCCAATATCAATCAGTGTTTTTGCCAGCGCCACCCTTTTGCGCTGTCCACCACTTAACTTTTTTACCGGTTGATTGAGGTGGTGAATATTCAGTTTGCCCAGCACCTGCTTTACTTTGGTATCAAAATCCCAGGCACCCAGGTCGTCCATCTTTATGATAGCGGTACTTAATTTCTCCACATCCCCTTCTTCACTGATGGCTTCGTACTCTTTGATGGCATTGATAATGGGGTGATCGTGAAAGAAAATATTGTCAAGAATGGAATTATCCTCAGCAAAGGTGGGTTCCTGCTCAAACAATACCACATCCACATCTTTGTTTACCCAAACCTTGCCTTCATCGGGGGTTTCTTTACCGGCCAATATTCTTAATAAAGTGGATTTGCCCGTGCCATTCCGGGCTATCAGGGCGATCTTGTCGCCTTCTTCTATATGAAAGGTAATATTGGAAAAAAGGGGCTGAATACCGTAACTCTTGGTCAAATTCTCAACAGAAACATAGTGCATAGCGGCAAAGATACTACTCCGCTCATTGGTTCATACTATTTGAACAGCAGCAGGTATTTTTATATTTTTACTTGATAAGCTTCGTAGTACAAGTAACCTACCGCCCGGCAAAATAAATAAGAAGGCAAAGAATAAGGGTTGCAATGATAATTATACTTAGCGCATATTTTTCCCGCCGGTTCCTTTTTATGTGTTGCTCTGTAAAGTTGTTCAGCAGATCTGTTGCCGCTGTATCCGGGCCACTTAGTTTTTTTAGTTGGGTAATAATGGCATCCGTATAAATAAGCGGCAGTGGTTTCAGCGAGTGCAGTATCACGGAAATGATCTGCCGGTTGGTGTCTGTTTCATTGAATGTATGCAGTTTTTCAATTACAGTATCCGAAAGCAGGTCTAAAATATATTCTTGCAGACCGGGCTTGTCCATCCGGAATACGTCGAGCTGAGCAACATGTCTTTCCAGTTCCAATGCTTGTTTTAAAACTGTAACCGGTGTGATAACATCCTGTTTTTTTCTTTTACCAATACTCTGGTCATACCAGCGTTGCTGCAGATAGTATTCTTTTTTGGCAGGATTGGTCAGCACTTCATAGGCCTCTTTTATTTCTGAGAACAGTGCTGCTGAGTAAGGGTCATTATTAGTTTTATCCGGGTGATATTGCAATGCCAGTCTCCGGTAAGCCTTTCGGATCTCCGGCAGGGTGGCAGAAGGTTCCAGTTCCAGGATATTATAATAATCTTTCAGGTGCATGGATGGCTGCGAAGATAGGTACCACTACCGTGTAAAATTTCAGCCTTCTGTCAGCTATTTACAACTTCTTTCCATACAAAGCAGTCATGGTTCTGCAAATAGGAGTAACTTTAAGTGCGCAGCAGATTTATCATTTTCAAAATAGAATATTATGAAAAACGAGTTTAAAAACAACCGGAGAGATTTTTTGAAAACAGCCGGTAAAGCAGGGTTAGTGGCAGGATTGTCAGTAACCGTGTTACCATCCTGGGCCAAAGAGCATAGCAGCGATAATAGCCGGGGAATTACCGGAGAAGAAATTCCTTATACCCAACAACTGCTTCCCTATGCCTACAATGCACTGGAACCTGTTATTGATACGATGACCATGGAGATACACTACTCCAAACATGCGGCTGCTTACGCTAAGAACCTGGCTGACGCCACTGCAGCTGAAGGTGTGGACACGGCTGCCGTTCCGCTTACTTCCTTGTTGGGAAAAATATCAAAGTATTCTGCCAAAATGCGGAATAATGGCGGCGGACATTATAACCATGAATTTTTCTGGAAAAGCATGAGTACGCCACCGGAATCAAACAATCCACCGGCTGCCATGTTGAGTGTCATTACAAAAGATTTTGGTTCTTTTGAAGCCTTCAAAACTCAGTTTACTGATGCCGGTAAGAACCGCTTCGGCAGTGGCTGGGCCTGGCTGGTGATGACGGCCGACAAGAAACTTATTGTGGGGTCAACTCCCAACCAGGATAACCCGTTAATGGATATTAGCGACTTGAAAGGAACACCATTACTAGGGCTGGACGTATGGGAGCATGCCTATTATCTCGATTACCAGAACCGCCGCCCGGATTATATCAATGCCTGGTGGAATGTGGTGGATTGGAAAGTGGTGCAACGGAGGTTTGATAACGCCTGAGCATGATATTCAGGGATTATAATCGGCTGTTCCAACGAACAGCCTTTTTTATTTAACGGTGATACAATATTTTGCTAAAACGTGGTTGCAGGAATAAACCGCCAGTCCTTTCGGCATAATTATAGCGTCATACGGTAGCGTAATAAAGGAAGAAAACCACAAAACAATTTTCGTATGCTTCTATTTATTACTCAAAAAAAGTATCACCATGAAACGTATCTTGAAAGTATCTGCCTTTGCATTGCTACTGGTGCTTGGCAGTTCTCTTCGCAACACGGCCTCGGCCCAGCAATATGACAACGACAGGGATGTCTCTTATCAAACCTTTTACGATGAACTTAGCCCGCACGGCCAGTGGGTGGATTACCCCAACTATGGCTATGTGTGGGTGCCGGATGCCGGTCCCGATTTTCGCCCCTACAGCTCCAACGGGCATTGGGTTTGGACAGAAGATTATGAATGGATGTGGGTATCCGATTACGACTGGGGATGGGCCCCATTCCACTACGGCCGCTGGGAAGAAGATGATTATTATGGATGGTTCTGGGTTCCGGGTTACGAATGGTCACCAGCCTGGGTGGCCTGGAGAGATGGCGGTGATTATTATGGTTGGGCGCCAATAAGACCCGGTATCAACATCAGTATCAACTTTAATATTGGTGGTTATTCACCTCCTGACAATTACTGGTGTTTTGCTCCCCGGCGTTATATCACTTCACCCCGCCTTTTTGATTATTGTATTGACCGCAGAAGGAACATGACCATCATTCATCAGACGACAATTATTATCAATAACTACAATTACGGTGGTAATTACGGTTTCAGAACAGGACCCCGCCGCTATGATGCAGAGAGATATTGTGGCCGGATCAACCCCGTTCGTTTGCGTGACAGCTACAACCCTGGCAGATCAACGTTCCGGAACAATGAAGTGAATATCTATCGTCCGAATGTCCGTCGTGATGAGAACAGAACCTTTGCTCCCCGCCAGTTTAACCGGTACGACAGACAGGGTGGTAATAATGGCAACGGAAGAAATGAGAATGGATTCCGCAGAAATGATAATAACGGGAATAACAATACAGGTATAAGAAGGCCTGATAATAACGGAAGAAACGATAATGGCTTTCGCAGGAATGACGATTACAGAAGAGATAATGCAGTAAATAACGGCAACACTAATCCGCGGGACCGCAGGGATAGAACAACTGACCAGCCATTCAGAAGGGGTGACGACAATGTACGTCAACCACAGAACAATGGAAGGGATAATAATATCGATCGCCGCAGAATGGAGCGACCCGAAAATGGCAATGGTCAATCCAATCCTGGGGACAGAAGGATCAACCGGCCTGAAGACAGGAGAGAGCCAACTCCTTCGACTGGTGGAAATGAAAACCGTCGTTTTGAACGCAGGACTGATAATAACGGGAATTCAGGTCCCGCTGTAAGGCAGCCACAGCGTGAGCCCGGGCAGCAAATGGAAAGACGGCAGGAGCCACGGCCCCAACGTCAGCCTGTACAACAAATGGAAAGACGACAGGAGCCAAGACCAGAGCGCCAGCGCCAGCCTGCACAGCAAATGGAAAGGAGGCAGGAGCCAAGATCACAACCGGCACAACAGCAGCCATCCCGTCAGATCGAAAGAAGAAATGATAACGGGAGTAACGGTCAGCCATCAAGAACTAATGAAAGCCGGGGCAATGGTGGCGGACGTGGAAGAAGATTTTAAATTCAGTATAGCCCTGATATAAACGATAAAGACCCGGTTGTAAAACCGGGTCTTTTTGTAAGCAGAATTATCGTTGTAAAATTTCTTAGTTGGTCTTTTTTACATTCACTGCATTCATTCCTTTCTTACCTTCCTGCAGATCGAACTCAACTTTGTCACCTTCAGCCACCTGGTCTATAAGGCCGCTGGCATGTACAAAAGTTTCTTTGTTAGAGTCATCGTGTTTGATAAAACCGAATCCTTTTTCAGAATTGAAAAACTTAACGGTTCCCTGATTTTTGTCGCTCATTGTATTTGTATTATTGATTAATGGCGTTAAAGGTAGGCTTTAAAAGTGGGATTGTGTAATTGATATTGAAATGGGGCCCGGCTTATCTCTTCAATAACTGCCGGATAACGGCTAAGTGACTAAGCAACACCACCATTACGATAAACGAAGGCAGCCATACGAAAGGGAAATACAACACCGCAATATTCGGTTGGTCAAAAGCAAATTGCTGGAAGGCAAACGGGGCTGACAAAACGCCATTGATGACAATGGTAAGCAACAAGCCAAGGCAAATACAATTCCAGCCTAATAATAACCGGCGGTTTTTTACCCGGTTGCCATCAAAACAAATAAAATAAATGATGGGAGCGGTGATACCTGAAACGATATCAAAATTTCGTCCCTCAAATGTCATCAGCTCGGGTACCGCTTTATGAGCAGCAAGCCAGTAAAGGCTTAGTTCCACCGGGATCCGGACAATATGAAGCAACGTCAGTTTGCGCGCGCGGCAATTCGTGAGCGTAAGTTTGAGCAAGC
>CAYUCU010000111.1:0-13536 GCA_964443345.1 uncultured Chitinophaga sp.
TCCCAAAGATGCCGCACAGGCTATTAAATTTGGCGCTGAAGGAATTGGGTTATTCCGGACAGAACATATGTTCTATGGAGAAGGAAGTGAACAGCCGCTATTCCTTTTACGCAAAATGATAGTAAGTAAAACCGAACAGGAAAGACGTTCTGCCTTAAATGGATTATACAAATATGTAAAGAAAGATGTGAAAGATACCATGAAGGTAATGAAGGGTTATCCTGTAACGATCCGTTTGCTGGACCCACCATTGCATGAGTTTGTTCCGCATGATATAGAGAAGTTGCACCAATTAAGCAAAGAGCTTGGCATCAGCATGAGTGTACTAAGAAGAAGGGTGCTGGCATTACATGAAAATAATCCGATGCTGGGCCACCGTGGCGTACGATTAGGCGTTAGCTATCCTGAAATAACAGAAATGCAGGTTCGGGCCATTTTTGAAGCCACTGCCGAATTGCTGAAGGCTGGTAAGAAAGCCTTCCCCGAGATCATGGTTCCTGTAACCTGTACTGTAAATGAATTATCGCACCAGAAAGTAATTGTAGATCGGGTATATAAAGAGGTCTGCGAAAAGATGAAAATGAAAAAGATACCTTACTTATATGGCACCATGATCGAAACTCCGAGGGCAGCTATCCGGGCAGAGCTAATGGCACATGTAGCTGACTTCTTTAGTTATGGAACCAATGACCTGACCCAGATGAGTTTTGGTTTCAGCCGGGATGATATAGGTGGCTTTCTGCCAAAATACCTGGACCTGAAAATACTTCCTTATGATCCGTTCCAGACAATTGACCAGGACGGAGTTGGTGAATTGGTGCGGGCAGGAATAGTTGGGGGCCGCAAAGCAAAGCCACATCTTAAAGTTGGCATTTGCGGCGAACATGGGGGTGATGCTGACAGTGTGAAATTCTTTCACCGGTTAGGAATGAATTATGTCAGTTGCTCCCCCTTCCGGGTGCCAATAGCAAGATTAGCAGCTGCTCAGGCTGCATTGGAATTTCCCAGGAAATGATTTATCTATTTATAACTGCGCCCGGAACATCCCTGTTCCGGGCATTTTTTTATGCTCCCGGCAATGTCCCATCGTTCAAACAAAAAAAGCCAGTGCTTAGAAAAACGCTGGCTACTATATTGTGTATGAAAATGTGACGTTGTTGTTTCTCATGCCGGCACTGCCAGCGAACGGGAAATCTTTTCGATTTGCTCCATTACCAGGTCAGTTAACCATGGCATGATGCTTTGAATTTTCTCAGTCAGTACAATGCCCTGCTGCTGAATACTGTCGACGCTAACTACAAACAAATGTATCTCCGGCGCCTTTCCCATAATTTGCAACGCACTCACCATGTCTTTCAGTCCAATGTCATGTGTACTCATGGCTTTGGGAAAATCAGATGCAAATTTCGGTTTGATCAAACGGACGGTACCAACTGCATTGTTGTCCAGCGTAGCGTCCACCAACAGGATCCTGGGATATTTCTCAAAATATTCCAGCAGGTGAAACCCGCCGGTACCTCCATCCAATACATCAACATTGGGTGGAAGTGAAAGCGCTGCCAGGCGTTCGGCTAAATGCACCCCAACGCCTTCATCACCCATCAGGTAATTACCGATTCCCATCACCAGGATGCGGTCATCGAACTTATTTCTTTGTTGCCGGGGCATTGGGCAATTCTTTTTGTTCCTTAAATACATCTTCCTCTATAAATTTCCAACCGCCACCCATGCTGGACATTTCACCACGGCCTTCTACATAGTCGTGATAAAATACCAGGTAAACGTGGATCACAGTAAACAGGATAAAGAACCAGGTGGTCCAATGATGTACCTGCCTGAGAAAAATATCACCGCCAAACATGGCCGGCACCCATGAAAATAATTTAGGGAACCACCATCCGGTACTCATAGAAGCATATAAACCAAACCCCGTGATACATTGAACCAGGAAGGCCAGGAAAGTAAAGAAATAAATAAACCCTGCCATGGCATTATGCCCCACACTCATGTGTTCCTTTCCTCTCAGCATCAATATGTCCATTTTGAATACATGCCACATCTCTTTGAAAAACTTTCCGGATGTGGGAATGAATTGCTTCCAGTTGGCATACTTGTTACCTGCAAACCCCCAATAGATGCGAAACAGAAAGTTGAAAAGAAAGATATAGGCGGCAATAAAATGTATCGTTCGTATCCACCCCATCGTAAAAAGCTGAGATGGCTCTTTGTTGCTTTGTATTACCAGTGGATTGGCAATATAAAATCCGGTAGCGATCAAAACCAATATTGCCAGGGCATTCAGCCAGTGAAAGAAACGTACAGGTTGTTCCCATACATATACCCGGCGCAGCTTATGAACAGTTGATTTCTCAGTTGCCATACAATCGATTTAAATGTTTAGTCGCCTAATACACTGATGCGACTGATATGTTTTCCTTCTTCATCATAAAGATGCACAGCGCAGGCAAGGCAGGGGTCAAATGAGTGGATGGTCCTCAATATTTCCACTGGTTGATTGATATCTGCTATTGGCGTATCTCTCAGCGCCGCTTCATAAGCAGACAATTGTCCTTTACCATCCCTGGGAGAGGCATTCCAGGTAGTAGGCACCACCAATTGATAATTAGCGATCTTCTCATCTTCTATGTTGATCCAATGTGCCAATGCGCCTCTTGGTGCTTCTGAGTGTCCGACACCCAATGCTTTATCGGGCCATTTGGAGGGATCTCTTTTGGAAGAATCAGCCATGCGGGTATCCCCATTCTTGATATTCTCGATTAATTGATGGAAAAAGTCGAGCCCCCATTGTGCCACCAGCACACTTTCTAATCCGCGGGCTGCGGTGCGGCCTAATGTAGAGAACAGAGCAGTAATAGGTACATTCAGGTCAGTTATTGCTTTATCAACTACCTCTTTGAATTCTTCTCTTCCTCTTGCATAGCCTATTAATACTCTTGCCAATGGACCTACTTCAACTGCATTGCCTTTCCAGCGGGGAGTTTTCAGGTAACTATATGGCTTGGTGGTATCTAAATTCTGGAACGGTGGTTTTGGCCCGGTATAATTTATCTTGCTTTCACCTTTCCACGGATGCAAGCCGCCTTTCTGATCTCCTTTATATTTATACCAGGAATTATCAATGAATTCCTGCACTTCATCATCTTTGCGGAGGTCCACATCCATCACTTTACTAATATCTTTATTTAGTATAACGCCCGAAGGAAATTTATAAGAGCTGGTATCCCTGTATCCATTCCACGGAAGATCACCGTAAGACATATAGTTGCCTAATCCACCGCCGATTGCTCCCCAATCTTTGTAGAAAGAAGCGATAGCCATCAGGTCGGGGATATACACTTGCTCGATGAATTCCTTTCCTTGCTGCAGCAGTTGCCCAACATAAGCCAGCCGCTCAGCATTCAATCCACTTATATCATCAGTACTGATAGCGCAGGCCATACCACCTACGAGGTAGTTTGGGTGGGGATTCTTTCCGCCAAAAATGGTATGGACCTTTACGATCTCTTTTTGCCATTCCAATGCTTCCAGGTAGTGTGCCAGTCCAATAAGATTCACTTCTGCCGGCAACTTATAGGCCGGATGGCCCCAATAACCATTGCTGAAAATTCCTAACTGGCCGCTTTCAACAAACTTGCCAATTCTTTTTTGCAGATCACTGAAATACCCGGGAGATGATTTTGGCCAATGAGAGATACTTTGTGCCAATTCAGATGTCTTCTTGGGGTCAGCTTTCAGCGCATTTACCACATCCACCCAATCCATAGCATGAAGATGATAGAAGTGTACCACATGGTCATGCATATACTGGGTACAGAACATGATATTCCGGACCATCTCCGCATTAGGGGGAACGACAATATCCAATGCATCTTCCACACATCTTACAGAAGTGAGTGAATGCACCGAGGTGCATACGCCGCATACCCGGCCTACAAAAGCCCATGCATCGCGGGGATCACGACCTTTCAATATTTCTTCCAGCAGTCTTACCATTGTACCGCTGCTATAAGCATCCTTAATTTTCCCGTTCTCTATGTCTGCTTCAATCCGCAAATGGCCTTCTATTCTTGTTACGGGATCAACAACAATTCTTGTACTCATATAATTAATTGTAGCGTAATTAAATGGGGTTAGCTTTTCAATTCATGTTCGCTGTCCTTTCCTTCTTTCTCCAGGTTCCTGATCAGTTTTTTCTTGCGAATATTGGTCATAACAGCATGTGCAGCCAATGCAGCACCCGTAACACCTAAGGCTACCTTGCCCACTTTATCGGCAGTTGCTTCAATACCAAATCCCGGGAAAGCAGATGCTCTTTCATAAATGCGGCCATTATCCCAGTAGTTCTCTTCACTGCAGCCAAAGCATCCATGTCCGGATTGTATAGGGAAACTCGTACCATTATTCCATTTTGTAACTGCACAGGCATTATACGTAGAAGGTCCTTTACAGCCTACCTTGTATAAGCAATAGCCTTTCTTCGCATTATCATCATCAAAGCTTTCTACATATAAACCAGCATCATAGTAAGGTCTGCGATAACAGGTATCATGCACTCTCTTACTATAAAAAGCTTTCGGACGACCCAATCCATCTAATTCTGGTAAACGACCAAAAGTGACTACATGCACGATCACTCCTGCCATTACTTCGCCAATCGGAGGACATCCAGGTACTTTTATAATTGGTTTGCCTTTTACCAGTTTGTGAATAGGAGTAGCAGATGTTGGATTTGGATGAGCCGCCTGCACGCAACCATTGCATGCACAACTACCCCAGGCTATAATGGCTTTAGCACCTTCAGCAGCTTCTTCCAGTATTTGCATAGAAGTTTTTCCTCCTATCATACAATACACACCATCTGCCGCAGTAGGCACACTGCCTTCCACACATAATATATATTCTCCTTTATACTTTTCCATCGTATTCTTCATAGCTGCTTCCGCCTGGAAGCCGGACGCTGCCATCAGGGTTTCAGAATAATCCAATGATATCTGGTCCAATAATACATCCGCAACAATGGGATGTGATGACCGGATAAATGATTCGCTACAGCAAGTGCATTCCTGGAAGTGCAACCAGATCACCGGGAGCCGGGGCTTAACGGTCATGGCCTGTACTACCTGCCCTATGGCAGAATTACTAAGCCCCAGGTAGGCTGTCATTAACGTACAGAACTTCAGAAAGTCCTTTCTTGAATAGCCCTTCCGTTTAAACTCCTCGAGGTATGTGGGGTTTTGCTGAACAGTAGATTTGTTCATATGATCATATTTATGGCAGCAATGCCGTGAGGGAAATTTGGTACAACAAGGTAGCAGGGCTTCTTATTTCGATTTGGTGACTATACTCATTCGCCTGAGTGATAAAAGTCAACACTGGTGGGATTAAGAGAATCTAATATTGGTAACATTAAAAAACCGGGATATGAAAAAAATACTATTCCTGCTGGCAACTGCCACCCCTGCCCTATCCGCATGGGCTCACGAAGGTCACGGTCATACGCATGAGTATACTATCACACATTATTTTGTTGAGCCTGAACATATATTTCCAATACTGGCGGTGCTGGCAATAGGAGTATTGCTTTTTACCCGGTTGCGCAGAAAATCCGAAAAAAACTGATCATGCATGAACTGTCTGTTGTTATGAGCATTATTACTATTGCTGAAACAGAATCAGCAAACAACAATGCAACAGGCATTGATGAGATCGAATTGGATATTGGTGAACTAAGCGGCATTGAATTAACGGCTTTTGAATTTGCCTGGCAGCAAGCTATCAAAGCTACCCGGCTGGAATATTCGGCCAAAGTAATTAACCACATACCTGGAGAAGGCAAGTGTATGGACTGTGAGGCTGTATTTCCCATGCACAATTTATATGAGCCCTGTCCCGTATGTGGTGAACACCTTATAACGATACAGAAAGGAAAAGAACTACGGGTGAAATCCCTGGTTATTAATAACCTAAACTGAATTTTATGTGTGCTACCTGCGGCTGTGACACCAATGCTTTATCCTCCATCAGGCAAATCGGCGATATGAAGCATACTGATCATGACCATAACCATGACCATTCTCATTCTCATGGTAAAACAATCATCGAGGTTGAAAAAGATGTGCTATACGAAAACAACTTGTTGGCAGAACGTAACCGTGGTTACTTTGATGCCAGGAACATACTAGCACTAAATCTTGTCAGCTCACCAGGTTCCGGAAAAACATCTTTACTGGAAAGAACGCTGACCGATCTGAAAGGTCAATTTCCTTTTTATGTAATAGAAGGTGACCAGCAAACGTCCCGGGACGCTGACCGCATTCATGCTACAGGTACAAAAGTGGCGCAGATCAATACAGGCAAAGGATGCCATTTGGATGCTCACATGATTCTCCATGCCTTACAAGGAATGAAGCCCGTAGAAAATTCAATTCTCTTTATTGAAAATGTAGGTAACCTGGTTTGTCCCGCCATGTTTGACCTCGGTGAAAAAGAAAGAGTGGTGATCATCAGTGTAACGGAAGGAGATGACAAACCGATCAAGTATCCCGACATGTTCCATACTTCTACTTTATGTATTATCAATAAGACTGACTTACTTCCTTACGTTCAATTTAACATGGATAAAGTGAAAGAATATGCCAGGCAGGTGAATCCAAAATTGGAATTCATTGAGGTAAGTTGCACAAACGGTGAAGGTTTGACAAATTGGTACCAATGGCTGAAAGAAAGAATACTCGTAGCTGCTCCTGTATAAAAGCCGCAGTTACATCCATTATAAGTGACAATGAATACCTGGTATATCCATATTGGAGGGCTGGTACAGGGTGTCGGTTTCCGGCCTTTTGTATATCGCACTGCAGAAGCAATGAAAATTTGCGGATGGGTAAGTAATGGAAATGACGGTGTACATATAAAGTTCAATTCAAATAAAGAAGAAGCATCCCGGTTTTACGAGCTGCTTATTTCTCATCCCCCGGCTAATGCTATCATTACCTCCCATATTTGTACTACCTGCACACCCGAGACCTTTAGCAGATTCATAATAAAAGAAAGTGATCCCTCTGCGAAACCGGATTTATTGTTAGCCCCGGACATTGCTATTTGCAAAAGCTGTCTTTCCGAGATAAAGGAGCCCGGCAATAATCGTTTTCAATACCCATTCACTACCTGCCTGGAATGTGGCCCCCGGTATTCCATCATTACCCATCTTCCGTATGATCGTAAGAACACTACGATGAAGAATTTGAAAATGTGCAATTCCTGTTCATCAGAATATAATGACCCTACCGACCGGAGGCATTACAGCCAGACCAACTCCTGCCCCGATTGCTGCATTCCAATGCACCTGTACGATAACCAGGGTGTGGAAATAAGTCATGACCCTGAATCTATTCTTTTGCTGGTTCAAAAGGGATTGGAAGACGGACATATCGTTGCCGTAAAAGGAATAGGCGGCTACCTGCTGCTTTGTGATGCTACCAAACATCTTTCTGTCAAAACTCTTCGTGACCGTAAGCATCGCCCTGCAAAACCTTTTGCTGTCATGTATCCATCCATTCAAATGATGGAAGCTGACCTGGTAATAACAGCAAAAGAAAAAGAAGCCCTGGCAGGAAAAGCAGCCCCGATCGTTTTATGCAAGTTGAAAAAAGAATTGACTACCGGGCTGTGTGTTACTGCCATTGCTCCCGGTTTAGACAAATTAGGTGTACTGCTACCCTATACCGGCTTACTGGTACAAATTGCTGAAAGGTGGAACAAGCCGCTGATCGCTACCAGCGGAAACCTGAGCGGATCACCGATCATTTATACTGATGATGACGCCATACTGTGGTTGGGTGAGCAGGCCGATTTTATAGTAAGTTTCGACAGAGATATTGTGGCGCCACAAGATGATAGTGTAATACTGTTTACTGAAAAACATCAGCAGCCGGTGATCCTAAGAAGATCAAGGGGGCTTGCGCCGAACTATTTCCCTAACCCATTTCAAAACGCTAAGAGCTTGCTGGCCATGGGTGCTGAAATGAAAAGCGCTTTTGCTATTCTCGATAACCATAACTTATATATAAGCCAGTTTCTTGGCGACCAGGGCAATTATGATTCACAATTAAGTTATAAGAACACATTAATACATTTGAAGAACTTATTAAAATTCAAGCCTGACAGGATATTAATTGACAGCCATCCTAATTACCATGTTTCCTTAGCCGGCAAAGAGTTGGGGGAAGAATGGAATCTTCCGGTAACAGCAATTCAGCATCACAAAGCCCATTTTTGCGCCGTACTGGCAGAAAATCATTTACTTGAAGAACAAGAACCGGTACTGGGTGTGGTATGGGATGGAACCGGCTACGGGGAAGATGACCAGGTATGGGGAGGTGAATTCTTTTTGCTAAAAGATGGGGAGATCGATCGCTATATGCACCTGGAATATTTCCCGCAATTGCTGGGTGATAAAATGAGCAAGGAGTCCAGAGTGAGTGCTGTCTCCCTTTTAAGAAATAATATGGATCACCTGATGATGATCAAAGATCAGTTCTCAATACAAGAAAGGGAATTTTATTTAAAGGTCTTACAACAACAGCAACCGCTGCTTACCTCCAGTGCCGGTCGTTTGCTGGATGGCATCTCATCTATCCTCAATCTTCAATCTTTCAACACCTATGAAGGAGAAGCGGCCATGAAACTGGAAGCGGCAGCCAGGAAATGCGAAACGATATCTCTTGCTTATTATCCGATTCCGATAAACAAGAACCGCCTTGAATGGTCGGCCATGATAGAAGGGCTGATGATTGACAAAAAGAATAACGTTGAAAGACCGGTAATGGCCCGAAAGGTTTTCGTTTCGCTGGCAATGCTCATCTGGGATGTGTCAGTGAGGTCCGGAGCAAAGAAAATTGCTTTTAGCGGTGGCGTCTTTCAAAACAGTTACCTGCTGGATCTTATAAATGATATTATGCGGGAAGAATATGACTTGTATTTCCATCAGCAGCTAAGTCCAAACGATGAGTGCATCGGATTTGGACAGATAGCCTATGCCCAATTAATGGAACAACAGCAGCATCAACAACTGCAACAAACAGTAATGACAGATCATTAATCTTAAAAACAAAAACTATGTGCCTGGCAATACCTGGTAAACTAATTTCCATTACTGCACAACTAGATGAAACATTCCGGCAGGGCAAGGTTTCCTTTGGCGGCATCATCAAAGAAGTAAATCTCTCTATGGTTCCCGAAGTACAGATCGGCGACTATGTGCTGGTGCATGTAGGTGTAGCTATTGGCAAAGTAGATGAAGAAGAAGCAAAGCAAACATTTGAATACCTGAGACAGATGGGAGAAGTGGATGAAATTACAGAATCAGAAAAAATAATTTAATGAAATATCTTTCAGAATACAGGGACCCGGAACTGGTAAAACAGTACATCGACCAAATACATCGCATCACCACCAGGCCGTGGAAGCTGATGGAGATTTGCGGTGGGCAAACACATAGCCTGGTAAAGAATGGCATCCTTGATATGCTGCCAGAATTGATCACAATGGTACATGGACCCGGTTGCCCGGTATGTGTAACTCCCATCAGCATTATTGACGAAGCGATCTACCTGGCACAGCAACCGAATGTGATTATCTGTTCATTTGGAGATATGCTTCGGGTACCGGGCTCTAAAAAAAGTTTGCTGGAAGTAAAAGCCGAAGGTGCAGATGTGCGGATTCTCTATTCCCCATTGGAAGCTGTTCCGTTGGCCAAACAAAATCCCGGTGAAGAAGTAGTATTCTTCGCCGTAGGTTTTGAAACTACTGCTCCTGCCAATGCATTGAGTATCATACAAGCTCATAAAAGCGGGGTGAAGAATTACAGTATCCTCGCCTCGCATGTATTAGTTCCACCAGCCATGGAAGCGCTGTTGAGTGATGAAGAAAACCAGATCGATGCATTCCTCGCAGCCGGGCATGTATGTACTATTATGGGCATGGAAGAATACTATCCCATTGCTGAAAAATATCAGACGCCAATTGTCATCACCGGTTTCGAACCTGTTGACCTGTTACAAGGAATTTTAATGGCCGTTCAACAATTAGAAAATGGTGAATATAAAGTAGAGAATCAATATACCCGTTATGTGCAAAGAGAAGGAAATCGCCTCGCTAAAGAGACCATGGATGAAGTATTTGAAGTGAGCGACAGGATCTGGAGAGGCATCGGCAACATTCCGCAAAGCGGGTATGAAGTAAATGAGCAATACAAACAATACAATGCCCGGGTAAAATTTGCACTGAACCTTCCCGTGGCTGAAGAAAACAAAGACTGTATCAGCGGAGAGATCATGAAAGGATTAAAGAAACCATTTCAATGCCCGAACTTCGGCACTGCTTGCAAACCGGAACATCCCCTGGGTGCTCCTATGGTGAGCAGTGAAGGAGCTTGTGCCGCTTATTATCATTATGCATCGATCAAACAGCCAGAGGAGGCTGTGCTATAATATGCAACTACAATGTCCTATGCCGAAATTTGATTTTGATGTGATCACTCTTGGTCATGGAAGTGGCGGCTTGCTTACTCATAAACTTTTACAAAGCGGTGTTTTTGATGTACTGAAAAACGACTTACTCGATCAGCAGCATGACGGTGCCAGTTTTACATTGAATGGGCCGGTGGCTTTCAGCACCGACAGTTATGTCATTACTCCTGCTTTCTTTCCGGGTGGAAATATTGGTGAACTGGCCATTAATGGAACGGTGAATGATCTGGCCATGTGTGGCGCCATTCCAAAATACTTATCGCTGGCTTTTATTATAGAAGAAGGTTTGACCATGGATGAGTTCTGGAAGATACTTGTCAGTATAAAAGAAGCAGCACAGAAAGCGAATGTCAAAATCGTAACCGGCGATACCAAAGTGGTGGAAAAAGGTAAAGGTGATAAAATATTCATCAATACTTCGGGCATCGGAAATATTCACCGCAAAGCCAATATTCACCATAAGAACATTGAACCCGGCGATAAAATTATCATCAGTGGCAATATGGCCACTCACGGCATTGCCATTATGAGTGTAAGAAAGGGACTGGAGTTTGAAACTACTATTGAAAGTGATACTGCGAACCTGAATCATATTGTAGAAAAACTACTGGACCGATTTGGTCCGGATATCAAATTCCTTCGTGACCCTACCCGTGGTGGTATAGCTTCTGTGCTAAACGAAGTAGCAGAACTTACTTCTTTAGGATTTGAACTGGATCAGAAAAGCATCCCTATCGACGAACAGGTAGATGGTGCCTGTGAAATGCTGGGCCTTGACCCGCTCTATGTTGCTAACGAAGGGCTTTTCATTGCCGTAGTTAAAAAAGACATAGCCGACGACTTTGTTGCCCTGCTGAGGAAAGATGAAAACGGAATTAATGCAGCTATTATTGGCGAAGCAACCAACGACCATCCGGGTAAAGTGCTGATGAAAAGCCGTGTCGGTGGCAGAAGGGTGGTCAATTATCTTACAGGAGAACAACTTCCCAGGATATGCTAACAAGCGTTCTTCCCGGGCTGACTATTTATCCAAGAACAGTTCGATTACTGACAATAGTCATATCCCCCTTTGTATGCTGTCTGTAGCTTCGTAGTGTCACAAAAACAGTACAAGGCAATATGAAATACAACGCCAGTACTTACTCGCTGTCAGCTCTCACTTTTTATCACTCAATAAAATTTCAGGAGAAAAGTATATGAAAAGCGACTCCACTGTCCTGGTTAAAGAATTGCCCAAAACGGATCCACGGGTTAAGCTGATTGCCGCTAAAATGAAGAAGGAGAATTACAAACCCGATGCCCTTATTGAAATTCTGCACACTGCTCAAAATGCTTACGGCTATTTACCAAAAGAAGTACTGACCTATATTACTAAATCCCTGCATTTACCACCATCAAGGGTTTATTCAACTGTGACCTTTTATCACTTCTTCTCACTGAAATCAAAAGGTGATCACACTTGCATTGTTTGTACCGGTACTGCCTGCTATGTAAAAGGGGCGCAAGCCATTTTAAAAAAACTGGAACAACAGTTCTTATTGAAACCGGGGCAAGCAACCGCAGACAATAAGCTCGGTATCCAGGTGGCCCGTTGTATTGGCGCTTGCGGATTAGCCCCTGCGGTAGTAATCGATAATGAAGTAAAAGGAAAAGTGACTGCGGATGAAGTAATTAATATCATTCAGGAAAAAACAGGAATTGTATGAACCGACAGGAACTACAGGCACTGGCCGGAAAAGCACTGGAAAAAAAGCAACAGTATAAACACAAGATCTGTGTTTGCTGTGGTGCCAGTTGCATATCATCCGGCGCAGAAGAAGTATTGAAGAAGCTGCAGGACGAGATCAAAACAAGAGGATTAGAAAATGAAGTGGAAGTGATCCCATCCGGTTGTATGGGACCTTGTAACCAGGGACCATTGGTGAAACATCTGCCGGAAAATACCATCTACCAAAAAGTGGATTGCGAAAACATTGCTGCAATTGTACAAAGTCAATTAATAGAAAAGAAACCTATTGAAGATCTGCTGTTATTTGCCGACTCCAGGGAAAAGCCTTTTGTGAATGCCAATGAAGATCCTTTCTTCAAGCGGCAGTTCAAGATCGCTTTGAAAGATTGCGGAGACATCAACCCGGAGAGTATCGATGACTATCTTGCCGTTGGTGGTTATAAGGCATTGGAGAATGCATTATTCCTGATGTCGGGTGAAGATGTGATAGCAGAGGTAAAACAAAGCCGCATCCGTGGTCGTGGTGGTGCCGGATATCCGACAGGTTTTAAATGGGAGACCGTGTACAAATATGTCAGCGATCAAAAGTATGTGATATGTAATGGTGATGAAGGTGATCCCGGTGCATTCATGGATAGAAGTGTGCTGGAGGGGAACCCTCATCGTGTGCTGGAAGGTATGGCCATTGCGGGATATGCGGTAGGCGCCACCAAAGGTTTTGCTTATATCCGTGGTGAATACCCATTAGCCATCAAACGATTTGAACTGGCCATCAAACAAGCAAGGAAAGCCGGCCTAATAGGTTCTAATATTTTAGGAACTACTTTCTCTTTTGATATTGAAGTAAGAATCGGTGCCGGTGCATTTGTATGTGGAGAAGAAACGGCATTGATCGCTTCCATTGAAGGAAAAAGAGGAACGCCGAAACCAAGGCCTCCCTTCCCTGCCGAATCTGGTTTGTGGGGAAAGCCAACACTCATTAATAATGTAGAAACCTTTGCCGGCATTGCACCCATTATATTAAATGGTGGCGAATGGTACAGCGAAACCGGAACAGCCAAGAGTGCCGGAACAAAAGTCTTTGCCCTGGCTGGAAAAATTAAGTACTCTGGTCTGATCGAAGTGCCGATGGGCACCACACTACGGGAAATAGTTTATGATATTGGCGGCGGTATGCAGAACAATGAAGAATTCAAAGCAGCACAAACTGGTGGACCTTCCGGTGGCTGCATTCCTGCAGAACATTTAGATGTGAAGATG
>CAYUCU010000112.1:0-13530 GCA_964443345.1 uncultured Chitinophaga sp.
AAGGTGATACTCGATTCTATCTCCAAAAGAAAGTTTGAACCACCGGGAATGCGGCTGGCGGATTCATCAGATCATGTTCCTTCTGCACCCGTCGCCGGTCACCCGGACAGTCTGCCAGCAAGAAAAAGACTGCCACCCAAAGTAGCAGAATAGAAGTGGCCATTGTTTCAAGTTCCCTAATTTTACTTTACAAATAATTTCAATGAACAAAGTAGTACCTGATGCTGCTGCTGCCGTGAAGGATATACCAGATGGTGCCGTAATAATGCTGGGAGGATTTGGCCTATGCGGAATACCGGAGAATTGTATTGCTGCGCTGGTACAAAAAGGCATCCGGCAACTGACCTGTATTTCCAATAATGCGGGTGTGGATGATTTTGGAATAGGGTTGATGCTGAAGCAGCGGCAGGTAAAAAAGATGATCTCCTCTTATGTGGGAGAGAATGCAGAATTTGAACGGCAACTGCTGAGTGGCGAACTGGAAGTGGAACTGATACCGCAGGGAACACTGGCCACCCGCTGTATGGCTGCGGGATATGGTATGCCGGCCATTTTTACACCAGCCGGTGTGGGAACAGAAGTGGCTGCCGGCAAAGAAACCCGTACGTTTAATAACAAAGAGTATTTGCTGGAATATGCATTTGATGCAGACTTTGCTATTGTAAAAGCCTGGAAGGGAGATACGGATGGCAATCTTGTTTATAAGGAAACGGCCCGCAACTTTAATCCGTTGATGGCGATGGCGGGAAAAATAACCATTGCTGAAGTGGAAGAACTGGTGCCTGCGGGAGCATTAGACCCCAACGCTATTCATACTCCCGGCATATATGTGCACCGGATATTCCAGGGAGTGAATTATGAGAAAAGGATAGAACAGCGAACGGTGAGGAGGAAAATTTGATAATGAATGAATTTGATGATTTGGCCAGGGGACACTGCTGGAAATAAACCATACACTCCGCTACTCTTCGTAAAACAAATAATATTGAATATGCGGAACGACAAACCAAACCTTATCGTAGACAAAACTTTTCAGTATGCGCTTAAAGTGCTGGATTATGCAGAAAAATTGTATGCAATGAAGCGATTTGCGCTGGCCGATCAGATCATCCGGTCAGGCACATCGATCGGGGCTAATGTATGGGAGGCGCAGAATGCAGAAAGCAAACCGGATTTTATACACAAAATGAAGATCGCTGCAAAAGAAGGCGACGAGCAAAAATTTTGGGTGTTACTGATGAAATTTTCCAGTCATTATCCGGACCCCGGGGGGATGATACCCGATATAGAGGAAATTGAAAGAATTCTTTCAAGTATCATTGCTTCGGCAAAGAGGAAGGGAAACTGAGAGCCGGGACACATTTTCAAATTATCAAACCTGCCTGACGGCAGTCAGGTTGTCAAATTGTCAAATTATCATGGGCCTAAGCAAAGAACAAATAGCACAACGCATAGCAAAGGAGTTGAGGGATGGGTACTATGTGAATCTTGGTATCGGCATACCCACTCTGGTGGCTAACTATATCCCGCAGGGAATTAATGTGGTATTACAAAGCGAAAATGGGTTATTGGGCATGGGGCCTTTTCCATTTGAAGGCGAAGAAGACCCGGACCTCATCAATGCCGGAAAGCAAACCATTACCACCGTACCCGGTTCTGCTTTCTTTGATTCAGCCATGAGCTTTGGAATGATTCGGGCTGGCAAAGTGGACCTTACTGTGCTTGGCGCTATGGAAGTGAGTGAGAAGGGAGATATAGCCAACTGGAAGATACCCGGCAAGATGGTAAAAGGAATGGGCGGGGCCATGGACCTGGTGGCCAGTGCCAAAAATATCATTGTGGCTATGGTGCACAGCAATCCAAAAGGAGAATCAAAACTACTGGCCCAATGCAGCTTACCGCTTACCGGGGTAAGATGTGTAAAAAAGATCGTCTCCGACCTGGCAGTGCTGGATGTAACGGCAGATGGATTTAAGTTACTTGAAAGGGCCCCGGGAGTATCTGTAGAAGAAATAAAAGCAAAGACCGCCGGTAAATTAATTGTGGAAGGTGAGATACCGGAAATGATTTTTTAGAATGTGAAAATGTGGAAAGGAGAAAATTAGGGAATGTGAAAATGAGAGAATGTGGAAATGTGAGAATGAAAACCCCTGTTAATGTAAGGGCTGGCTGTTTACTCGTAACTCATAACTCAAAGCTCGCAGCTTCTCTCTAATCAATAAGGTTATTCTTTACTGCAAAAAACACCAATCCAGCAGTGTTCTTGCTACCGAAGCGTTCCATCAGCCGGTCTTTAATGGCTTCTACGGTACGGGGGCTGATCTCCATTTTTTGAGCAATTTCTGCAGCGGTAAATTCCATACAGATAAAGCGGAGCACATCTTTTTCTTTGTCGCTGAGGGTGATCTCGTTGTTGAGTGAGGGTACTATCTTTTGACGTGAATGTGATTTTTTCAGCAGGATGCGGTTCACAAAATTATTGAGGTAGTATCCTTTTTCATGTACTTCCATGATGGCCCGCCGGATCTCACTGGGTTCGGCATTTTTAAGCATATAGCCGTTGGCGCCGTTCTCCATCAGGTGATAGACAAACCGTTCATCTTCATACATGCTTAGTATCAGCACTTTTATCTGCGGAAACTGTTTGCTGATGGTTTTGGTGGCCTCAATACCATCTTTCCCGGGCATACGCAGGTCCATCAGCACCACATCGGGCTGAGCAGCTGCCAAACCATCCAGCAGCTCCTGACCATTTTCGGCTTCCAGCACAAATTTGATATTGGTGAAAAGACGAAGGGACAGGATCACCCCTTTCCGGAAAATCTTATGATCGTCAGCAATTGCTACTTTAATAGTTGCCATTATGAAAAATATTGGGCAAAGTTAATAGATTAAAAGGTTTATAGGGGGTTCGGGATGAAATGAGGTGGTACCGGTTGCTTATAAAGCATACGGTTCATCTTTGGGCAATTCAATGGTGACCTTAAAATAGGTTTGGGAAATATCTTTTTCAAAATTGATATTACCCTGTACCAGCCGCATCCGGCTCGTAATGTTTTTCAGGCCGAGGCCGACATTGCTTTTATTAAGTTTTTCAAAATCGGCCTGAACGATACCGCGGCCATCATGATGGATGCGGAGGTAAAACTTATCAGCATGCACATTTTGGGTGAGGTGGATAAAACTGGAATTACTGTGCTTGAGGATATTATTGATCAGTTCCTGCACCACCCGGAAAACGATCAGTTCCTTTTCTTCTTTCAGGCGTTCCTTATACTCATGAAACCGGCTGCTGGCGTTGATGGTGCCGGAGCCGCTTATTTTCTGGAACAGGTCGTTGATGGCCGATTCCAGCCCGAAATTCTTAAGGGTGGGAGGCATCAGGCTGTGGCTGATATTACGTACGAGTTGTATGGTATCATCCACTATCTGGCGGGCCTGGAAGATGGATTGCAGCTGGGTGGCTTTATCCTGGTTCACCAGGTTCTCATTGAGGTAAAGGCGAACGGTGGCAAGCAGGGGACCGGCATCATCGTGAAGGTCGGCGGCCAGTCGCTGTCGTTCTTCTTCCTGCAGTTTGATGGAGGCATTGAGCAATATCTTTTGCTGGTCCTGCTCCATCTGCTGGATCTTTTTATTAAAGCGCAGCACCTTTCGCTGGTGCATGATGATAAAGATGATAAGACCAACCGTAAGAATGACCATGCCTACTGTGCCTAAGAAAAGCACAAAGGAGACTCCGGATTTGGTGGTTTGAAGGAAGTACATGGTTTGTTGGCGGTTGGTGTTAGGACATTTCTAAATAAGGAACAGTGTTAGAATTTTTCCTGTTTTTTTCATTTACACCGCCACTATATTTATAAATGGCAATTGCAAATAAAATATTCTTGATAATTTCCGGAATATAGGTTAAATACCAGTAGTTGTTAAGATCATCGGGGATACTATTGGTAAGAATATTGAAGAAAAAGCTGGTTCCAAGGTATAACAGAATTCCAACTACTAGCAAAAAGTTCGGATCATTATATATATACTGATTCAGGCTGGTTTTAAAAACCTGGTAAAAATAGAAGAAACAGTATAAAAAAATAAGAATTGTCTCAACGCCAACTGGTATTGAATCAATTCTACCCAATTGGGTTGTCAAAAAGAAAATAATTATAAAAAAGGCAAAACATACTGATATGTACAGAATAATTTTTCTGAACTTTTTATTGTCGATATTAAACCAGAGTATGTAAGCAAATGTTGAATACTCAAGAAAAGTGTATGTGGCTTGCTGAAGTAGTCTCAAATTCTGGGGGAAATTATAATAGAACTCATTCATGAAAAAGAAGAGAACGCCATATATGGCCATGCAAATGCAAAAGAAATCCTTCTTTCTTTTTTTCAGCAGTAATGAAAAAGGGATTAACAGAAAAGAATAGGTAAGCAGATATGTAAAAAGTTTTTCTATATTTCGGATTTTCACCAAAAATAGAAAAACTTTTAAAAGATAGTAAGAGAAGCAGAAAGAAACTTAATCTTCTTCCCAAATTAGTACATCAGCACATTCGGCCTGCCTTCTGTAATTTTTTTTCATAACAGTAACGTTTTTAAGCCTTTCAAATTCGAATCTGAACGGTAAAAGTTGCAAAACAGGGAGTTTATTCCAATCGAAGGATTCAGGGAGGGGGATCAAAAACAGACCTAAAATAGGTGTAAAACAGTAACTTAGAAGCTATTTAATCGAAAAGATACTATCCAAGAATGCGTAAAACTTCTACGTATATTTCGTATTATTACGGCTGTAAATATAGTAAACTTACCGGGGAATTTTCCGGTTATTAACAGGTGTGGAAAGAAAGAAGGAAGTGGGAGTGTGTAAAAGGCAAGGCCTGGAGGGTGTTTCAGGTACTTAATTTCTTTTTACACTTACCTGACTCAAAAAGGGAAAAGAAGTTGACTGACATTGGATTTCGCTTAGCATTCAAAGGATTTGGAAATTAAATTCAGGACGGTTTCAACAGGACATTGGACGATATAGGGGCTCCATCTTTTGCCAATCAACTTATAACAAAAATATATGCACACCCCGGTGTGCACAAGAGCAATACCACGGGTTTTGAAACTTTCGGTAATTACTGCTATCATCGTAACCATCCGATGGCAAAATGAAAATACACGCTGCGGTGGATGAAAAATTACGATGAAGTTGCTTCCGGCACCTTTTATCCGGCTTTTTTTGAAAAAGCGCACCCTTTCTTCCTGTTAGATCAACCAGCAAACTGAACCCGGAATGGGGGCTAAAAGGTGACTACACCGTGCCTTAATGCCAGCATGGCCAGGCCCACCCGGCTTTTCACATCCAGTTTTACGAAAAGCTGGTCCCGTAGCGTATCCACCGACCGGGGGTTAAGCCCCATCCGTTGCGCTATTTCTTTATAAGTAAGGTCGGAGCAGGCAAGTTTCAAAAATTCCGATTCCTGGGCGGAGAGCATAGCTTTTTGTAACCCGTTGCCGCCTTCAGCGTTATTCCGGAACAGGTTCACCAGTTTGCCCGTAGTATGGCTGGAATAGTAGTAGCCAGACTGCATTACGGACTGAATAGCGAATTTTAATTCTGATGGATGAATATCCTTTTTCAGGAACCCCTTTACCCCAACCTGGAGTAGCCGGATAAGCGAAAGCTCAGAATCATACATGGTTAGCATAAGCACATGAATACCCGGAGCGTTTTGCTGCATCCAGCAGGCGGCTTCAAACCCGTCCATATCCGGCATGTTCAGATCCAGGATCACTACGTCGGGAATATTGCCAGTGGCAATGCTTTCCGTTAATTCCCTTCCGGTGCCGGACTGGTGGATCACTTTGCAATCGCCAAAGCTGTCTATCAGCGAAGCCAGTGCATTACGCAGGAGCACATGGTCGTCTGCCAGGGATATTTTTATCAGTTTATTTTCCATAGTTATGCAAAAGGGATGGTGAATAAAATATGAGTGCCGGTGCCCGGGCTGCTGGCAAGGTTCATGCTGCCTTTTAGTATTTTGATCCTTGTTTCCATATTTTTCAGTCCGGCCTGGCCATTTCCGCCAGTCAGTTCCATATCAAACCCGTTCCCGTTGTCGGTAATGGTGATCAGGAGTTTTGCACTTTCATAGTGTAAGGCCAGTTTGGCAGATGTAGCGGCTGCATGTTTAATAATATTATTGAAGGACTCCTGGATGATGCGGAAAATAATGAGTTCTTTTTGAGTGTCCATGTAAACCGGGGTGCCGGTCAATTCAAAATCAAGATGAAATAGGCCAGCGAGGCGAATGCGGTGCACCTCTTCTTCTATTGCTTTGAATAATCCCTGCTGAATGATGATATCGGCGTTCAGGCTTTTGGAAATATCACTGAGTTCGGCAATGGATTTGGTAAGCAGTTCGATAGAGTTGTTTACTTTTTCAACAGTTTGTCCCCTGTCGTTCCACTCCACGGTATGCAAGTTCAGTTTTGCAAGGGTAAGAGAGAGGTTTATGTTATCATGAATTTCACGGGATATGTGCTGGAAAGTTTGTTCCTGGATTTCGAGCTGGGTTTTAAGTAGATTTTTCTCGTAATTAGCTTCAATCTCATTTACTTTTTGGTAATAGGCGAATTGTTTTTTTCTATGTAAAAACAAAATAAACAGAATAAAAGCTCCCATCATCATGATTAGAAAGGTAATGATGAGAAGAATAGAGGTTATATCGTAAGAGGTGATTTGCATGAAAAGGATTTTGCGATACAAAGAATTAAAACGCTAATTGATAAATAATGAAATTTAAAAAATAATAAATTGAGTGGTTTACTGATTTCTACTAATTTTTCACCCACAAGTAAATAAGGTAAAGAAATAAAACAATAAAAAAACAGGCCGGTTACTATCCAGAATGATGGTTTAAGGGATGTTAAAAACTTAAGCTCAATTTCGGAATTTATTTGCTGATGGAAATAGAAAAGGCAAAGTGGAAGAATCATCAAAAATTCAATACAATTAATAAAGTAGCTAGTACTGAGTATTTCATTTCTTTGAACATTTGCACTGCTTATTAATATAAAAAAGTAAGAACAAATAATGATAAATACCACCCATAGTACTAAAACGACTTTTTTTAAAA
The DNA here is from genome assembly GCA_964443345.1 of uncultured Chitinophaga sp. Taxonomy (GTDB): domain Bacteria; phylum Bacteroidota; class Bacteroidia; order Chitinophagales; family Chitinophagaceae; genus JJ008. The sequence goes on from CAYUCU010000112.1 coordinate 7,125, forward strand.
AAAATAATTTTAGTACTTTATAAAAGAAGTACAAAAAAACTGATAATTCGATAAGTGCAAAACATGTATTTGATGTTTCAATGAAAATTGCTTCTATTACTCCGTTTAGATTTTGCCCAAAAACAAAGAACAAGGGAACTAAATTTACAATTGTCAGGTTCGCTATTAAATATATTAATAAAAGTATGAAAACCCGCTCTTTTCTGTAATGTCTGATTCCAATTATTAATGAGACTAATGCACAACAAAACCATAAAGCATCCGTATAATAAAGATCTTTAAAATGGTGAAGGATTTTTTCCCAGAAAGTCATTTCCATAACTGTAAATTACCTTTTGATTCTTAAATCTGTGCATCTTTTCATTTCAGAAAAAAACGTTTTAAAAATGTTTTTTTCTGAAAGTAATGTGGTAAACAGCTTGCAATTTTGTTTTCATAGTATCATTAGTTCAGGAAAGAACATTTTTTTATCGTTGTTTTCTCATGGTGGCGGCAGGGGTTGCTGATAGTTTTGGTGCATCATTTGGCCAAATGCTACGGGTAATGCCGAAAACCGGTGAAAGAGAGTAGGCGGAGAAAAAAATGTTATGAAATATGTTTTTAAAACCGCAATTTTAATAATTGCGTTAGGTCTGTATTCTGAAAAAATTTTTGCACAGGAGATAGAGCCCCAAAGTGATGAAAGCTATTGTAAGGCAAATGTAGCGATTACAAATTTCAAAATTCTTGGTGTTAGTACTACCAAATATGCGAGGTGTGCCGAAGCAATAAATTTTCTGGAAAAAAGCAAGAGAGTAAGGATGGTGAAAATCGATGGAGTTGAATTTGTTGATAACGGGGAAGATAACGACCTTGTTGCTGATGATGGGATCATGACCTCGAGGGTTTTATTTGATTATGCACGGGATGGTGGAAATGTTCCTATTGGTCAGTATGTGGTTACAAGAGACAACTCTATAGTTTATGATGCAAGTTTCGCTCATGTTTCTAAGATCAATACCGGGATGACAGCCGGAAAGATATCTATTGCATGTGATGTTTACTGGGAAAGCTGTGATTCATGGCCTCCGGCCTATCAAAGTCTTTGCAGGCGGTTCACCTGGCCTTTTTCAGGATCCATAGTTATTGCAAACTGCAGAATAACCTGGACCTCAAATTAAGTATGTTGAATTAAAGGAGCAATAATAAACAAAATTATTGCTCCTTTTAAAGTGCTGTTTATGCGCAGGAAGGATTTGATTTTCTGTATCATTGTTGTTGCGGCCGTTTATTTTTTTCGCAAAATCCCACTTCACCTTGTATTTGAAGAGATGGGGTTCGGAACCTATTCAAGCAAGATAAAGTCGGTAGTTTTCGGGCTTTTAATTATTGGAGCTGGCATTATAATAGCAAAGCAAAAAAAAATATTGCAGTACGGAGGTTTCATAAAACCAGACCGTCGAAATTTCTGGATGTTGCTTATTCCACTTTTTTTTCCGGGACTTCTTTTTGCCACTGACCTGGAACTAAATTGCCTTAATGCAATCAAGCCAATATTGATGGCTGTTACTTTGATTTTTGTGTCGGCCCTGATGGAGGAAATTGTTTTCAGGGGAGTAATTCAGGGGTATTTACGGGCAAAGTATCCAGAGAAATCAAGAAATAGTATTTGTGTGATAACAGCTGTCTTTTTCGCATTGGTTCATCTGACTAATGTTGAATATTTCGATCTTGAAGGGGTTTTACAGCAAGTAGTGTATGCTTTTTTTATAGGACTACTGTTTTCGGCACTGCTTTATAGAACAAATAGTATTTGGCTTCTCGGACTTCTTCATGGGCTATTAAATTTTCTTTCTTACAGGTGTGACGATGAGATAATTATCGGACAACATACAGAAACAGTTTCTTACCAGATCTCTTTAGCGGGCCTTGCAAATATTGGGGGAGTTATTTTGCTTTTATCACCAGTACTGTTTATCTACTGGCTTTTGTTGAAAACAATGAAAGCCCAATCTCCATAGCTACCAGTTTACTCAGCATTTATGAAATTGCTTTTGCTTATACCATTTTGTTTGTGGTTGACCATTGCCTTACCACAGCTAAAAGACAATACGGCAAAAGAAGGTTCGGTTATCCTAAAAACTGATACGACAAAAACCTACTCCGTAAAACTTTCTCCGGGTAAACCAGAAATCCTTACCTCCGGGTTTATCGATGTCATTAACAGTGGCCAGGTGAATGCGTCAGCCCGGTTTATCAGACTATACATTGGAGAACCTGGTAAGTTCGCAGTTCCGCTTTCTATCTACAGCGGCGTTTCTTCTAATAATTTTCAAAACCAACAAGTGTCCGGCGGCCAAAGGTCAAATGAGCATTTGGTAAATAGTTTCATCAACCCATTAAGTGGCCTCGCCAACATTTCAATTGATGGAATAGTGTACTTTGAACGGGATGAAGCTAAACTTACCCGAACCGGTTTTTTGTATCATGGCGGAATCCGGATACTGACTGGTTATAAATCAGGTCCTGTATCAGACGTTGCTACAGGCATGCCTGTTAATTTTTTAAACAGTTTTGGGACAGCCGGTTTGTATTTTCAAACAGGGGCCTGGGAAAGAAATAATGCCAAAAATGTAGGTGTGTTTTGGCTGGCTGCCCGATATATCCTATGTAAAACAGGAGAGACGCAGTTAAAAGAGATCTTGCCAGCTATTCAAACCAACGGACTTTACCATGGGTGGTCTGCAGCCTGGGGAGTAGAGATCAATCATCTCGTCAATATAAAAGTGGTGTATTATAAATATGTGAAGCGTCCGGAGATCGACTATTCGCTGCCCATTTACCAGTTCTCGTTTAACTATTCCCTGAAATGAGCAAATGAAAATTGGTAGTCTGGATTAAAATTGCGTACTTTTACGCAAGACTCGATACCCATTAAATTAACTGCAAATCAATAATCTATGTCCACCCAGCTAATTAAAGTGGCAATTGCCGACGACCACAAGATATTCAGGGATGGCATCCGTATGGCTCTCAAAGACAAGGAGTACCTGAAGATACTCTGGGAAGCCGAAGACGGAAAAGATCTTCAGCACAAACTCAAGCTCAAACTCCCCGATGTGATCCTGATGGATATCCGTATGCCGGAAGTGGATGGTATCAATGCCATCAGCCTGATACGGAAAGAATATGAGGCGCTCAAGATCATCGTCCTCACCATGTATGATGACCAGGAAATGATCACCAAAATGATGGAAATGGGGGCCAACGCCTATCTTACCAAAACCACCGACCCCGAAGAGATCTACCAGGCCATCCTTACCTGCATGAATGATGATTTCTATTTTAATGACCTGGTGAATAAGGCCGTTCTTCTGAAACTGCAACATAAAAAAACCGTACGGCAGTTCTATCCCAATCCGGTAAAGTTTTCTGAGAAAGAACTGAAGATACTGAAGCTGATAGCCGATGATAAGACCACTGAAGAGATCTCCAAAGAAGTTTTTCTGAGCCCCCGCACCATAGAGACCATACGCCAGAACATGAAGCAAAAAGTGGGAGCAAAGACCATTGCCGGTCTGGTGATGTATGCCACCCGAAATAAACTGCTGGAATAATATCACAGTAAATTGCTTCGCCGATCAGCGGACCGAAATTTTCAAAAGCACCTGAATGCCCAATATCAACGACACGTACTTTGATGGTTATTATAAGGAGATATGGAAGACCATCATTCCTGATGAACTGACCATTAAGGAAGTTGATTTCATGGTGCCTTACTTCAATATGAAGGAAGGAAGTAAAGTACTGGACCTCATGTGCGGTTATGGCCGTCATGCAATAGCACTTGCCAAAAAAGGAATTGAAGTAACGGCGGTTGACAACCTGGATGCCTATATTGAAGAAATAAAGCAGGCTGCCGAAAAGGACAAACTTCCGCTGCAGGTGATAAAGAGCGATATCCTCCTTTATACCGGCGAGGGGATGAATGACCTGGCCATTTGCATGGGCAACAGCCTCAATTTCTTTGATGCAGCAGACACTACCGCCTTACTGAAAAATGTGGCCGCCCGGTTAAAACCCAACGGTCACCTGCTAATAAATACCTGGTCTGTTGCAGAGATAGTGTTCAAAAATTTTGTTGCCAATAGCTGGAGCAAGGTCGGCGATCTTAAATTCCTTACCAGCTCCAAAGTTGTTTTTCACCCCACCCGGATCGAAATTGAGACTACCATCATCCCCCCGGAAGGAAAAGCAGAGACCCGCCAAGCCATTGATTATATTTTTTCTATCAATGAAATGGAAGCGATGCTGAAAGAAGCAGGGCTTATATTAAAAGAAGTGTACAGCATTCCCGGAAAGAAAAAATTTACACTGGGAGAACCCCGGGCCTACCTGGTGGCGGAGAAAAGGTGACCAGGTAATGGGCAATAACCAATAATCAATCTATAGTATTCGATCTGTAAAAAGGCAAACCCCGGCGTTATGAGGACCGGGGTTTTGATGTTACTGTTATGAAAAGAAAAAATCTTTTTCCTTATGTTTCATAAGGACAGGGTTTAATAGTTGTCTGGTTTAGGTTTTTTTTCAACAGGTATTGGATAGTAAAAAACGGGACTTGGTATTCGGTTCTGCCTTTATTAATATCCGGGCAGAAAAAAAATGAAAGTTGATTGGAAGGTGAAGTGTTTCCCGATTAAGATCGGGGCTGGTTTTTCAAGGATCATTGGAAATTACTTTCTGGACGGTTTGGACATTGGATGAGAGAGTAAAACAGATCATCCTCGTCAATCAACTTTCTGAAACAAAAGTATATCCACATGCATATGTTAACAAGAGCATAACTGCCCTATTTAAAAACTACAGTATTTACGCAAGCAGTAGTAAGTTTCCAACAACACACTCGTATTACTTCGTATATACCTTCAGGTACTGGTACTTTCCGCAAATATTAAATCAAGTAGTTTCACTATGGTATATGTTGCGGGAATTTTCCATCTTGCATCCTGAATTACTACTGAATCCAATTTTTTTTACTAATAATCCAAATGATGAAAAACCCCGAAACAAACGCAGTAATTAAAGTAGCGATCGCAGACGACCATGCACTATTCCGCACTGGTGTAAAGAGTTCCCTCCAAAGCCGTAAAGACATACAGATGGTGGCTGAAGCTGAAAATGGCATGCAGTTATTGAACCTGTTGCGTCATATCCAGCCTGATGTAGTTTTACTTGATATACAAATGCCTATCATGGATGGGTTAACTACGTTGCCGGAGATCAAGAAATTATACCCTGGTGTAAAAGTAATTATGCTCTCCATGCATAATGACCACTCTGTTATTTCCAAGATGATGGAGATCGGCGCCAATTCTTACCTGACCAAAGAATCAGGTTCTGAAATGATCTATGAAGCCGTAAAACAGGTGTATGAAAATGACTTCTTCTTTAACGACCTTACCAATAAAGCACTGCTGAGTGGCCTGCGTACCAAACGTACCACAGAATCATCTATGCCACAGGATGTGCAGCTTACCGATAAGGAAGTAACCATCCTGAAACTGATGTGTGATGAGAAAAGCACAAAGGAAATAGCTGATATCGTGGACCTGAGTCCCAGGACTGTGGAAGCTATCCGTGACAAACTCAAAACCAAGACAGGCACCAAATCAATGGCCGGCCTGGTGATGTATGCGGTAAAAGCCGGTTTGGTAGAACAAGCATAAGTTGTAAATGGCAAGTATATTGAGTCATCCTGCTTTAGGGCGGGATGGCTTTTTTTGTTTACTAAAGTGAATTAAAATTTATTTTATTCTACTTTGGTATTACTTTGGCAGTATGGACCACATTTGTATCAATGGTAAAATAGTGGCTGCTGCTGAACCGGTATTGCTGGCATCCAACCGCGGATACCGCTACGGTGATGGCCTGTTTGAGACCCTGAAAGTAATACGGGGGCAAATCATATTGTCACCCTTCCATTTTGAAAGATTATTCCATGGAATAAAACTTCTGAAAATGGATAAGCCGGAACTGCTGACTGCTTCAAAACTGCAACAGGAAGTGCTTCAGCTTTGTAAAAAAAATAATTGTGAACAGCTGGCAAGAGTACGGCTGTCTGTGTTCCGGGGAAATGGCGGCCTTTATGATGACGACAAAAGCCTGCAGTACCTTGTTGAATGCTGGCCATTAGGTGATTCGGTGAGCACTTTAAATGAAAATGGCCTGGTAACTGGTGTTTTTCCGGATGCTCAAAAGAGCTGCGATCAATTTTCCAACCTGAAGTCAGCCAACTTTTTGCCCTACACCATGGCCGCACAGTATGCCAAAGAGAACAGGCTGAACGATTGCCTCGTACTGAACAGCGCCGGCAATATCGCTGATTCCACCATTGCCAATGTATTTATTATTAAAGAGGGCGTTATCA
>CAYUCU010000113.1:0-13396 GCA_964443345.1 uncultured Chitinophaga sp.
CTTCATCCGTTCAGCTTTCTCCTGCAGTTCTTCTACCGGCACTTCACCTGTTCTGGCTTCACCCAGTATATCTTCCAGGTTGATGCGGAACTCCACGTTCAGCCGCTCTTTCATACCGGCCAGTTGCAGTTTCAGTTCATTTAGCTTATCCTTAATAGCCGCCAGCATGTATTCCACCTGCTCCTTTTCTTTTACCTGGTGGCGGATAGCACTTTCTTTTTCAGCCAGCTGGTTCCGGAAATTATAATAGGCCTGGTCCGCTTCATTTAATTTCTTTTCTTCTTCTTCTTTGCCGTGCATCAGTTGCAGTAATCCTTCCTCAATGTCTTTCAGCAATTGTGAAGACTGATCGATACTATATACGGTATCGGTAAGGTGAGATGTATTGCTTTCGATCTGTTGCTTCAGGTCGTTCAACTGGTTACTCTTGAAATCCAGCTCCTGCCGCAGCCCGCTGATCTTACTTTGCTGGCGGGTCACATTCAGGTTGAACTCATTGTATTGCCTGTTGGCTTCATTATACTCCGTTTCAGCCAGTTTAAATGTTTCTTCTGCTTCTGCCAGTTTGTTAGCATTGAGCTGGAGCAATTCATTGAACTCGCCTAACTGGTTCCGAACGCCTGCCACTGACTCATGTGTTTGCTGCATTTGCAGGTTCAGTTCCTCCAGGCGGTGCTGGCTGTTGGTCTGCATCGAATGCAGGTTCTCCAGTTTATTATGCAGGGAGAAGACTTCATTGGTCAGTTGCTGAATCTCTTTTTCTGTATCCCGGATGGCAGTTTCCCGCAGGTCTTCATTAAAGGCGATCACTTCATTGTGGCGGCTTTGTATCTCTGAGCGCAATGCTTCCACTATCCTGTCCTGTGCTGCGATCTCTTCCTGTAGTTTCTCCAGGTTCTTGGCACGGCCGATCTTCTTCCCTTCTATCAACCCAACGCTGCCACCAGTGAGAGAATATTTCCCTTTTACATATTTGCCATGTTTCTCTATCACCACAAAGCCATTGCTGTTTTGCAGTGCATCTTCACTATCAGCAATAAATACATTGCCAAGCAGGTGCTGGGCCAGCTTGCGATACTTTTCTTCCACCTCCACCACACTCAATGCTGGTATTCCTCCTTCTAATCTGTGCAAATCCGTCTGATCACCGTTATCAGCATTGCTATTGATCTTATCTAATAAAAAGAAATTCGCTTTTCCTTTTTTATTCTCATCTAATAAATGAACGGCCCTTAATCCTTCCTGCAGATCATTTACCACATAATAACTAAGGTAGGGTTCCAACACATTTTCCAATGCCGTTCTGTATTCTTCATTTACATACAGTACATCCGACAAAATGGGTGAGCTGTGATTCCAGTTCTCATTGTTATGCAAAAACTTTACTGAATCAGGGTAGCCTTCCATGGAATCGATCATGCTTTTCAGCAGGTCATGCTCATTCTTTTTGGCATCGAGCTTACGGGTCTCATCAGCCAGGTTATTGCGAAGCACATCCAATACAGATTGTGTTTGTAATATCTGCTCCTTGGTATTTTCCTGGTGATGCTGCAGTTGTTCCAGGTCCACTTTTTTAATGCCCAGCTCCTTTTCTTTCAGTATCCGGTCATTATCCAGGTGATGGCGCTGTGCATCCCGTTGTTTTCTTTCCTCTTCTATCTGGCTGATCACCCGTTGCAGATTCTGTACCGATGTATCAGCTACTGCCACTTTCTTCTCGGCATCAAACTGGCTGCGTTGTATCTGCTGGTATTCGCCACGCAGCGAATTCAGTGATTCCCTTTTTTCATCCAGCACCTGTTTTTTTGCAGTCAGCTCATTATTAAGTTGTGCCAGTTGCTCATTCAATAATTCTAATGCTTTCTGCTCTTCGTCTATTTGTGTGGTGGTAAAGCCAATACTTTCTTCAATGCCCTTCAGGTTACCTTCTGCTTTTTGCAAAAAGTCTTTCAGGCTGTTTTCTTTTTCCTGCAAATGCTCCAGCCGCTGGGCAGAGAGGTTCTTATCATTTTCTTTGGTACGTACCGTTTGCACCATTTCGTTAAAAGCATGCTGCATGGCCTGCAACTGCTTTTCCTTTTCCACAAACTCCAGCTTCTGCTGTTCCAACGCTGCTTCTTCGGTACCTATCTCCGCTTCTATTTTTATTTTCTTATCGGTCTCAGCTTCCTGTTGTTCGTTTAGTTCTTTATAGGTCAGGTTGAAACCTTCCAGCGAAGCTTTAGCGAGTTCAATACTTATTTCCCTGTAGTCTTTTTTGATCTCGTGGTATTTCTCTGCTTTTTTGGCCTGACTTTCCAGGGCTTTCAATTGGTTGTTGATCTCAAACAGCAGGTCCTCGATACGGGCAAGGTCCATTTCTGTTGCTTCCAGTTTGGCCTTGGCCTCTTTCTTCCGGGTTTTATAAATGGAAATTCCGGCTGCCTGCTCCAGCATACGGCGGCGGCTGTTGTCTTTGTCTTTTATCAGGTCGTCCACCATGCCCAACTCGATGATGGCATAGCTGTCGGTGCTGATACCGGTATCCATGAACAGGTTCTGGATATCTTTCAGGCGGCATTGCACATCATTCAGGCGGTATTCGCTTTCGCCGCTTTTGTAGAATTTACGGGTTACGGTCACCGTGCTGAACTCAGTCGGCAGCAGGTTCTTGGTATTCTCAAAAGTAAGGCTCACCTCAGCCAGGCCGCTGGCACTGCGGGTCTTGGAGCCATTGAATACCAGGCTGTCGAGGTTCTCACTACGCAAGTGACTGATCTTTTGTTCACCTATCACCCAGCGGATGCTGTCCACAATATTGGATTTACCACAGCCATTCGGGCCTACGATGCCGGTAATGTTGTCGTCGAAGCTTACTATGGTCTTGTCGGCAAAGCTTTTGAAGCCTTTGATTTCTAAACTCTTTAATCTCACGGTTTTCTGTTTAAAGTAATTGTTACGTCAGCGGCGAATTTAAGTCAATCAAGGGGAAAACAGGTTTTGGCTATCAGGCAGTTATTCACAATGATTGTGTAAAAATGTGAGAAGAATCCTGAGCCGGGAGAAGGATGCGTTGGCCAGCTGTGATTTTTCATGGCATCGGCTGTTGTGTCACTCACTTCATCGTCCCGTTTTCATGGCTGCTAAGAGCCTATGCTGCTTTTTTTCTCCACTACTTTTCTCTGTATATTACAGATCAGTTATTACGTCCTGTATAACTCCATCATTTTACCCATACTACACTTCCCCATAACGCATTTCCTTATATCCATGTTATCACCGCATACGATACGGTGTTATTTCACCGCATACGATACGGTGTTATTCACCGCATACGATACGGTGTTATTCACCGCATACGATACGGTGTTATTCATGTTCGACCCCTGTCGGGGTCTGTGGACGACCCGGAAAGGGTCAAACACGGATAACCCCGGGTCGCAACCGGGGTGACAGAGCTAATAATCAAAAACTAAAAACAACAATATGAGTACCTACACCCAGATCATCTACCAGATCGTCTTTAGCACCAAACATCGTGAACGGACGATGATAAAACAAGACAGACCGAAACTCTTTATGTACATCGCAGGGTTGCTGAAGAAAAAGAATTGCCACCTCTATTGTATCAATGGCGTGGAGGATCACCTGCATATTGTGACACACCTGCACCCATCGATGGCACTGGCTAACCTGGTAAAAGACATTAAACTATCAACCATCACCCTGATAAGAGAAGCAGCTATTTTTCCAAACTTTGGCGGCTGGCAGGACGGCTATGGCGCTTTCACCTATCACATTGATTCCAAAGACAACCTGGTCGAATATGTCAAAAGACAGGAAGAACATCACCGGTGCAAAACATTTGTGGTGGAGTACAAAGAATTATTAAAAGAGCATACTATTGAATTTGATGAGAGGTATTTGTTATAGTCACATTCTTATCAAGTAAAGCCAGGCCAGCACCCATATACCATAAACAGGGTAACCTAATCGTGGTATTGTTACTTTCAACAAGCCCCGATAGCTTTGTGTTCCATTAAACCAAAACCATCTGTTATGAAACATCAACAATTGCTGTTGGCTGCTTTTGCCATTAGCAGCATCTTCACTTCCAACGCACAGGTCACCAACCTTCGGCATTCCGACAAAATTGAAGAACAAAAGAATAATGTAGCCGTAAAAAGAACCAACTTCACCTTTGATAAAACACTGCGCATTACCGGGGCCCCGGAAAATGTAAGTGTTTTCATTGAGCCCAAACAGGGAGATGCCGTTGCCTACCTGGTAGAACCCGGCTTTTCTTTTTATGAACCACAAAAAGGGCAGTTGTCTGTATATGGTTGCGTCAGCAATACCGGCACAGCGCAGGTGGACCTGGATAAAGTAACAATTGAATACGACAAGGGTAATCAAAAGATCACCAAAACCGTTGTACTGGCAGCCGACCAGTTAAAAGTAGATCCGGGATATACCTGGTGCTGGCAAAACGGCAGGGATTATCATGTGAATGGTGATGTCATCTTCCTGGAATCTCCGCTACCAACAGAAGCGACTTTCAAATTTTATTTCAAAGGCTACCTCGTACCTGTTAGCATAACAAAAAAATTGCAGCCTTATAATACAGGCTTGATGCTTCCTTTCAAACAAAGTGACCTGCGGGAGAATGAATACTGGAGCAGCTATGCTATGCACGGCGGCGGCGACCAGGTGTTTGCCTATGATATGGGCGTTAGCGGTTACAAAGACGGTTGGTCTGATCTGCTGCCTAATAAAGAGGGCAACAAGAACGACCATTTTCGCATTTGGGGCAAACCCATTTATGCCATGGCAGACGGGTATGTACTGGAATTCTTAAATGATTGCCCGAATAACGCTGGCCCGATGCCCGGCGGATTGACTGAAGCACAAGGTGACCAGTTCATGGCCGATCAAAAAACAAATTACTGGGGGCCTTATGCCAACCAGGGTGGCGGCGGAGGCAATCACCTGAACATACGGCATGGGGGACTTGTAGCGTTGTATGCTCATATGCAGAAAGGAAGTATTCCTGCTAAATTCCTTTCTAAAAATGCGGTGGTAAAAAAGGGAGACTTTTTGGGTTATGCCGGTAATGCAGGAAACTCTACTGCTCCTCATTTACATGTGCATGTAAAAAGCTATAAAGATGATAACGCAAAAGACGGAGAATGGTTCCGCCCGCTCATTTTCAATAATGGCTATGTAATAGGAAAAGATAATTATCCTTCACCTTTTTCAAATGTGGCCTGGTCAAGTCTTGACAAAGAAGGTATCACCGGTTTACAAGGCAAGTCTTCTTTTATTTATCCGGGCAATCATCCTTATTGCGCCTATCCTACCAACTGGGGTGAGGTGTGCAAATTTGGTATCTCCAATGATAATTTTCAAAGCGAGTTTGATAAGATATGGACCTGTGGTTATTATCCCATCTGGGTAGATGGATATGATGCTGGAGGCAAAACGTATTTCAATGTTATTGTGCGCCCGTCTGCAGGTGTGCAATGGGTGGCCCGTCATAATATGGACGGCACCGCTTATCAAACGGAGTACAACAAATGGGATAACGAGGGATACCGCCTGCTATTTGTAGATTCTTATAAAAGAAATGGCGCTGTCAATTATACTGCTGTTTGGGTAAAAGATGGCAAACCCAAACCATTGGCCTATCATGGTCAGACACTGGCTTATCATGAAGCAAATTTTAAAGCAAATTCTGATAAAGGCTGGGTGCCGGTAAATGTTGCAGTATTGTCAATTGGTAATGAAAACTATGTGACGGCGATCTGGGAGAAGAAAAATACCGGTGGCTTTTATGCCCGTCCTGCCATGACGCTGCAGCAATACAAAGATTATTTTAAAGATTACAGCGACCAGCAAAAATTCAAGCTGGTCTATCTGAATGCCTATACAAAAAATGGAGTGCCTATGTTAAGTGGTATCTGGTACAAAACTGTAGCCAATTATGGTACCTGGTGGGCCAAACATCATTTGAATACTCCGCAATTGCAAACGGAATATAATACTCAACTGGGAAATGGATTACTCAGCCGTGCGATAACCGGGTATGAAGATGGCGGTGTACAGCATTTTGAAGGTATTTGGTCAAAATAAACAAAGGGGGTTCCAACTTGAAAAATAATGCCGGGGTTCGCTCCGGCATTATTTTTTTGGCTATGGTATAATGAACTGGATGACAGGCTTACAGCCAATAAAAACATTCAATAAGAAGCCTCCCAACCAATCCCCTTCTTACTTATCTTCATAGTCTCTTAAATCAAATACATGAAAATTGTAAAACCCTTCCTCACTTTACTAATAGCAATTATCTGCACTTGCTCTGTTGCATCAGCACAAACTAAACAATTCAAAGCATTGCTGGTAACGACTACCAGGGGCTGGCATCACGAATCATTGCACTATGGAGTGGTGGCGCTGAAACAATTGGCCATAAAAAACTATTTTGATGTGGTGCTATGGGAAGACCCCAATGCATTTACTGATAAGTACCTGGAACAATTCCAGGTGATCATCTTTTTAGTCACCACCGGTAATGTTTTAGATTCTGCGCAGCAAAGAACAATGGAACGGTTTATTCAATCCGGCAAAGGTTTTGTCGGCGTTCACAGCGCTTCGGATACTGAATACGATTGGGAATGGTACACCAAACTGGTGGGCAGGATGTTTAAAATTCACCCCGTTATTCAAACAGGTAAACTGAATATATTGGATGCAGGCTTTCCAGGTTTGCAGGGATTTGCCAATAATAAATTATGGACAGATGAATTCTATGAATTTGGTCCGGAAAAAATTGCCGGGCTAAATTATATATTGGGGGTTGATGAATCTACCTACGACCCTAAAGTGCAATGGGGCGAAAACAAAGGAACCGGCATGGGAAAAATGCACCCGCTGGCCTGGTATCATACTTATGATGGCGGACGTTCTTTTTATACAGCGCTGGGCCACCTCCCTGCTATTTACAGCGACGAGGCATTTCTCAATCATTTATATGCAGGCATATTGTGGGCGGCTACGGAAAAAAAATAAATACATAGCTGTACTGAAAATATTTTCGTTTTTCCATGCAGTCTGATTTTTTTGCTGCATTAGACAAATTCTTCATACATACAGTATGCAAGGCAGATCGTGGAATAAAATACACACCTCCGGCAAGCTGGCTTATCAACAGCCCCTGCCCGCAACTCATATAAGATTCTGGCACAATTTTTAACTAAATAAGCCTAAATCAGCTTTATGCAAGAAAACATCTGTTGCACCGCCACAAAAGAATTATTACTGCTCTTTATTCTCGATCATATTGAGTTTAAGAAACGGTCTGTCTATTTGCAAGACATCATTAAGCTGAGCAAAACAAATGAAGTGTGGAACAGGGCCCTGTTCACCTTTTTAGACACTCCGTTAAAAGCCGTGCCGGAAAAAATATTCAGCCTTAATTAAATGACTGATTGACGGGAAGGATTACCATGTATAAATGAGTTGCCGGCAGCAACCGGAATGAAAAGAAAAAATCATACACTTACATCATCAAAAAAATATTCTGTAAATTATTGTTGTTCCTGTTTCTTATTACCATCATATCTTATTAGCTTTAGCAAATGCCAGTTTGCAACAATTGTGGTAGTGATGGAACAGGGAATTATTGTTCAGAATGCGGCAGGCATTATGTAGTGACCAGGGTAACTGTTTCCTCTATCCTGCATGAAGTGACCCATATTTTTACTCGCTTTGAACATGGCTTCCTTTATACCTTTCGCCGCCTGCTTACCCAACCCGGCCTGATGCAGAAAGATTATTTTGCCGGTCATCGCAGCAAACACCAGAAACCTTTCTCTATGTTCTTTGTGGCTGCTACCCTGGCGGCACTCACCATCTATTATACTACCAAAACCTCATTGGAAATGACTGCGGCCGGAAAAGCCACTGTACATTTTACCAAACACTATTATGTATTGTTGCAAACAGCGCTACTCCCCTTTTTTGCATTGCTGACATGGATGTTATTCCGTAACCGAAATCTTAATTATGCTGAAGCCCTTATACTTACTGTGTACACACTGGCATTTGTATTACTGCTGATGATACCTGTAAACCTGATCAATTTAATACCGCATCATATTGAAACCACCTTTGTAGAAGTGCCTGTGATGGCAGCATATTTTATCATCACTAATATCCGCTTCTTCAATACACAAAATGCAGGGCTGGTCATAATTAAAACATTGCTGATGCTGCTGACAGGTTTTCTTGCATTTCAATGGATCGCCAATTTCATCATTGAAAGGATACATTAGCAGATCACTGCTAATTTCCCACCATCACAAAGGCACCCCAATAATAAGGATGAGGAAATTTCTCTTTCAATTTCAGTTGTGCGGCCCTGAATGCTTTTTGTTTGTTTTCCGCTACCGGGTTTTTCAACCACTCCCTGTAGAAATGAGTCATCAGTTCCTGCGTGGCAAAATCATCGATCACCCACAGGCTCATAATAACAGATTGAGCGCCGGCCACCAGGAATGACCGTTGCAAACCAAATACGCCCTGCGCATTCATCAATTCGCCAAGACCGGTTTCGCAAGCAGACAACACAACAAGATCGGTACCGGCAAGATCGAGGCCCGTGGCTTCATAAGCAGTAAGAATGCCATCATCTTTGGTATTATCCACAAGGGTATCTTTAGCGATAGCGGCTGCTCCGGCCAGGATCAATCCCGAACGCAACAAGGGATTTTGTATAACGACCTTTGACTCAATGCCAAATACTTTTTCTTTGGACTCTTTCACATTCTTCAAAAAGAATCCGTGTGTGGCGATATGCAACACCTGCGGATGATTGATCTTTTTAATCGCTTCCTCAGTTGCTTCTTTTTGCAGGTGATCCTGTACCTGCCATTGTTGCAGTATCAATATTTTTTTAATAGAGTCGGATTCTATCTTGGTTCCGGGCAATTCTTTCAGGTCAGGAAAACCGGGTAGCCGGGTACCGGTATTTGGTACGTCAGTAACTTTTACCCCATAATCTGGAAAGGAAAATATCTCCGCCTTTTTTGATGCAGCGGCGGTGGCCGGTTGCAGGATATCACTGGTATTTGTCACCAGGCTTATATCGGTTTCTTCTATCAGGTATCGCTTTGTTTCGGGATTCTTAAGTGTGTACAGGTTTAGTTGCTGGTACACTCCATCCGGCGAAAAATAGACCTTTGATGCTTTGCCAATAAGTTCCTTCAATGGTTTCCAGAAAGCATCATACGAAACCTCATCTGGCAATTTTGATTTAATGGCGATCCGGTATCCATTTATATTTTTCCCTTCCAGGTTATTCCCGTTATTCAGCAGGATGAACCGGGGCGCTGCCGATTGCTTATCTATCAGTAATGCTGCATAATAGACCGTGTCTGTCCAGCGGTTATTGATATAATACTCCACCCGTACGATCTCCACGGCACATTCCCCCACCCGCAGCTTTACCTGTATATTTTTCCAGCTATTATTCTTTTTTACCGATGGTGTGATAGCCGTCTTTAATGCGATAGCGATCTTTTGTTCCAGCTCATTGGCCTGCAATTCCAATACGGGCAAACTAACCCCTCTTGTTTCCAATTCTTCCGAACTAAGCCGGTAATGCTGTACGATGTTCTCCCGCATACTGATCCATTGCTGGTATTCTTTTTTTAATTCATCATTCCCGCTGGCAGCAATTTGGTTTCTCCATGCCCCCGATTCCTTCAGCAGCAATGATTTTATCGCCACCTGGTTGTCATACATCCGTTCTGTCAGCGCCGTCTGGTCTTTTGCCGGAAATGCTGATCGTTGTTCAATGACAAAGGAGTTGAACAATTCAAATGCGTAGGATACATTATTATAAAAATGTGTTTTCTCACTTTCGCCCAGGTAGGGGAAATATTTTTCGATCAGCAGCAGGTAGCCTTTCATGGAATTGAGGTAATGTTTTTTTGCTTCCTCGAATTTTCCTGCTTCCCGGTATGTTTCGGCCAGGTTGAATTCCGTTTCGATATGATCGTAATGACTTTCTCCCAGTTTATTTTTAATGATCAGCAACGACTGCAACGTAAGCGCAATGGCTTCATCGTATCGCTTCATCTGGCGGTAGGTACCAGCCAGTCCGCCCAGGTAGGTACCATACTTATCACTTGTTTCGCCATAGGTCGTCTTAAATATCCGCAAACATTCTTTGTAGTTTTCTTCTGCTTGTTGCAACTTACCGGCTGCTTTGTACACTGAAGCCAGGTTGTTTAAACTGTTGGCGTAGAATTTATCCTTCTCGCCCAGTGTTCTTTTATAGATGTCCCGGCATTCGGCTAAATGTGTTTCTGCATCAGCATATTCTCCAATAGCAAATTCCACCAGTGCCAGGTTATTCAGCGCATTGGCATAATTGGGATGCTCCGTTCCTAAAAACTTCTTCCGCAATGCGATCACTTCTTCAAAAGCATAAACGGCTTCCTGCAGCCGTCCCATGGTACGGTAGAGCTCACCCAAATTATTGACAGGGTTGGTATAATCAGGATGATTCGTTTTGCCCAATGCTATATAATTGGCAATAGCTTTTTTATACGATCGTTCAGCCCCTGAATAATTACCTGTTGCTTTTTGTACCAGGCCCAGGTTGTTTAAAGAACTGGCTGCTTCGGTCAGATCATCCCCTGCCAGCGCTACCGCATTTACCAGGAAGGTCTCTGCCTTTTCATAGTCTGCCATGTGCCGGTACAAGTCACCCAGGTTATTTTCGAGCACCTGCAGCGTTACCCTTGAAGGTGATGGTAAAGAGCTATGATATTTTTTTAGAGAAAGAAATATCTCCTCTGCCTTTTCATACTTTGCCTGCCCCTGGTAAATAACGGCCATAGAACCCAGGGCCCCGAGATAATCATCACTGGTTTCTCCCAGTATGGCCTTATAAAAATTTACGGCTGCTGCACACATACTTTCTGCTTCTGTGTATTTTCGCATCTCTATATACATCATCGCAAGTGAATAAAAGCACCGGGTATATTGCAAACTGCTTTGCCCCATGAAGGGTGCCAGCACCGGTAATGATTTTAAATACAATGGCTCCGCTTCTGCATACCGCCCCTGCTCTTTGTAGCAGGCGGCAATATTAAATAGCGCCAGGGAGTAATGATAGGATGCGGCACCCAGTGTTTTTATTGCTTTCTCAGATGCCTGTGTGAAGTAATCAATTGCCTTATCATACTCCTCCGTATGATAATACACGGCGCCACAGGTACCCAGGAACTCCACTACCACCGTATCGTTTGTTACATCTGTGGTGGCACTGGTATAGATCTTATCAATGATCTTTTTAGCCGTCACATAATCGTTGTGGTAGAAAGCCGTATCCAGCTCTTCAATTTGTTTGAGGATGCTTTGTGCAAAGGAAGCATGGGAGATCAGCAAAAAAAAGAGTAGCGCAAATTTATTTTTCATTCTACTAAAATTAGAAAAATAAATCTGCAAAACCGGTCTCATCTGCCAGGCAGCAAACGGGCGATAGCTTAACAGATGCTGTGATTAATTATCCGATTCTGATTGAAAGAAACCAAGGTCGGCCAGGATGATCCCCGGATTCGTGTAATTGAACAAACTGCTTTTAATATTACTTCGCAGTTCGTCCCTGGTTTGTTTAAAAGCAGACTTGATGAGGCTGAGCTTGTAAGAATTGATCTTAAAATAAGCCAGACGGGCGGTTTGCTCGGTAAAATCATCGGCTAAGTGGAAACCCTCGGCAATATGTGCCTGGTCGTTGTAGTATGGGTGATTCATACAGACGGATATTGGTTTTAAAAGGATTGTACTTTTTAACAACGGCCCCATCAGCCGAAAATTGTACAAGAGTGCCGGGGGGATCGTATAAATCCGGGATATATATCCACACATAGTAGTTTTCCCATAGGCAAAACGGGCTACGGCTTAATTTCGCCACATATTGTATTTTTATACCACATCATAACCTACAACCACAGACCATAAACTCCAAAAAATGAAAATCAAGCTCCTTGGCCTCTTTGCCTCACTGTTACTATTAATTAGTTGCAACAATAAAAAGGAAGAAACTGCCGGAACTAATGAAGAACCCTTAGAAACAGAAGATGTAGACAAGCCCATTGATGAAAAAGAAAAGAAAAAACAGGTAACCGACCGGGATTACACTATCACTAAAGAAAATGCTTATAATGATCTCTTTCTCGACAGCGCTGCCATGGAACGATATATCGCCCATCGCCAGCTGGGTGACAAAAAAATAGCGCTGCGCATCCGTAGTTTTTATAATGCCCGTAATTACCAGTATGCCTGGTTTTCTTCCGGCGGTTTAACAGAACAAACCCGTTTTTTCTGGAACCAATACGATTATGCCGTTACCCATCTCAAAGACACATCACTGGCGAACAGCACTTTTTATAAGCAGGCAGAGCGGTACCTGAATATGGAAACAATGACGGCTAATACAAAAGACAGCCTGATCCTTCATACAGAATTTGGTTTTACTGAACACTTTATCCGCTTCATCAACAGCACCTATGAAAAAGGATACGTAAAAAGGAAAGAACAGGAAAAATTCATCCCGATCAAAAAAACAGATCCGCTGGCAATGGCTGATTCACTGCTGAATAAAAAACACAAGGATGAAAAGTATTATGAAGATGTAAACGAAATGTATGCCGGGCTGAAGAAAAACCTGCAACTCTATTATACCCTGGCCAAAGCCGGGGGGTGGCCTGCCATTGCAGCCGGTAAGGCTCCGCTGAAAAAAGGAACAGAAGATGCCACTATCCCTGCAATTAAAAAAAGATTACAGTTAACACTCGATATGCCCGGGTCTGACAGCAGCTGGTTGTTTACAGATACATTGGAACTGGCCGTAAAGAATTTTCAAAAAAGACATGGTTATAAACAAGATGGGGTTATCGGGGCCGGCCTGGTAAAGGATATGAACGTTCCGGCATCCAGGCGGCTGATGGAAATATTACTCAACATGGACCGGATGCGCTGGTTACCACAAAAACCAGAAGGCAATCTTATTATTGTGAACTTACCTGAGTTCATGCTTCATGTATATGATGGCAAAAGCAAAGTATTTGACATGGTGGTGGTGGTAGGCCGGGTGGGCAACAATACCATGATGTTTAACGGTGATCTGAACCAGGTCATCTTCAGCCCTTACTGGAATGTGCCGCAAAGCATCATTAAAAATGAGATACTGCCAGCCATCGCCAGGAATCCAAATTATCTCGCTAATAAGAATATGGAACAGATAGGTGGCAATATCCGGCAGCGGCCTGGCCCGGGCAATGCGCTGGGAAAAGTAAAATTCATTTTTCCCAACAGCTTCAATATGTATTTTCATGATACCCCATCC
>CAYUCU010000114.1:0-13326 GCA_964443345.1 uncultured Chitinophaga sp.
CTGGCAGGTAGCATACCAGGAGCCATGATCATCCGTCCTGTTTGGTCCCATATAGTTTTGCCATTCCAGTATTGATTCACTGCAGTTTTCACCGGCATCTTTAAATATGCCAAAGTAGCTGGAGAACAGGGAATATTTAGTTGAAGCGATCACCTGCTGGCAAAGTGACAACGCCTGGGCCCAATTGCCTCTGAACAAGTGTGTTTTTGCTAATAATGCTTTTGCAGCGCCACTGGTCAATCTTCCGGGATATTTTGAGCCCCACTCAGCTGGCAGGTTGACGGCGGCATACTCCAGATCTGCGTCGATCAATGCATAGATCGCTGTAGTGGGTGATTTTGCAATATTTGCCTGAGCGGAGCTATAGATCCTGAAATCAATTTTAGGCACTTCACCAAACGTTCTCACCATATCAAAGTAAGAGAATGCCCTGAAGAAACGGGCTTCTGCAATATTGACATCGGATTCCACACCTGACAGGTTCAATGAGTCAGCTGTTTGTAAAGCGGTGTTGCATAAATGGATCAGTCGGTAGTGTGCTTCCCAGTAAAAGTTGGAAGCCCAGAGATCTTTTACGTAATTGAAGTTATCAAAAGGCGCTACCCATTCAGCTCCATCAGAAGGCTCACTTCCTTTTTGAGAATCGTCTGACCGGAAATTGTGCATGCCCTGCCAGGGAATGCCGCCAAATACCTGGCCAATATCATAATCCTTTATCGCACTGTATATACCGAATACCTGCCCTTCGATACCACCCTGCTTTAAGTCATCCAGGGTAGCAGTTAATGGTTTACGGTCGAGAAATTTCTTACAGCCGCTTACCATAAACAAAGCAGGTATTGCGAGTACCAGCACAGTTGATAAAAAAAGGTTGTTCTTTTTCATATCGCTTTTGTTTATTTTTTTAAATTAAAACGTAACATTTATTCCAAACGTTGCTACTACAGGAATAGCACCGCCTGCATTATCCACACCAAAAGAAATAGCACTTCCTCCAAATTCAGGCGTGTAGCCTAAATTGTTTTTGAAGGTCTTAAGGTTTTGCACATTAGCAAACAAACGAAGATCCTTTATTTTTAGTTTTGACAGGAGTGTTGGATTGAAATTGTATCCCAACTGAATATTTCTTATTCTGAAATAACTTCCGTCCTCAATACCATAGGTTGATGCTTCATAGTTGATCCTATGGTCTTGTCCCAAAATTGGGTCCCAGTTGGAGGTACCTTCACCATGCCACCTGTTAATTTTAAAATCAGGATAGTTCACTCTTTGGAACGGAGATTCTGTACCGCCCCAGTTTCTGTAAATTTCGTTGCCATAAACACCGCCGAAATCAACTCCGAAATCAAATCTTTTAAATTTCACATCTATAGATCCGCCGTAGGTAAAGTCGGGGGTAGGGTTACCGATGAACGTTCTGTCAGCAGTATTGATCTTTCCATCTCCGTTTATATCCTTATACTTGAAGTCACCGGGCCCATAAGCAAATTCTGTATTAATCGGTGAAGACAGTATATCATTATAAGACTGGTAAATACCTTCAACAATATAACCATAGAAGGAACCAATTGGTTCACCTACCACGGTTCTGCTGTATCCGCTTATGATGGCAAGGTCTTTTTTAGCCAGCTCCACCACTTTGTTTTTATAGGTGGTAAGGTTGCCGCTTACAGTAAGGGTAAGGTCTTTGCCCAGTTTTTGGTCCCAGCTTGCAGTAAGTTCTATACCGTTGTTTTTAATACTGCCAAGATTGGTCAACCCATCTCCGCCCCCATTACCACCCGGGATATAGGTCATCAGCTCTTTGGTAACCTTATCAAAGTAGCTGGCTTCAAAATGCAGCCTGTTGGACAGTGCACTTAATTCAACCCCTACCTCCTTAGCATGCACCGTTTCCCATTTCAAATTCCGATCTGGATAATAGGCCTGAGCGTAGGCATTATAAATATTGTTTCCGAAAACAGCTGCCGTTCCTGTTAGCAAACCAGGATAGAATGGATAAGGGAATCCATAAGTATTCTGATTACCCAACACACCGATAGAAGCTTTTAATTTAACAAAATCAAAGATCTTCTGACCGCTCATAAAGCCTTCCTTAGACAATTCCCAGGCGCCTCCTAATGCCCAGAAATTTTGCCAGGTGCTCGCTGTTGATATTTGAGAAGATCCGTCTCTTCTGAAAGAGGCATTTAAAAAGTACTTCCCATTATAATTATACAACACCCGCACCAGCGTTGAAACTGTGGCCTTTTCAGTTTGAATGGAATTAGACCTTTGAGATTGTGGTGCACCAAAACCATTACTAATGTACCAGAACCGCTTATCGTCAGGTATTGCTGCGCCTGTAGCGCTTTGGCTTACACTGGCACTCCGTAAGAAAGCACCCGCATAGTAGGTGGTAAACCCTGCTACAGCAGTGATGTTGTGGCTGCCAAATTTCTTTTTGTAATTGAGGATATAATCCTGCTGAAACTTTTTATAAGAATTATCATCCTCATTCACACTGGTAGATGAGCTGGCCAGGAACTGCGTATCTGTCGGAACATAGTATGAATAATACAGCGGAGTGTATCTCCTTGTATTTACGGTGCTCATATCTGTGTACAGGGTAGCTTTAAAACTAAAATCCCTTAAGAAATTAATTTCTGCAAACACACTGGCAACCGTTCTGTATTCAATACTGATCGTTTTATTCCACTCATTCTCTAATCGTAGTAAAGGATTGACCACACCTGAATTCTGAATAGAAGGAAGTTCGTAATAAAGGTTTTGGTAAAAACTATCTAACCCGTATGGGTTTTTAACATAGTAGCTCTTTGTTCCGGATGGAACGATGGGAGCTGCCTTCCGGGCATCATTCAGCACATTGGTAGCATTGTAGGGATTGTCCTGCCTTACTCCGTTAAACATAAATCCAACTTTTATTCCTTTCGTTAATTTGAATTCATCGTTCATGGAAAAAAGGATCTTCTCCAGTTTTTCATGCCGGATCAATCCTTCATCTGCCGTATAACCCATGCCCATGGTGAATTTATTCCTGTCTGTACTGGCAGACACACTCAGGTTGTTGGCGGTGAATTTTCCTGTTCTTGTTACAGCATCCACCCAGTCCGTATTCGCTGTCCACGGTGTATAATCAAAGGCAGGAATAGGTGTATTCAGGTTTAATTTCTCTTCTTCATACAAGGTTTTGAACTGCGCTGAATTGGCCCATTTTATTTTGTCCACCAGTTTTTTGGTACCAAAAGAGGAGTTGAGATTAATGATCACCTGGCCTGATTTGGCTTTCTTGGTCGTTACTAAAATAACACCCGCAGCACCTCTTACCCCAAAGATCGCCAGTGAAGACGGATCTTTTAATATCTCAATAGACTCGATATCATTGGGATTTATATAATCGATATTGTCATTAAAAATTCCATCCACCACAAAAAGCGGATTAACCGAGCCGATACTGATCGTACCACGGATACGGATATCAGGAGCAGCTCCGGGAGTACCATTGTTCACAACGGATAACCCTGCTACTTTACCTTGTAATGAGGCTACGGGGTTGGTATTCGGTTTATCTGCCACTTCTTTACCAGCCACTTTTACGATGGAACCGGTAAGATCTCTTTTGTTTGCAGATCCATAACCAATGACCACTACTGCATCCTGAACTTTTTCTGATTGTTTCAGGGAAACGGTCAAACTGGTTTTGCCTTTTACAGACATTTCAACACTTTCATAACCCACTGAGCTAAATACCAATATGGCATCGTCTGGCACAGTAATGGAAAAATTACCATTTGCATCGGTTACAGTACCCGTACGGGCACCTTTTACAAACACCGATACGCCGGCCAGCGGTTCGCCGGCAGCAGAAGTTACATTTCCGGTAATTCTTACTTCCTGGGTAATGATCTCACCAGCAGAAATACCTTCTTTAAGTACAACAAGGTTGCTTCCCAGTATTTTGTAACTCACCCCGGTGTTGGCCAGTATCTGGTCAAGTACTTCTGACACAGTGGCATCCACCACATTGACAGAAACCCTGGGTTTCCCTTTCATTGCATCTTCTGTAAACAAGAAGCGGTAATCACTTTTTTTCTCAATAGCAAAAAGGACTTTTTTAATCTCCGTTTCGTTGAGTTTCAGGGTAATTCTTTCCTGGGACCAACCTTTGGCTGATACCTGCAGACAAGCAATTAACAATAGTGCAATCGTCAGTTTCATAATTCTGGCAATCTTTAAAAACGTCAAAGCCTTTTTAGAAACAGCAACTGTTTCGGTTTTTTTCATATTTTACATTTGAAGGGTTAATAAAGCAGATTCTTTAAAAGAACCTGTCGGCAAACTTTAACCTTGCGGGAAGCCGTTGCACCGGTTTCCCGTTTTTTAATTACACCCTTTTCAGGAGGTATTGTTACTAATCATTGGCATAAGCGTTAGCGGTGAATAATTATTTTGTTTCCGTTCTGTTCATATTGAAAGGGTATGGATATTTTTAAAGCCTCAAGTGCTTGTATGATTGTTTCCGACTGAAAAATCCCATTAAGCCGTGCCTGTTTTAATGACAGGTCGTTTATCTCTATACTTACATCAAACCATCTTTCCATTTTTACTGCCAGGTCTGCAAAAGCCTCATCTCTGAACACCAGTTTGTTGTTGATCCATTGTGTTTCTGCAACGGTGCTGTCCACCGGACTGTACTTCAGCTTATTAACAGATATCATCGGTGCTATCACCGGCTGTGGCACACTGTTTATACTGGTTTTGATCTTTTCTTTCTGTAAGGTGCTGTTATTCTCCACTATCAGTTTTTCACTGGGCGAAAGAATGATCTTATCATTGGGCCGGTTCTTTATTGTCACTTCAATACTTCCGCGGATCAGGCTGGTTTCGGTTTGTTTATCTTCCGGGTAGGCTTTTACATTAAAAGCGGTACCTAATACTTTAATATTAATGGTAGCGGTATGAATTACAAACGGCTTGTCATTCATTTTTGTCACATCAAAAAAACCTTCCCCGGTCAATGTTACCTCCCTGGTATCCTTTCCAAAATCCTTATTGTAGGTAATCTTACTTCCTGCATTCAGCCAAACGGTAGAACCATCGGGCAATTTTACCATTGATTTGGACCCGGGACGTGTAGAAACTTCATTTAACTGACCGGCCACCAGCTCTTTATCTCCCCCGCTGCTGTTTGTCATCTTTTTGAAGGCAAACAAGCTGATTGCTGCTATAAACACGGCCGCTGCTGCCCAGTACCATTTCGCCCTGCTTTTTCTCTCCGGAAAGAGCCGGGCCAGCTCGTTATCGGAATCCCCAAAAGGGATGTTCATTTCATTCATCCGGTGCAAGTGAAGCAAAAAAGCATCCTCTTCCTTTATAGAGTCGCTTGATGGCTGTTGCCTCCAAAGATCTTCCAGGTTCTGGATGGAATATTGCCATTCCGGATGCTCATTAATAAGACTTTCCAGCTGTTTAAACTCCTCTGCAGAAGCTTCACCTGACAATTTTTTAGAAAAAAGCACCCAAAACTTTTCCTGGCTCATTAAACGTTGGTTGTTAGTATCCTGTAAGACAAGCAGATACAGTAAATACCCCTAAAAAAAATTAACTATTTTTTTAAGCTTACAGTAGAGTTAGATAATTCTTTGATTTCCAGGTGCATACATTTGCCCAAGCGCCTGAGAGCAATTGCCATTTGGGCTTCGATGGTTTTTACAGATAGCTCTAAAAGCTCGGCTACCTCTTTATATTTAAGACCGTCTTCTTTTATCAGCTTAAAAATGACCCGGCAACGGGGTGGAAGATCATTTATGGCTTGCCTGATCTTTCGCATCATTTCTTCGGTCATCATCAACTGTTCCGGATCGAAATAGATGCTGTTCAGCTGTACCAGCCACTCATCGGATGGGTTTACCTGCTGTCTTTTTTGCTTGCTCAGCCTGTTAAAAGCCAGGTTCTTTACGGTGGTATAGAAATAAAGCAAAGGTGATTCAATAGAGGCCAGCTGGTCCTTTTTTTCCCATATCCGGATAAAAATATCCGAAACCAGCTCTTCGGCTTCCTCATTAGACTTCAATATAGAATAGGCAAACTGCTTCAAACGGCCATGGAGTATGATAAACAACTCCTTGTAGGCAGCCTGGTCAGAATTAAATGCAATAGCAAGCAGCAATCGCTTGATGTGATCGTTCTCTGGCATAGTTCAGCAAAGCAATAAGCATTGTAAATCTAAGTATTTCCCCTATATATTTTAGTAAATAAAATACCCGGCTTTTTTCTATTTTTGCAGCCGCTTAAGACCGGGATCGAAAATTTGCTCTTTGTTTTAAAATAGTTTCCTGCTTCGGCAGGTATTGGGGCCTTAGCTTAGTTGGTTATACCGATAAGTATCGGAACCGGTTTATTACCGGAAGGGTCGCAGGATCAGACAATAGTTCTTTTAATAAATCTTTGCCCGTTTACGGGTTTGGACCCTTAGCTCAGTTGGTTAGAGCACCTGACTCATAATCAGGGGGTCGCAGGATCGTGCCCTGCAGGGTCCACCACTTTCAAAAAGCGGAACGATGTTCCGCTTTTTTTTTACCAGGCCTCAAAAATTGAAATAGGTTCTTTAACCTTTTGTTAACCGGGATGAAAATACATTTGTCCACTACTTAAATAATATATGAAGAAGATTTTATCGTTATCCGTTTGTGCCCTTTTAGCATTATCATTATCTGCACAAGAAACTCCTGAAGCCCCAAAAAAGAAAAAAGAACCTATTAACCTGACCAACAGGGCCAATGATCATTTTCTGCTGCAATTTGGCTATACCGGATGGAACGGATTACCAGATACCATTACCAAAAGCGGTCTCTCCAAAAGTATCAACGTGTACTTCATGCTGGACTACCCTTTTAAAACCAACCCCAAAATGAGTATCGCCATTGGGGCCGGAGTAGGTACAGACCATATCACTTTTACCAAAACCTATGTAGGTATAAAAGATGCTACTCCTACCATACGCTTCACCAACCAGTCTGATACCAATAATTTTAAGAAAACAAAATTGGCCACTGCTTACCTCGAAGCACCACTGGAACTTCGCTTTTCTGCAGACCCCATGACTGGTAAAGGTTTTAAAATGGCACTGGGTGTAAAAGTGGGTATGCTGATCAATGCACACACCCGCAATACCAAATTTCAAAATAAAGCCGGTACCGCTCTTAATGATTTTGTGATGAAAGAATCCAGCAAACGCTTTTTTAATAAAAGCAGGATCGCTGCCACTGCCCGGTTTGGATATGGCCACTTCAGCCTGTACGGCGCTTACCAGCTTACTCCTGTATTTAAAGACGGCCTTGGCCCGGTGGTACGGCCCTATTCTATCGGTATTACTTTAAGCGGACTTTAATCACGCATTACACAGATAATACAGTATAAGGTATTTAAAAGATTATCAGGGATTTCATGGATTAAATCTGTGAAATCCCTGATAATCTTTTAATCCGTGTTTACCTTTGTCATTCCCTCTTTACCGGGGGAATTTTTACTACTATGATCGACAAGAAAAACGTAATTCAAAAAGAGGAACGGGCCATTCTGGTTGGATTGGTATATAAAGACCAGACAGAACCACAAGTGCAGGAGTACCTGGATGAACTGGCTTTTTTAGCAGAAACGGCTGGTGCAGTTACTATCAAACGCTTTACACAAAAGCTACCACACCCGGACAGCAGGACCTTTGTTGGAAAAGGAAAGCTGGAAGAGATCGCAGCTTATGTCAATGGAAAAGATATCCGGGTTGTCATCTTTGATGATGAACTTACAGGCGCACAGATCAATAACCTTGAAAAAGCGATCGGTGTAAAAGTGATCGACCGCAGTGACCTCATCCTCGACATTTTTGCCCGAAGGGCTAAAACCGCACAGGCAAAAGCACAAGTGGAGCTGGCGCAATACCAATATATATTACCAAGACTGAGAGGTATGTGGAAACACCTCGAACGGCTGGGTGGTGGTATCGGCACCAGGGGCCCGGGTGAAAGTGAAATAGAAACCGACCGTCGTATCGTACGGGATAAGATCTCCTTGCTGCGCAAGCGGCTTGACGAAATAGACAAACAGGCATTTACCCAACGCAAAGACCGGGGCGAATTTATTCGGGTGGCTTTGGTAGGTTATACCAACGTAGGAAAATCAACCCTGATGAACCTGCTGAGCAAACGGGAAGTGTTTGCAGAAAACAAATTATTTGCAACACTGGATACCACCACTGGTAAAGTAGTGTTTGATGGTACTCCTTTTTTACTAAGTGATACGGTGGGTTTTATCCGCAAGCTGCCCCACCATTTGGTGGAAAGTTTTAAAAGCACACTGGATGAGGTACGGGAAGCAGATATATTATTACATGTGGTGGATATTTCGCATCCCGCATACGAAGAACAACTGGGTGTGGTGAACAAGACGCTGCAGGAGCTGAATGCTTTTGAGAAACCCACTCTCACCATTTTTAATAAGATGGACCTGTATGAAGCGAATACGTTTGATGAATGGCTGGAAGAAAGCACCAAAAAAGAGATACTGGAAGACCTGAGAGACCGGTGGAATAATGAAACAAATGGCAATGCAGTGTTTGTTTCCGCCCTGGAAAAAAGAAATATTGATGCACTGCGCCAAACGATACTGGAAAAGGTAAGAGAACTCTACCGGGTACGGTATCCTTACAAAACAGAGTTCTTGTATTAATTGATACTATTTTATTGCCGCTATCTTTGGTAAATCAACCCTGTTGCTGATGTCCATTTCTTCACAAAATGCTGCCCCGGCTGAGCACAAATGGCTGGGCTATCTTATTGGCCTGGCAGTAATAATAAATTTTAGCGGACTCTTTGTCACCCTCATGGAACCAGATGCAGGTATTTATGCTTCCGTTTCTAAAAACATGGTGCTGCGCAATAATTACTGGGACCTTATTTTCCAGGGTAACGATTGGCTGGACAAACCTCATTTTCCTTTTTGGATAACTGCGGCCTCTTTTAAATTATTTGGTTTTACCACCTGGGCATATAAACTACCCGGCATCCTGTTTCTGCTGATGGGGGCCTGGTACACCTACCGTTTTTGTGTGTTGCATTATAATAAGACCATTGCTTTATGGGCCGTGTTTATTTTGCTGACCGCAGAACATATACTTATTTCTAACAATGATGTGCGGGCAGAGCCTTATCTCACGGGGCTTGTTATTGCTGCTATTTATCATTTCTCAAGAGCTATTACGGCAAAACCCGGATGGCATTTGGTGGCCGCCTCTTTCTTTACAGCCTGTGCCCTGATGACGAAAGGGCCTTTTTATCTTGTCATCATCGGCGCTGCTGTTGCAGGAGAACTGATCATTAAAAAAAACTGGAAAGGCTTATTTCATTGGAAATGGTTGTTGGCCGGTTTGCTGATAGCTATATTTATAATACCAGAGCTCTACAGTTTATGGTACCAGTTCGACAGTCACCCGGAAAAGATGGTACACGGCAAGACAGGCGTTTCAGGCATCCGGTTCTTTCTTTGGGAAGGGCAGCTCAGCCGTATTGCAGATACCGGGATGCTGAAGGAAAAGAAAGATCATATATTTTACCTGCATACGTTGTTGTGGGCTTTTTTACCCTGGTCTGTTGTTCTGTACACCGCCATTATTGATAAAATAAGAACAGGTATAAAAAAACAAGGCCTGCATCAGCAAGAGTGGTTTACACTGACCGGCAGCCTGCTTGCTATTCTTTTATTTTCATTGGCCCGGTTTCAATTGCCTTATTATACCAATGTTATATTTCCGCTTCTCGCCGTTATCACCGCAGCTTATATTTATAAGATAAGAGAAACATCTTCCCGCTTTTTCAGTATCCTACAGAGCGGTTTTACAATTTTACTACTTGCAGTGCCGGTTTTATTACAAGTGTTTTATTCTCCCGCAGTTTTATCCTACTTAGTATTCATTGTGTGGGCCGCCCTGCTTGCATTGCTGATAGTACTGCCCCGGCTGGTAAAACTCAACAAAACAGGTATTGCTTTTTGCAGGGCCGGCCTGGCTATTTTAATTCTGAATTTTTATCTTAATCAATTGTTTTACCCTGACCTGCTGAAATATCAGTCGGGTACAGAAGCTGCCTTTATAGCAAATAAAAATTATCCCGGAAAGCCCGGAGTATATGTAAGCTTGTATTCCCCTGCTTTTGAATTTTACCTGGATGAAGAAGCGTTACATGGCGGCAGTGATCCGGTTCCCGACACAGGCGCTGTTTTATCTGGTACCTGGTATATCAATGAAGAAGAGCTGGGACATTTAAAAACCAATGGCACCAACTATGAACTGATAAAAGAACTGCCGCATTTTAGTGTGACGCAGCTTAGCCTGAAGTTCATTAACAAAAAAACAAGGGACAAGGAGTTGAAGAAAAGATATCTTGTCCGGATGCGCTGATCTTTTTAGTAAAGAATATTAACTACGTTTCCTGCTGCTATGGCTGAAAAAAAATATTCCTGGCATAAAGTGGCCGATCATATTAATGAACTGGATTTTTCCAGTAATAATATTGCCGTGACCGACCTGGATGGAAAGAAGATCTGTATCGGGCGGTTTAAAGAAGCCGTTTTTGCCTTTGCTTATAAATGTCCGCATGCAGGCGGCATTCTGGCCGACGGACATATAGATGCGCTGGGCAATGTGGTTTGTCCGCTGCACCGGTATAAGTTCAATATGCAAAATGGCCGGAATGCAAGTGGCGAGGGATATTACCTGAAACACTGGCCGGTAGAGCTGCGGGATACAGGTGTATTTGTGGGAGTGGAAGAAACAGGTGGGTTTTGGGGCCTTTTCCGGTAAAATTTTGACTGTTAATACCTTGTTGAAAAGCTAAAATCCCTATTTTTGCTGCCCCAAACAGGGCAGCTATAGGCTAAAAGCTAATAGCTATTAGCTAGAAGCTTAAAAAATTCCTCCTTAGCTCAGTTGGTTAGAGCATCTGACTGTTAATCAGAGGGTCGTTGGTTCAAGTCCAACAGGGGGAGCAAAACCCGGAAGCAATTCCGGGTTTTTCATTTCTAATTCTAACTTATGAACTGGAATATCCTCACCACCGAAGAACAATTTGCCTCCTTACTGGAAAGATCAGCTATCCGCCCCCAACTCATCTTCAAACATTCCACCCGTTGCCATATCAGCAGTACCGCTAAAACAAGGTTGGAAAAAATAGAGCCGCCGTCACATATCGATTTTCATTACTTCGACCTGCTGGCTAACCGTCAGCTATCCAATAAGATCTCGGAAGACCTGAAAGTGCATCACGAATCGCCACAAGTATTACTCATCAAAAACGAGGAATGTGTGTACGACGAAAGCCACCTATCTATCTATATGGATGATATAACCGAACAAGCTGCATAAACTCCAATTTAGGTAGTGTCTCATTTTCAAATTTGTTTCCCACAAAGCCACCAAGAGCACCAAGAAATTTCAATTGATTTCAAACACTTTGTGGCCCTCGTGGCTTTGTGGGAATTTCTTTACTAATTCAAACTGAGACACTACTCCAACTCATCAAATCTCTTTCCTTCTTCTTATTTTCATACCCTCATGGAAATAGTCGTTATCGTTTTAGTGGTCATTGCGTCATTGGTCCTGTTGCTCTCTTTGGTGATGCGACAAAAAAAGAAGCCCGTTATACTTCAGCCGCTACCCGCTAACTATAAGGCCATCCTCGAAGAACAATCTGAATTTTACCAGCAACTGGGCGAAGCAAAAAAGACAGAATTTGATACCCGGGTGCAACAATTCCTCTCTTCGGTAAAAATAACTGGTGTAAAGACCGCTGTGGAAGATCTTGACAAAACACTTGTTGCTGCCAGTGCCGTCATTCCCATTTTCGGTTTCCCGGATTGGGAATATGTAAACCTCCGGGAAGTATTACTCTATCCAGATTCTTTCAATCATGATTTTGAACAAACCGGCAGCGATAGAAATGTGCTGGGCATGGTGGGCAGCGGTGCCTATAATAATGTAATGATCTTATCCCAGCATGAGCTGCGCCAGGCTTTTATTAATAAGACCGGTAAAACAAATACCGCCATTCATGAGTTTGTACACCTCGTAGATAAAACAGATGGCACCGTAGATGGTATTCCGGAATTCATATTAAACAAGAAATACATTTTGCCCTGGCTGCAACTAATGCACCAGGAAATGAGAAAGATATTGGCCGACCGCTCCGACATCAACCCCTACGGCGCTACCAATGAAGCAGAATTTTTTGCCGTTGTATCTGAATACTTTTTCGAACGACCGGAACTAATGAAACAAAAGAATCCGGCACTGTATGAGTTGCTCTCGACTATTTTCAGGCAGCAACCAGTAACAAAATAATAAAGAACTCCCGTCACAATTAAGCAACAGGAGTTCTCGCAATTATTAATTAATAATTCTTAATTACTAATTAATTATTCCCCCAGCACTTCTTCCCTTCCTTTCTTCCCCCAGCTTCTGTGCTTCGCTCCATCCATCTTCACGATCTTCGGGGTAAATTTCCCCACCACATCCACCAGTGCTTTTTGCGACTGCATCACCAGTTCAATATCCTTGTAGGCAAAGGGAGATTCATCCAATCCGCCACCCAACAACTTCACACCAAACTTCTTCAGTTCGTCTTTGAATTGTTTATCCGTCACCGAAGCAATGGCCCTGGTACGGCTCATCTTTCTTCCTGCACCATGCGCAGCAGAATTAACAGCCGCTGATTCACCTTTACCTTTTACAATAAATCCATCTGCCGTCATAGATCCCGGAATAATTCCCAACACATCTTTACCAGCCGGCGTAGCACCTTTACGATGAACGATCACATCCTTTCCTTCCCATTTTTCTTTCCAGGCAAAGTTGTGGTGGTTCTCTACCATCTTTACAGGTTTACGTCCCAGCTGCTTAGCGATCTTTGCATGAATGATGTGGTGACAAGCAGACGCATAATCTCCCGCCAGGTTCATTGCCAGCCAGTATTCCATTCCTTCTTCCTCGGCCAATGTTAACCAGGCCAGGTTCTTGGCATCATGCGGCAAACGTCTTTTGCTGATAGCTATTTTGGTATAATGATTCGCCACTGTAGCACCCAACGCACGGGAGCCTGAGTGAGTTACCAAACCCACATAGTTGCCAGCCTCAATACCCAGTACTTCATCTTTCTCAATGATCTCAACCACACCAAACTCTGCAAAGTGATTACCGCTTCCCGAAGAACCTAATTGCTTCCAGGCACGGCCATGCAAATTCTTCAGCAATGGTAATTGATAAAACAATTCGTTCTCCAT
>CAYUCU010000115.1:0-13277 GCA_964443345.1 uncultured Chitinophaga sp.
AGCAATGGCGATCCGCCTGCTGCGCAGGAAGTGAGGTATTCACCAAGGTTAAAATTTCGTACCACCAGCGGGTTGGTAAACCCCGGGATTACTTTATCCGAACAATCGGGAATGATGCTGATATTTAATTCATACAGGCAATCAAAGCAAAATTCGGTACCGGTACACAGCAGCATCCGCAACTTCTCCGGTGAAAGCTGGTAGTTGAACTGGAAGTTGCCGGCCTTTGACACCATCAGTGATTTGGAAGAGACGATGGAGTTGCCATGCACATTATTTGTTTCGGGATCAACTAACTGGCGGGTAACTGTTTTCAGCGCTGAAGTATAAGAAGGCAGGGCCTGCAGGTTAGCGGGTGTATTCCCGGCCAGCGCTGTGGCAATGGTTTTGCCTCTCATGTCCACATAGCTTACGCTGTACTGGCCGTTGGCATCCCGTACCCAGTTTTTGGAATAGTGTGATGCATAACCGGCATCAGTACCAAACAATGCATCAAGGTCGTCCTGGTCGGCGCTTTCATAATAATATTTGGTTTCCTTGCCGCTGTTCACCTGGAAGAGTGGCCCCACGCCTCCCTGTGCATCAATCCGGCCGGTACCATCATTGGTATATCTTGTTTCCGTGTAAGGGTATCCTTCTGCATCGGGTATATATTTATTCTCTCCTTCGTTTACTTTCGGGTTGTTTGCAGAATAATATTGTGAAGCACTGCCGGTGGCGGTGCTGAGCATTTTTGTTGCAAGCTTATTGCAGGAGCTTTGGCCGGGGTCCAGTTTATCATATACCGTTTTTGCATTTCTTGTATCATCAAACTGGTTCACATTTTTGGTAAACTGGATGATCGTATTGATGGTGGGTGATGGCAATACCTGTATCACGGGCCGGCCCTGGTAATCATAAAAAGATTCGGCAACAACGGTGGTGCGTGACACATTGTCTTTTGTTACCATCTGCCTTCCCCGGAGTGTGCCATCAAAATACTGTATCACCGTTTTCCGTTTGCCTTCTTCCGCAAAAGTGGTGGTGGCCTGCCAGTTCAGGTTGTCCTGGTGTCCGTCGTCGATCCCCCTTGTCAGATAGGCTGCTCCGCCGTCGGAAAGGTAGAACCAGCTTCCCTCCACCCGCTGGCCATTTACTTTTTGCTGTGTCATCCTTACCCTTGCATAGATGCGGCCCTCACCTTCATAAAGCAGTGGTATTTTGTACCAGTTGCCGGAAGTGCTGATGCGGGTGGCATTGTCGGCAAATACTTTTTCCATGTCCACCACGCCGTTCACTTTGTAATCATTAATGGCGCTTTCATCCACCCAGGCCCATTCCAGGTCGTACTCATCCTGGAAATTGGCAGGCACATTCCATTTTACCTTCCATTCATCTGCAAAAAGACTGTCGGTGGTAATACCGGTAAGGGCGGTTGTACAGTTAAAACCCCAGTCGCGGAGTGCAATGATCTCGTTTACAAGTTTCAGGTTTTTGGTTACATCCCAGCTTACATTTTTTGTGATGGCTTCGGCAATGGTCACCGTAACTTTTACGGCATCCCTGAATTCATAAGAACTGATGGCGCCGGAAAGCTGTCCTTCGGCGGTTTTATAATCAATGGAAAGTGTTTTTTGCGGGTGGTTGGTGATCACACCGGCTGCATTTTCTGAAGTGATGTTCAGTTTTATGCTGGCAGTAAAATCGGAAGATATAAACCAGGGGCTTTCTTCATCCACCATCAGCCGCACGGTATTTTTTACATACCAGGTTTTTTCAATAGCTCCGGAGGTGTTTTTATAGGCTTCATAATTAATATCAAACGTATAAAGCTGGGCATTTGCCAATAGCTGTCCGTTCTTGCCAAACAGGGTTTGCCGGTATTCCGGGTTATTGCCTGCATACATAATAACGGACTGCAGCATCAGGGCTGCCAGTATTATCAGTCTGTATCCTCTTCTTAAAAACATATGCTATGAGTTTCGTTAGTCAGCAGTTAAAAAAATTCCAGATAACAAAAGACAAATTCCAAATAACAAATTCCGAATTCCAAATCCCCAATCCCAAATCCCGAATTCCAAATCCCCAAATCCCAGGTAACAGCCTATTTAATTCCTGGCATTATACACCGTATAACTTTTATATTTTTCCACCGGCCTGTATTGCCCGTCCTCTTCCCAAATAAAAAGTGATTCGCTGTAATCAGCGTCCGCAAAATGACCAAAGCGGTAATTGGTAAATTCAATTCTCAGTGTTCTTTTCCTGTCCGTATTTTTCAGCAGCCGTTGTGCATCATCAGGTTCGTCAACAGAGGTCAGCTCCTGTCCCGGTTCGGTAAATTCATACTCTATTGCGGTGATCATGTTGGTGGAAATGGCAAATGTGATAGTGTACCTGTTGAACTGCGCTATGGTATCATTTAGCTTCCTCGTCAGGGTGATAAAACCAACATTATCCGTTTCAGGGTCCGGTGTGGTCGTTTTCACTGTAAAATCATAATGTGAGGATTCGGCCAGCAAGAGACTGTCAGATACTTCCCGCATGGGCATAAATGAACCAGCGCTGGCTGCTTTCGGACCGCTTACCACTATGGTTTGCTCATCATGATAAACAGCGAGGTAAAAAGAATCATTTTGCAGGTACTCTGTTGTTCCGAGGGTGTACCTGGCCTTCTTACCACTCATGGTGTATGTACCCTTCAGCACATCATGGCTATAGTCGCTATATATGGTATCGCTGAAGTAGGTGAATTTTGCATCAAATGTCAGGTAAGGGATGCTGTCGTAAGTGCGGAAAAAGTTTGCCGCAGTGCTTCTTGCCGTATCCAGCGTTGTTTGTGCTATTGCCATCCTTGTCAGCGAAAGCAATAAGACCAGTATAGTAAGTTTCTTCTTTATCATAGTAGTATTCATTTCTGTTTCCTTAATTAGTTTATTTAATCAGCCATCTTTTGAAGGTGGCTCCTGGTTTCCGTTATGGTTTTGATGCCTCTTATGGTTTCTTTTTTCACCCGGGTCAGTGTGCCATCATCGTCGTACTCATAAAAGCTGGCATAGTTATTCTCATCCAGTTCACTCATCAGCCGGAGATTTTGCGGGTGATAAACAAAGCTTTTCATATTGGCATTGAAGGGGTGGATACGCAGGTCATCAAACCAGGCAGTTGCAGTGCTTCCTGTGTTCATTAATTCCACTTTTAGTTTACTGGCTGTTGCGGGTATGGTAAAGGCCGCTTCGTACCGTTGCCATCCTTCGATGATGCTGCCGGCAGGAGTAAGTTCTGTTTCCAGGCTGCTGCCGGTATAGCTGATCTTTATTTTATTGTTCAGATAGGTGCTGCATTTGCAGTCGTTGCCTCCTACTTTTACCCAGGCGCTTATGAGCATTTTTTTATTTTGTACCAGTGTGAAGGTATCGGTAAGTGCGTTGCCGCGGACATTTATGGAATCAGTTTTGGTGCACCAGCCGGTGGTTATTGTAACAGAACTTTGTGCAACTGCAAGTTTGTCCGGTGTATATAATGCGGACTGGGGCACCAGATCAAAACCACTCATCTGGGGGTCCTTCCATAAAAGATTTGCCTGTCCTGTGGGTGTTCCATCCCAATAATCTACCCTAATACTGACAGGCTGCCCTTTGGTCAATAAAATACTTCCGTCTTTTGTGCCGCTGTTGCCCCTATCCCACCAGTCCGCTACAGACTGACCATTAATAGATAACCTCATTCCATCATTAAAAGCGATCCTGAAGTGATGAACGCCACTTGATTTAGGCAGCAGGTACCCATCCCAGCGTGTAACAAAGCTTCCCCATCCAATTGAAGCAGGAGGAGGTAACTGTCCTGCTCCGGTCCCGAGGTTTACCTGTATATCTGTCCTGCTTGTGTTATAATTATTATCAATAACGCTTATCGCAGTATTGGCAGCATACAACCATGTATGTCCGTTTTTGCTGAATTTTTTATACTTACCCAACAAACCGTTGCCATTGGGGCCGACTATTGTATCTGTTATTGTTGTAGAGTCCACTTTCACCCTTACTGAATACGGTTTATCCAGGTTGGAGGTTCCTGTCACCGGGGCATAAAAAGTAAAGGTTTGACCAGTATTCAGTTTCAGGCTTTTTTTACCTGTATGTTTCTGACTGGCATCAAGATAAGGGAGAATAGCGCCCATGTCCACATGGCGCCGGGGCTTGCAGGTTTCTGTACAGGAGTTGCTTTGATAGTCGTAATCTTCAAATCCATCATACATGGATTCCATGTATCTTGAATTATTCACAACTGCTATAGGCAACTGCTGATTATAGCCATACAGTCCGGCATTAAACCTTCCCAGGGGGTCTTTGTTTTCGATCTCGTACCCTTTCCGGTTATATTGTGTGATAGTGCTGTTCCATACCCATACATCCGTTGCTGCATAATTCCGCTGCAGGTATTGGGCGGGTGTTGTTGAAAAGGTCCAGAATTTTTTGAAATTGATGATCGTGCCGCCGGTGCGCAGGTCAACCGGCGAGTTTTCAACGACGGTATTTTCTTTTCTGTCGCCATAATAGACAAAGGAAGTGTCCACTCTCCAGTTACCCCAGATTCCTTCTACGTAGGGGTTTATGGATTTGCGCTGGGTGAATTTGGAGCGGCAAAATTGGTAGTTTGAAATAGTATTGTTGCAGTTAACTAAACTATTAACAAGCGGATCAACAGGGTCTCCCGGAAGAGCATACTCACTTGATGATTGAAAACTTATATCTCCGCAAACATAATAGTAAACATTCATTGTCGGAGTAAACTTGTTATACCCTTCCCTTGGATCTTTAGCCCAAAAACATTGAAACACATCTACATCTTTCTTGATAGTATTTCTCATCCCCAGAACTCTTATTCCGGTTGAATAAATATTTCCTGTATTCTGAAAATCGGTCACCATACTTTTCGTGGCCGCTGTAAAATCAATTCGAGAATCAGACCCAGTTGATAATACATAACTTTTTGCCGACCTAACTTCTGTTGGATTTATTACTGACAAGGCAGACCAATCGTGTAAATTCCTATCCCTGTCTGCCATCAGGCTATTCCATCCTTGCAAATTGGTTGGCCAATTAGATTTTAATCTAATTAACCCTAAATAGTTTTGATCATTTATTGCAGTTGGATTGTTTTGATGTGACCAGTTTGAAGGATGCAATGTGCGGCCATCATTTTCATGTCCCGTTATAGTCACAGGTGGGCTGGTCGCATAGGAAACATGAGCATTAAACGATAAGTAACCCTTTATTATGGTCGCCGCAGCAGGAATAGGAGTTTGTTGAAGGTTGAACAATAGCCAATCATCAGTTTTTAAAGTATGATTTTTAAACCCTTTACTCCTGTTAAGTAGTGGTGTTGGGTTACTGGTATGTCCGAAAAATTCATACGGCCACCCATTTTTGTAGTTAGCAGTCAACGTATAACTTTGAACGGCGGGATAATTGTTTCTTTTTATTCTCGCCTGTACAGCAACAGAAACTAAGGAATCTTTAACATACAATGAGTTATCCACTCTCCAATGATCTTTATAAGTGGCAGCAGACACCTGTAAGATATTAGTGGCATCTGTAAATTCAAGCTGACCGTTCGAAGGGTTTACCGGGTTGTTAAGGCTTACAATACTTCCCAGCCCTGCACTACCGATGTTCCGCTTCCCGCTTCGTATTATGCGCACATTTACATTGCCCGCAGTAAAGGGAACGCCATTGGCATCAATAAATATCCATTGTGGTGTGGCGCTGCCCGCTTTACCGGTATGTACCGCCCATATTTTTACCGCCCTGGTGGCTGGCATAAAAATGGGCTCACAGGGACTATTGCCCAAAACAAAACTCCAGCCCCCCGCTGGTTCCACCAGCAATTCATCTCCGCTTTCCAGCAGGGAAAGGTTAGCGTTGGGACTGGGATCCATTTTACCGTTGCGAAAGGTGAGCTCCTTAAATAGTACATCAATATTTTTATACGCCATGCCCATTCCGCTGTACGCCCAGTGTGCTGGATAAGAAAAATTATAAATGGGTTTGTTTTGTTCATTATTGGTCCTGGTCAGCAGCGGGTCACCGGTTTCAGCATCATACACCAGGTTTTTGGTACTTACCATACTTCCTTTGTCCACCGCCACCACGCTGTCGAGTATGGCAAAATGATTGACCACTTTCAGCGTAGAGACAGACCGGTATATATTATGTTCCTTAGTTACGGGCTTCCAAACTGTGGGTACCGGGATGGGCACACCGAATACCTGGATGATATCTATATTAGGGTTTATATTAGTTGTTATGGTCTGCTGGTGATGCTCCCTGAAATCTGTCATCAGTTCAATTTCTCTTCCTATCACCGAAGACTGTACTTTCCCATCTGCGCCTGCGATCACCGGAAAACTATGGTTCAGTTTGAAGTTATTCTGCCCGGTTTTCACCATACTGTAAAAATTCTCTGTATAGCTGATCGGGTCATTCAGGTTGTTGGGAGAATAGGTGGACTGCTTTTTTAACTTACCATGCATATCATTCAGGTCCACTTTAAAACCCTGGCTTAGCGCCACGTTGGTCCAAACATTTACTTTAAGCAGTTTATCAAGTGCATTGCTTTCATACCGGTCTGTGGCATTATGCTCTGTCAGCAAAGTATAACCGGATACTGCCGGGAACTCCCGGCTTGTATAAAATTCCTGTACGGTAATGCCCGGGGCATTTTTAACTGTGTCCCGGTGAATGCTTCTTGTTTCCACACGGCTGTACCCTACAGAGGCCGATGGGAACAACATCTCCGCCAATGGCAGTTCCATTACCGAATAATCGTAGTCCGCTCTCGGGTTCTTATTATAATATTCCTTTGCCTGACGGTGCGGGTTTTCTTCAGCCCCTATGGAGGGTTCCCAGTTGGCCACACCACTGCTGATAGTTTCAGATACCCCGTTCACCATTTCCTTTTTTGTATAAAAATATTCCTGGCCGTAGGTGGCATCCGGCATTCCATTACTGGTACCGCCTGGTGCCGTATTGGTCATTTTATTCCACTTATCAGTAATGGTCACTTTTTTAACACGCAGACCACCTCCCTTTTTTGAAAGCCAGGGGTCTGAAAGCCTGATAAAACTTTTGCCCAGGTCCACATATTTACATCTGTTTTCTGCAATAAGCAGCTTCATACCTCCTTTAAAGATCTCCTTAAAGGAATGAAATAATCCGTCCAGCGCTTTCACCACCCCTTTCAGCCCTCCTGATTCGCTTACATCATAACCTGGATATGCTTTGGAAGGCAGGTTCGATTTTAAGAACTGCAGGCTGTAATGCACCATTGGCGTATAGTTGGATGCCAGCTTTTTCACCTTCAGGTAAATGATAGAATTGCTGCCGGTCACAAGGCCATACTCCAGCACATCTGCATAAACAGGAAGCAATTCATAACCGCTTCCTCTTGCGTCAGCAGGCATTTGCACAGCGAGCTTCATAAGCACCTGGCTGGTTTTATCACTATTTCCCAGGTACCATTCCTTTATCTGCGATCGAATGGCCGTAGTAGTTGTAGCCGTTATAGCCCTGGGCACTGTTATATATAATACATCATAGTTAGTGCCGCTTCCGTCATATAACATATTGGAGGTACCGGCAGTTGTGGTGCTGGTGCCAAAACCACTGATAGTTGTCATTCGGGAAGCCCTTCTGTCCTGAACGAATGCATAATCATCGCTTTCATAGTCCACAGAGATTTCGGCGCCGGATGGCAGCGTCACCTTGTTGAGGGTCCAGGCTTTGGCATAGTCATTTGCCTTGGTAGCATCGGAAGGGGAATAAGGGAAATCAGCGTTTTTCAATGTACCGGGGTTGCCGTTTACCAGTTCGTTATCAGATTTGTAATTCCCCCATCTGTCGTTTTCCGTAAAACTATATGTGGGGTTGCCGGTGCCGGAAGGATAGGAGAACTTATAGTAATTCTTCTTTGTGCGGTTATTTCCGTTGTAAGTAAAATAGATCGCCTTTAAGGTCAGCTTCCCTTTTGCTTCATTGATGTTTACTCCATTGTAAACTTCTGCTACTCCGCTGTTATCCGGTACATCCGGGCAAAGGGAATAGTCGTAAACAAAGTGTACCGTTTTTACGGGGCGGGGATTAGAAGGGTTTTTTAATAACTCTCCTTTGGTAAACAAGGAGATTTTAGATAACCGGTAGGCACCAATATCCGCATCCAGGCCTCCGGTTTCTCCTGTTACAGCCCTGCTGTCTTTCCGGTCTTTTTTTACATAGAATCGGGCCACCATGTTTTTGGATTCGATCGAATACAAATACCACAATTCCCTTTCACCAAAAACGTAATGCCCTTTATCATCATCACGGTCAGTTTTCAGTCCTTCACTAAGGTTTACCGTTGTGCTGCCATGCGGCGTCCTCCATTTCAAATAACCCTGGTATTTTGAATAGTTGAATTTAATGGCATCCCCCATATCATCTTCTGTAATGCCATCGCCCTTTACATCCACATAATTGGGAGAAAGCAATGCCGATAAAAGATAGGAATGGGCGTACGGCGGCGTCTCCTGTGCTTCTACAAACCCGTCTTTGCCCACATTATTTTCCTTAGGCACGTTGTGTTCCCCGTCTGTATAATTAGCAATAGGGTTATTGGCAGTAGTACCGGAACCGGAGCCTGTAATATTAAAGGTTACGTCCTTCTGTGATTTATTGTACACAGGTACATCATACACATATTTTCTTCCGTCTGGCATCAGCACATCGATCTCAGATATGTGGTTCGCCTTCCGGAGGTCACCGTTTCTGTCGAGCGTTTTAAAGGCAGAAGACTGGCATCCAAAAACTACCGTGGAGCTGTC
Organism: uncultured Chitinophaga sp.; assembly: GCA_964443345.1. GTDB lineage: Bacteria > Bacteroidota > Bacteroidia > Chitinophagales > Chitinophagaceae > JJ008. The sequence goes on from CAYUCU010000115.1 coordinate 8,834, forward strand.
GTCACTTAAAGGGATATAATTTATTTTTTTGTTTAACCCCGCACGGTCTGCTTCATCCGCCCGGAGGAATGTAATGACCTGTGATCGCTTGTCTCTTTTCTTAATGCTAGAGGCTGTCGTAAAGGGAAGGTCCGCTTTGGGTTGCAGCATGTCATCATACCGTACAAATGACGGTGTAATGGTGGGCGATCCAAATCCTGTATTGGTAAGTTTCAAACGGACCAGGTCTTCACCACCAATCCCATTTTGCCAGTTTATATCAGGTATTGCTTTTTCACCAGGGTTCTTAAAATAAACTGCTTGGGTGTCTGATTTTGATTCAGTGAATTTCAATTGGTTTTTAGCAAGGTTTCCTTTGTCCCACCCGCCTGAACTGGCAGGTGTCTTTACAATATTTGCATTTACGCCTATATGTCCGTAACTGCCGGCACCGAGATCTATCCCCAGGTGATCTGATTCGCCATTGTTTTCAATAAAAGCATCCTGCATATATCCCAGGTCTCCGCGGTAGGCCCTGAACGCACCGCCGGTACCTTCCCCGCTGATTGCAAATACATCATATGTATAAACGGGTATCGAAATAGCCGGTGCATTGGGAGTGTACATTCCGTCATTAAGGCGGTTAAAGTCCATAAGAGCATTTTTGTCATCCTGCCCTTTTTTTAAATATAACATCCCGTAGCCCGGCTGTTTTATCTCAATGTTTTCCGGCAAAATGCTTTTTTCTGTGTAATACCCTCCAAGGTTCGCATGTGCAAACCCTCCCTGGAATGAAAACCCGGCATTTATATCAATATCATAATTCCTTGTGTTTATCCTGCTTCGCATGGCAGGCATAAAAGCCGGGTAAGCAAAACTTATACTTGTATTAAAAGAAACTCCTGGGCTTGAACTTGATTCCCCTGTGAGTACATTCACCCTTTGCATTTCACCAGTCCGGAGCGAAGCACTTAAATGCAGGTCCTGTAGCCCCTGGCGGGAATGGGTACCAATACTGGCAGAAAAAGATCCCAGCAGGCTTTCCTTATTCCTGTTTTGAAAATCAATACTGAACGTACTGCTGCCCCCGGATTGAGAATTACCGCTTAGTTTCCACCCCAAACTCAAGGGTGCCGTTTTCTGATCTCCCGCATGTCCGCCAATAGCAAGCGACGGTTTTATACCAGCATGCAATCCAACACCTCTCTTATTATTAAAAAATATACCTCCCTCTACATCTATTTTTAACGGAAACCCGAATATTTCAGCTCCTGCCCCAACATTCACCCCCCATATTTTTTCAGGCTTGGTGTATTGCGTTTTTTTAATGATCTCACTGCCATTAAAATCATCCGGCAGCCCCCGCATATTCCGGGTAATAGTTCCCGGGTTAATATTCCAACCCAGCCCCACCCAGCTTGCTTCCTGGTCCATGGTGATACCACTGTTATAAAAAATATTTACCGGGTAGCCGCCAACATCCAGCAACGGAATGTTGTAAGAGAAATCGCCGGAAAATGGGTCAACCATATTATCAGCGCCAACCGCTTTAAAGGCTGACATCTCGGGTTGCGAAGGCCCTCCGATATCTGCTGCCTTTCTTTCTTTTTGAGCGTATTTTTTCTGCTTCCCCTTTCCCTTATCATTTATTTCATCAGAAGGGCTGTCATTGATAATATTGACATTGGCCATTTGTTTTACGGGACCATTGCCGGCATAGTATGTATCATTGAAAACCGGCGCCATATTTTTTTGTACGGTTATATAATTTCTGCCATATACAAACGAACAAAGACCTGACAGAAAAAAAAGATAGCCGATAAAAAATGCGATCTTCTTACTGTGGTAGGTAGCTAAAGTCAAAATCATACTCTATACTTTTTAATGTGTGTTAACTCCTTACTTATCCCCGAAATATTTTATCCTGAATAATATACTGCTGCGTTCGCCTGATGATGAAATGATTTCTGCACGGTAGGTGCTTTCCTCAGACAGGGCGATCACTTTTTTTAGGTTTATCTGCAACTGGTTCTCACCGGGTATGATGGCAACTGAAACGGAGGGCTGTACAGTCTTTTGCGCTTCTGCCGAAATATCATACAAAACGATCTTTGCTGTTGTATCGGCACTCCTGTTGAAGTACACCAGTTTTAAAATGCCATTCGGCGCAATGCCCGTTTCCGGCTGATCGGTTTTCATCCGTATATAGGGAGTGCCTTTTATGATCAGATCCAGCGGGTTTTCTTGCTTTACTTTAAATACCCATACTTCGCTTTTACCTGCATAGTTTTTATCGTCTCTTGCCACCACCTGCCAGCCATACCATTTTTCTTTTTCAAAAGCAGGCATAGCAGCAGGGTAAGTGAGAAAGTTGTTTGGCAGGTCCGCCGTATTGTAAAAGCTCATATTGTTCTGCAACGCTTCGTCCGCTTTTTGTCCGGGCTTTATTTCAGTGATCAGCAGCTCATACCGGAGCCTGCTTATCATTCCTGCAGGTGTTGGCGGGGTCCAGGTAAATTGTGCGGGCACCACATCCAGTTCTGTACTGTCTGCCGGGTAGATCAGCATGGGGGGACTTAATGGCTCTATGTCAAAGGGCACACATTCTTCTGCCAGTTGGTCCTGCTTATCTGCCACGATCTTTGTAAAGGAATAACAGGCGGTATAAGTGCCAACGGGCAACAACCCATTCAGCATACCACCCGCATCCATTGCCAGGTAATTATATTGTACCGGGTTAAGGTTATTTACATTCACTGATAAGGATCCTTTTGGAAGGGTGATTCGGCTGGTAGTGGCGGATAATAACTCCGTGCCCGTTTGCCTGTCCCGCAATACAAGGTCCAGTTTACCTTCCATGGAAGCTGCCGTCCCATTGATCAGCACCAGGTTCCACAATTGGTTTTTTTGCACCAACCCTACTGTTGGCAGTGTGGTTTGTATATACACTTGCGCCTGCAGGAGAGGTGAAATACAAAAAGTCAGCATCACTCCGGTTATTAGTTTTCGCATACGATTAGTATTAAAATATATTTCAAATGTCCCCCGATAGCTATCGGGATAATTAACCTCCATATCAAAAAGTCAAAACACCTTATAATAGGTCACCCTGCCCATATTCACCGGCAATAAATTTCTTGCTGTGCCCGGCAAGTAGCTTTTATCATACATTGCCTGGATGGTGCCGAATTTTCTGATCAATACTCCCAGCCCTGCCGTAGCTCCCCATAAAGTTTGTTCACCATTCACCCGGTTATATTTTAAGCCGCCATTCAATGTCAGCCATTCCTTTGCCTGGTAACTGGCTGACTGTTCAATCGTCCTTACTTTAAGATCTCTCTGGCTGGTGATGGTTAACCCGGTTTGCAGTTGCAGGTTTTTCAGAAAAACAAACTGGTTCATTGTCCAGCTTGATGCGTTGTAATAAATAAATCCGGTATCAGCGCCACTGTTGTAAAACTTTAGAAACAGCACATTGCTGCTCATGCTTATCTTTTTTACCCGGTAGGTATGACTTGCAACAGCACTGAGGGTGTTATACTGGTTTTCGGCTATAATATTATTATCAAGTACTGTCAGTTGCGAAGAAGGATAATACCCAATGGAAACAAAAGGATATTTCGGCACTCTTAATGTAACCTGTACAGATTTGAATATTGTTTTGCTGCTGATGCCCGGATTGATCAGCGGGTTGCTAAAATCGTTTTTTCGTACTCCTGCATCAACCAGCAACCGTTTTTTCCAGAATGATTGTTGCACTCTGAGATTATAGGCTTCCTGGTTCACATTTACAGGCTGCAGGTTGAACGATTGAAAATGCTCCCCCATTTTCCGGTAGTATCCGCTGAAACGGGTATTGCTTTGTGGCCATACACTGAATAATTTTATACTCCAGGCCTCATTGCTCCTGTCTTTAAAATTCCATACTTTATCGATCAGGCCGTTGGTTGGCTGATTAATAGTTCCCGTATTATGAAAAGAAGATTTAGCTGATTCAAGGATAACATAATTATTTTTGTTTACCTGGAGCCGGGTTTGTACTGACATGCCGATCACCCGTTCTAAATTTGCAGAAACAGTGGCTGCATTTCCCGTTATATTCAGCAGGTTTCGTTTTCCATCGTACCAGGTAAAGATGAGGTGGTTGCTTTCCTTCCTTCCTATACCCGCCCTTACCAGGTACAGGTTTTGTTTCGGTCGTTCCGTGTTCTTAATTACAAAATCACGAAAGCGGTAATTCACCCGGCCGGCAGCAAAAGCCAGGTATAGTTTACCCGGGTTCAGTTCAGCATTAATTCCGGTAAGGGATATGTTTTGAACGGTAAGCTCAGAATAATCTACCCAGGTCCTCCCCAGGCCAATTGTATTGATTGCTGCCAGGGCTTGCCACCCCTTTGGCAGGTCTTTAGCACTAAGCTTATGCTGCCTTATAAAATTTTTAAGTTGTGCCGGGTCCTTTATCCCC
>CAYUCU010000116.1:0-12945 GCA_964443345.1 uncultured Chitinophaga sp.
AAATAGCCGTAAACGGATTGTTGCCAGCATATATTTAGACAATAGTTCGGATACAGAAGGTGACAGTACTTTGTATATATATGATTTGTTGGGCAATGTTAAAACGGTTGTACAACATATTAAGTCACTGGTTGCTATCGAATCTGAGAATGGAAGGAAGCGAATTGATTATGATTACGACTTGGTAAGCGGTAAGGTAAATACAGTAAGTTATCAGGCTGGAAAAGGGGACCAGTTTTTCTACAAATATTTTTATGATGCAGAATTGAAGCCTACCCGGAGCCTTAGCAGCCGGGATAAATTGATCTGGATAGAGGATGCAAGCTATGATTATTATCTCCACGGTCCTTTAGCAAGAATGGAACTGGGCCAGTACAAGGTTCAGGGGGTGGATTATGCCTATACCCTCCAAGGTTGGGTGAAAGGAATAAACAGCAATGTACTTAACCCGCAATATGAGATAGGGCAGGATGGTTGGCCAGGCACTACTTTTGAAAGGGTATCCAGAGACGTGTATTCGTATGGCCTCGGATACTATAACAAGGATTATACTGCTATAGGTGGCAGCGGCGCTCCTGCAATAGATCAAGCAGTATATCAGCATCCTTCAGGAGCTGATAACACAGGACGCCCTTTATTTAATGGAAATATCAGCCATACCGAAGTGGCTATGACCAAAATAGATAATGGCGCTGCAAAGGGGTACACTTATGGATTTGATCAGTTGAGCAGGCTGGTATTTATGAACCAGCATGCTATAAGTGGTACTACTTGGAACAATACAAGTATTCTGTCCGCTTATGCTGAAAGTATAGCCTACGATGGTAATGGCAATATTCTAAAATACTTACGTAAAGGTGCCAATAGTGCGGGTCTGCCGCTGGACATGGACAGCATGAATTATAAGTATAACCGGGATGCAAATGGCAACTTGGTGGATAACCGGCTAAATCATGTGCGTGACCAGGTGAGTGCCAGCAATTACACAATAGATATAGATGATCAACTTACTAATAATTACACATATGACAGGACTGGTAACCTGAAAACGGATGTGGCCGAAAATATAGGCAATATTGACTGGACAGTGTATGGCAAAATTAAAAAAATAGAAAAGCCTACCAGTACAATTGAATATGGATATGATCCAAGTGGTAACCGTTCCTCGAAGAAAGTAATAATCAGTGGCGGCCAGATTGATGAAGAGTTAAATACCTGGTATATACGTGATGTGCAGGGTAATGTGCTGGCAGTATATAGCAAGAAGCAGAATAACCCAGTTAAATGGGATGAACAACACCTGTATGGTAGTGAGAGACTTGGTATTTGGCAATGGGATACTATTGTACCGGCGGAGCCGCCTGTCGTAGGTAGTTTTGGTACACCGATCTATGATAGTCTGTTATGTGGTAGCCGTACTTATGAACTTGGTAATCATCTGGGAAATGTACTCACTACTATTTCTGATAAAAAAGTGGGTCATAACAATGGTTCAGGGGTGGTAGATTACTATTTAGCTGATGTGTTGTCGGCAAATGATTACTATCCTTTTGGAATGCTTCAGCCAGGAAGGGAATACTCAGTCGGTGATGCGTATAGATTTGGGTATAATGGCAAAGAGAATGATAATGAAGTAAAAGGTGAGGGTAACCAGTTGGATTATGGATTACGTATTTATGATCCAAGGCTTGGCAGATTTTTAAGCGTTGATCCAATGTGGAGCGGATTTGCCTGGTGGACTCCTTATCAATACGCAGGAAATAGTCCGGTTGGATATATCGATCTTGACGGTGCCGAGTTATCTAAAAAACTATCGAACATCGGCATCAAATTGGGACCGATTTCAGCAGGCTTCCTTGATGGATTTGTCGATAATTTTGGGTTTTTATCTGCTCTGAAATTTGGCTGGAACATGTTGACAGATTCGGAGTACAGAAATAATTTCCTGGATGCTATTGCCACTATTGCTTCTGATCCCGTAGCGTTTGCTGAAATGATCGTAGAAGAGTATAAGGAAAAGGCTTTAAGTATTGCAAGATGGGATAAGCAAGGAAAGTACGATGCTGGCTATCTTGTTGGTGAATTAGTTGGCGGTATTTTAAGTGGGGGTGCCGTAGCTAAATTTATTAAATATGCAAAAGGTTTCGATAGATGGAAACTTACTAAGAGAATAAACAATATTATCCAAAAATATGGGTTGAAAAAAATTGTGGGAAATCCATGCGGATGCTTTACGGATGATGTAAAGGTACTTACAGCAGACGGCCTTAAATCAATTGCAGAACTAAAGGATGGGGATCTCGTATGGGCATATAACGATACAACACATGTGTATGAACTAAAACCAATTTATAATTCCTATAACCTTGTATCAGATTCTTTATATACGATCATAACAAATTATGATACAATTAAGGTGACACAAGATCATCCATTTTTAACACAAAGAGGTTGGGTCGAAACCTATGAACTCCAGGAAACAGATATTTTGGCTACAAAGAATAGCGGATTCGTGACAATCAAAAAAATTAGTAAAACTGTTGATTATCAGATTGTTTATAACTTCGCAGTTGAAGATTATCATACCTTTATAATAAGCAAGGGGAATATAATTGTTCACAATTCGCTTGGGGCTTGTGAAATCATTAACAAGGTAAAGACTAAAAAGGGAGAATTCTTCGGGTTTTATAGAATATTAAAGAAAAAGAATAAGGATAATACATATTCATATTACGTTGGGAAAGGACCTGAGAGTAGAGCGGAAATTTCAAAGGTTGCTAAAGATGGGAAATCTTTTGACTGGTGGCAAGTCAAAGACGAGAATACCGCATTAATGTATGAACATTTATTAATGGAGAAATATGGGGGCCCTGGATCGAACAAGCTTCCAAATAATGTTAATAATTCTCCTGGAAAAACACTTTTTGAGTCAAAAACTTTAGAAGAACAAAAAATAATTAGACAGGAGTTTGAAAAGGCTTTTAAAGAAAAGCCAACAAAATCTGGATAACAAATGGATTCATTGTACAATCAAATTGGAGATTTCGAATTTTTTCAATACTCGGATAAAGAAAGTTTTATTGTTTGCAAGTCAAAGGAGCTTGAGGAAATAGTTGCATATTCAAATGAAAATAAAGTTGAAAATTTTTTAATTAGCTGGTACAATGACTTTGAAGGTGAAAGCCTAAACTTCCTTCATAATATAGCTAATGTCAAAAAAATTATTATAAATCCGTATCAAATAATGGATATTTCGGCATTGAATTCATTGCACAATTTAGTCTTTTTGAGAATAAATTCAAATCCTGTAAAGCAGATCATTGATTTTAAAAATTTTCAAAAATTAGAATGCTTTGAGGGGTATTGGAACAATTTCATTAGAAATTTTTTCGATTGCGGCACATTAAAAAAAGTCCAAATCTGGAATTATAGTTCCTTCTCTAAAGATTTAAGTGAATTCCGAAAACTCAATAGTATAGAACATCTGGATATATATAAAAGTGATATTACAAGCTTAAATGGGTTAGAGAATTTAAAAAATCTAAAAATACTTAAACTCGCTTACAACAGGAATTTAGTACTTTTTGAGAATGGCGATAAAAATTATTTTGAGTTAAAGGAACTTCATATTGAAGTTTGTAAAAAATTAGATATGATGTCTCTCAGAGGTGTTAAAAAACTTGAATCACTCTATCTTGAAAATAATGGAAAATACGATACACTTAAGCCAATACTAAAAAAACTTCCAGCTTTGAAGTATCTTAGTTTCTCCCAAACAGATTTGACAGATGGTGATTTAAGCTACTTGCTTGAGCAACCCAAATTAGAGGAAGTATATTTCCTTGATAAAAAACACTACTTGTTTACCTGTGAAGAAATAAATGAGGCATTGCAGGATGATAAAAAAAGAAAACTACTCCTGGCAAGAAAAAAGAAAAAATAATTTCACTATGAAAAAAGGATATAAAGTTGCCTTAGTAATAATTTTATTCTGCACAGTAGATGCAAATGCACAAAAGCTGGAGAACATACTCGCCACCAGCACCTGCAAATATTTAGATTCGATGAATATTGAATCTGCAAAAACTATGGAGCAGAAAAAGGAGATACTTATCTTGTCTTTTGCAAGAGCTGTCGCAGAAAATGAAAAACTCATATTAAGCAACCCTGAACTAAAGAATGCTACATCCTACGAACAAGGGAAAAAAGTAGGACAGATATATACAGCTAAAGTGGTTCCCCTGCTCTTTGCTAATTGCCCTAAATTCAGGCAACTTAGTAAAATGTAATAGTAATAATATTTCCACTTTTTATCTAACTAAGTGTTTGATTAGCACTCCTTCTCTGCGAATTTGTATGTGTGAACCTGCACGTTAGCCATTTAATCCCGAATTACCCGAAATTGGAGTTTTTGTGTATGCACCACTGTATGCCCTGGTCTACTTCCGGGAGCTTACAGGGCCACCTACCGCACCGCCATCACCACCATGCTCAGCCTGGGAGTGCCGGAGCAGGTGGTCCGAAAGATCAGCGGCCATGCACCCGGCAGTAAAGAATTTTATCGCTACGTAGCCTTTGCACAAACCTACCAGGATGAGGAAACACAAAAGATGTTCGACCGGCTGGAAAAAAAGGTCCTTACAGAGAGAAATTAAAACCTGGCTTGATCAGTCTGCCAAACACCCGGGAGACAACAAATGAGCATTGTTACGGAATGAATACGCAAGTCTGCGAATAGAACAGGCATTTTCACTATACGAACACTCTTTATACCAGAACGAGCAAGCCTGTTGTGGATAAAACATTCATTGTAAAGTTGCTAAAAAAGGAGTTGCAACAGAGTGAACACGCCTCTTCACAAAACAAATACCCTTTGTTGCCAAACGAACAAGCATTGTTGCGGACAGAATACGTATTGTAAAAGCCGTTAAAAAGCTTTGCATTCAATAATACTGGCATTGTTGCGGAAAGAACAGGCGGTTGTCGTGAAAATAAAAGCCCTGGCGTGGAAAGAACAGGGTTTTCACTTTAATAAAATAAATAATATCATGAATAGTTTAGCCGCTGTTGCTGATCATGCAGCAGTAAACAGGCAGTGTACTGCCATTCACACAGGCATTATTTACGTTTGTAAAGTAACTGGTCCCTAATTCTCTACAAAGGCCTTGCTCCACCCGGGTGTATAAGTGGTTCGCAGCGAATCAATGATATGGGCGGTGTCTGCCACTGTCGCTGGTATCAGGAAGAATAATTTGAAATTGGCAGAATCACGGGTTTCCATTTGGATCGAAAGGCCCATATTCTTCAATTTTGAAAAACGTTTCAATGCACGGTCTTTTTCCGCTGTTTCAATAACAAATTTAAAAGTACCGGCTGGTGCTGTTGTGGCAGCAGTGGTATTGGTGAGCGGTACAGCCTGGGTATCCCTGCTTGCAGTAGCCGAAGTATCCGGAGCAACGGCGGCGCTGTTGTTTGGCAGTTCCTCCGTTGGCGTGGATTTTTTCTTAGCGGTGGTATTTTTATACACTTTGTATCCGCCCCAGATGGCAAGCGCAATGCCCGTAAGCAACAGCAGCATCACAAGGGGCCTTTTTACATTCGTTTTTGTCTTCTTGCTGTAAAATATACTTCTGTAATCAGTGGCCGGTTCTTCAGAAGAAGCCGTGCTCGTCTCTTTTGCAGATATATCTTTCATCCTTTCCAGGATCAATTGCCCGGGACTGAAAGAAAATCCACCCGTCTGCAGCTTCGACAGACTGCCGATCCCTTCAAACATGAACGGTTTGCCAATATTGAGAAACTGCTTGGCCAGCTCCAGGTGCGAATCAAGATCAGCGGCAGCCAGTGCTTTTATTTTCCCCGTTTGCGCAGCAATAAAGGCGATCAGGTCAGGGGATTGCTTTACCGAACTGTTATTTTCAAATGACACTCCTTCCAGCAGGATCGGTTTGCCCTGTTTGGTTTGCTCCGCTTCCACATCAGCAGATGGATCAAGCAGAAAACTGCCTATGCCGGGCAGGTCTAACCGTTTATGGGTGTATAGGAATTGGGCGAGCAGTGGTGCAAATTTCAAAGCCTTAACATATTAGACCTGTAAGATAGATATTTTGTGTCGTGGATACAAGTCCATCGATTTTCCTGGTTTATCTTTGCTCCCTGCTCCCCAAAATACAATCGGGCAGAAACGCCATCATGCTTACGGATGAAGAAAAAAGATTCCTCGAATATTGGGAATATAACAGGGGCCGCAAAAAAAGACTGATGTGGCGGCTGGCCGCAGGTCTTCCACTCGGCGTATTCCTGGCATTGGCCATCTTTATAAACTATTTTTCCGGCTGGTACCAGCGGGCAGCCATGGAAGTAAATATTAATACGTCTGGTGTGCTGGTGGTATTGATCGCCCTTATTGGTATCATCGTATTTGTCGTGGTCTTTTCCAGCCGCCACCGGTGGGAAATGAACGAACAGCGTTATAAAGAACTGCTCGCTAAAAAGGATATTTCATGATTTTCCCTTTCTTTGCAGCGAATCAGCCTGACGGGAGGTCTATTACACAGTTTTCTTATCTAAACCCATTTCATGAAGAAAGTTTTTTTGATCGTATCTGTTGCGATATTATTAACGGGCGGCATTGGTTGTATAAAAGAGACCGGCTGCCAGCCTAAATCGGTGGCAAGTGAAGAAGGTACGATACTGGGCTATGCCGCTGCCAACAGCATTGCCGGCACCACACACAGCAGCGGTGTATATTACCAGGTGGTAAGTCCCGGAAGCGGTGCCACCCCTTCAGCTACTTCTAAAATATTCGTGACATATACAGGAAAATTGCTCAATGGTACTGTTTTCGATTCCGGCACCACACCGGCTGGCGGATGGGTCTTATCCGGTTTGATCCCCGGCTGGCAGATTGGTCTGCCACTCATTCAGAAAGGCGGCGTGATCAAACTGATCATACCCTCCTCACTGGCATATGGTTGCCAGGATACAGGCCCTATTCCCGGCAATTCGATCCTGTATTTTGAAATTACTCTAAACGATGTTCAATAATAGCTAAGACTATCTGCTTTTGCTCTACCCCTGGCTTTACAGTCAGGGGTTTTTAATTGTACTTTTGATACAAATCTTTCATTTTGTCTTACGAAGCCATATCCGCATTCGACATCTTTAAAATAGGAGTGGGCCCCTCCAGTTCTCATACACTGGGACCATGGCGGGCAGCACAACGCTTTGCTCAAACACTGCAGCAAAACAATATATTAAAAGACATCACCACCGTCAGGGTGCTGTTGTATGGTTCTTTGGCCAAAACAGGAAAAGGGCATGGCACAGATGTGGCGGTACAGCTCGGTTTATGCGGAGATGATCCCGTTACATTTGCGGTTGACCAGATCGATGCGAAGGTCCACGATATAGCAACCATGCACAAGATCGTTTTACTGGGATTGCATGAAGTGGAATTTAACCCGTCAGAAGATATTGAATTCCTCATCACAGAAACATTACCCTTTCATCCCAATGCCGTTACCTTTTTAGCGGAAACAAGAAAAGGTGATTCCATCGCTGAAACGTTTTATTCCGTTGGCGGTGGCTTTGTAGTAAAAGAAGGAGAATCCGTATCGGCAAAAGACGCCGCACAATTACCCTTCCCGGTAAATACTGCGGAGGACCTGTTGCACTGGTGTATAAAAACGGGTATGTCCATCAGTGAGATCGTAATGGAGAATGAGAATGCCTGGCGGCCGGAAAAAGACAGCCGGGAAGCCATGCTGAATATCTGGCGGGTGATGAAAGAATGTATTTTTCGGGGCGCACATACGTCCGGGATATTGCCCGGCGGGCTCAATGTAAAACGCCGCGGCGCTGAACTCAGCAGGAAATTATTGGGTAAAAAAGAATACGGAAATTACGATGAATGGATCGCTGCCATTCGTACCGGAGGGAATGATTTTAAGTATACCCTGGATTGGGTAAGCTGTTTTGCATTGGCTGTAAATGAAGAGAATGCCTCCTTTGGCCGGGTGGTGACGGCACCTACTAATGGCGCTGCCGGTGTTATTCCAGCGGTATTGAACTACTACATCACTTTTTGTGATGGAAATAAGGACGATAAGATCATCCAGTTTTTGATGACAGCGGCGGAGATCGGCAGCATCTTTAAAAAAGGCGCCACTCTTTCTGCAGCCATGGGCGGTTGCCAGGCCGAGATCGGCGTATCATCAGCCATGGCGGCTGCCGGATTGACGGAATGTATGGGTGGCACACAAAAACAGGTGATGATGGCATCGGAGATCGCTATGGAGCACCACCTGGGCCTTACTTGCGACCCGATAGCGGGGTTGGTACAGGTGCCCTGTATCGAAAGAAATACAATGGGAGCGATAAAAGCTATTACCGCCTCGCAACTGGCGCTGCAAAGTACCCCTGACTTTGCCAAAGTATCATTGGATGCGGTGATAAAGACCATGTGGGATACCGCCCTCGACATGAATCATAAGTACAAGGAAACGGCTGACGGCGGCCTGGCCGTGAATGTGCCATTAAGTTTGCCCGAATGTTAATGACGGCAGGGTAATTGTACAGGGAAAAGTAATCAGTAAAAATATAATGAAACTATTTTTTCAGGATGATACGCCTGAGGAAAGTATGTTGTAAATTTAGAGTCCTCATTAAGAAACCAGGTGCTTATAACCTTTAAACTAAAATACTATGGCTACTAAAAAGAAAGCAGCAAAGCCTGACCGCCGGGTCAAGAAAGCTATTAAGCGGGCCAAAAAGAAACCACTAAAAAAGAAAAAAGCCGCTAAACCATTGGCAAAAAGAAAGCCACCGAAAAAGAAGAAAGTAGTGGCAAAGAAAAAAGCAGCGCCTAAAAAAGTTGCAAAGAAAAAGGTAGCAAAGAAGGTGGCGAAGAAAGCGGTGAAAAAAGTGGTGAAGAAAGCAGCGCCGAAAAAACCACAAAATCGTGGAGTTCCGGCAATGCCTGTAAAGAAAAAACCTGCTGCCCCGGCAAAAGCGGAACCCAAATTGGTGGCCGTGCCTGTATATGTAGAAGAAGTGACAGAAGTGTTTATTACACCCGATGGAGAAATGGAAGTAACAGAAACGATCATCACTACAGAAGATGAATCGAACAGGGATGATATAGATGAAGGAAGGGCAGAATCAGAAGATGAAGGAACAAAGGATAACCGCCCGGTGATGTAAAGATATTGATACTATTTAATGATAGCCGCCTGTTGAGGGCGGCTATTTTTTTGAATATTTTAGACGGTTAAACAAATGAACCACAAAGGATATAGAACAGATAGAAATACATACATAGGCCTTTTCTATGTGTGTATTTCTATGATAACTTCGTTTCTATGTGGTTCAGGAACATTTTAAAAGCAAGCAATTTTCAAACCTGATAGTTATCGGGTGACTCACTACCTAAAAAATGAAAGCTGCCTTTTTCATATTTCTATATACAGATCAATTCAACTCTGCATTCACTTCCACCCCGCTATACGTTTTGATCTCATTATACAGCGTATCTCTTTCCACCGGTAGCCTTTTTGCCTGTTTAATAAGCGTTACGAGTTCGGCCGTTGTCATAGAAGGACTTTGTTCTTCCGAACCGGCCATGCTGTAGATCTTTGTAGTATCGTCGATCGTTCCGTCAATATCATCCACGCCAAAGGAGAGGGAGAGCTGTGCATTCTGCCGGCCCAGCATCGGCCAGTAGGCTTTCAGGTGCGGAAAATTATCTAAGTAGATACGGGCAATGGCATAAAGTTTCATATCATTTACCACCGTACTCTCCGGTAAATAGCTCATGTCATTATCCTTGTTGCGAAACTTCAGTGGGATGAATGTATTAAAGCCATGGGTTTTATCCTGTAGTTCCCGCAATCTTCTCATATGGTCCACCAGGTGTTCATGTTTTTCAATATGACCGTAGAGCATAGTGGCATTGGAATGTAATCCCAGCTTATGTGCTGTTTCATGTATCAGCAGCCAGCCGTCCGCATCCACTTTATCTGCACATATCTTTTCCCGTATCTCCGGGTGAAATATCTCAGCGCCGCCGCCAGGAATACTGTTCAGCCCGGCATCGATCAGGAATTTCAAACCTTCTTCCACACTTACTTTTGCCTTGCGGAACATATAATCATACTCTACTGCTGTAAAGGCTTTAATGTGCAGGTCAGGCCGGTGTGTTTTGATCGCTTTCAGCAGATCAGCAAAGAACTGAAGGTCCATCTTGGGATGTACACCGCCAACGATATGTACTTCAGTTATCGGTTGCCCGTCATATTTCTTTACCATGTGCAGCATCTGGTCGATGCTCAGTTCCCAGCCTTCCTCTCTTTTTGCATACAGCTTGCTGTAAGAACAAAAGTTGCAGCTGAACACACATACATTGGTAGGCTCGATATGAAAGTTCCGGTTGAAAAAAACCTTATCGCCGTTCTTTTGCTGCCGTACCTCGTTGGCAAGACTGCCCACAAAGCCCAGGCTGGCTTTTTCGAACAGGATCAAACACTCTTCATCTGTAATGCGCTGACCGGCTTTTACTTTATCGGCTATCCCTTTCAGGTCGGAGGTTATGTCGGTTGTAGTGATCATAGTAGAGTAACAATTTACTGGTGGCAAAGTTACGATAACAGGGGGAGAAGTTTTGAAACCTGCCTACCGGCAGGCAGGCACAAAGACACGGAGGCTCAAAGACACCACGGGAGTTAATGGCAAAAAACAATTGTATTCTCCGTACCTCCGTGTCTTAGTGCCTTTGTGGTTCAAAACACTAAAATCCTTATCTTCCCTGTTGATTGCTTTTTGTAACCTAAAAAAAGGGTATGAGTATCAAATTAAGATTGACGATCGTTAGCTTCCTGCAGTTTTTTGTATGGGGCGCCTGGCTTATAACTATTGCGACTTACTTTTTTTCTAACAACATGGGAACCGGCGTTCAGTTTGGAGCTATCTTCTCAACACTGGCTCTTTCATCGTTGTTTATGCCTGCACTTACCGGTATCATTGCCGACAAATGGATAAATGCTGAAAAACTGTACGGTATCCTGCACCTTCTTTATGCTGGGTTCTTGTTTTATATCACGCAGGTGCATGATGCCAATACCTTGTACTATGCGGTTTTTGGGGCCATGATCTGCTACATGCCCACCATTTCCCTGTCCAACTCTATTGCGTACACTATCTTAAAGAACAATAACTACGATGTGGTGAAAGTGTTCCCGCCAATACGGGTTTGGGGAACTATTGGTTTTATTGCGGCCATGTGGGTTACTAACCTGTCGGGTAGTAAAGCAAACACTAACCAGTTTATCATTGGGGGAGTTGCTGCAGTTCTATTAGGGCTGTTCTCATTTACCTTGCCCAAATGTCCGCCGCAGAAATCCATTTCAAAAGATGCATCCTTCATAGAACAATTAGGATTAAAAGCATTCAAGCTGTTCTCTACTTACAAAATGGCGGCGTTCTTTATTTTTTCTATGTTCCTCGGAGCAGCCTTGCAGTTGACAAATATGTATGGCGATACTTTTTTGGATGATTTTAAAAAGGTGCCTGAATACCAGGATTCTTTTGTAATAAAGTATTCCACTATTATCTTATCTATCTCCCAGGTTTCAGAAACCATTTTTATACTGGCTATTCCTTTTTTCCTGAAACGGTTTGGTATTAAAAAGGTAATGCTCTTCTCCATGTTGGCCTGGGTGCTCCGGTTTGCTTTATTTTCTTACGGAAACCCGGCTGATGGATTATGGATGATCATTCTTTCCTGCATTGTGTACGGTATGGCTTTTGACTTCTTTAATATCTCCGGTTCATTGTTTGTGGAGACCACAACAGATTCTTCTATACGTTCCAGCGCACAGGGATTGTTTATGATGATGACAAATGGGGTAGGGGCATTCTTAGGAAGTAAGGTAAGCGGTTTTGTGATTGATAAATACTATACCGGTCCTGATGGCGGAAGAGAATGGCATGGCATCTGGCTTAGCTTTGCCATCTATGCATTGGTGATCGCCGTTCTGTTTGCCATCTTCTTCCGGCATAAGCACAATCCGAAGGATGTGGCAGAGATTAAGCACTAAAAAGATAAATCCCAAAATTCAAATACCAAATCCCATATAAGAACATATATCCCACAAAACAACAAATCCCAAATTCCAGGTCGGAATTTGGGATTTGCTATTTATTTTTTCCTATTTCTTCTTAGATATGCGCCTCAATTTTCTTTACAAAGTTTCCTTTCGGCTGTGCACCCACTAATTTATCAACCACCTGGCCGTTCTTTATGAACAGGATAGCTGGAATAGAAGTGATGCCATAGTTCATAGATACCTGTGGGTTTACATCCACATTTACTTTACCTACGTTCACTTTACCATCATACTCTTTGCTCAGCTCTTCGATAACGGGTCCGATAGCACGACAGGGGCCACACCATTCTGCCCAGAAATCCACTACGGTCAGTTTATCAGAAGCCAGCACATCAGCCTGGAAATTTGAATCAGTATACTCTTTTGCCATGTTTCTATTTTTTGTTTTAATTGTTTAAGGAGGACAAATTTAAGACCGTTACAGTTATCATCAAGTTATGACGTGAATATGTGTAAAACTTGTCAGCCCGGTATGTCAGATAGCTTACAAAACTGACAAAATAGCAAGTAAGAGGGAATAAGTACGAAGGTATAAGTATGAAGTACGAATTACGCCAGTCTGAAGTAGCAGCGCCTGTTTGATACCCGGAGTCCCGTACTTCTTACTTCTCACCTCGTACTTTGCTTAGACCGTCTGCACCTGCACGTCCAATTCCGGGCTTTTCTCCAAAAACTGGATCATTTCTTCATTCAGCTCAAAGCCATTACCTGTCGTAACTAAGCTGATTTTCATTCGGTTCCTCGGTTCTGTTACTATAAACTTCAAAGCAGTACTGCCGGG
>CAYUCU010000117.1:0-12887 GCA_964443345.1 uncultured Chitinophaga sp.
TAGCCTGATATAGTAGATCTCTCATAATAAGGCTATTGTTGTGGATCGAAAATGAAAGTGATTTATAACGGTGGTCGTTATCGGGGATTTCATGAGCCATTTGTTCAATCTTATTATAATCGTTAGTATTTAAGCATAATGCCTTGCGCCATGATCTCATGTATAAATCTTTACCTAAAGAATTGGATTTTGGAATAGCGCAAAAGGCTCCATGATTTTTAGACTGTACATCGGTAAGATATATCATAAATTTGAGTTGATGTCGCCTGTCAAAATGTAGATGACCATATATCGTATTGGCATCATATTTAAAATCATGAATAAATAGATATTCTTTAGTAATACTAACGGAATTCCAAAACCCTTCAATAATTTTTTGAAAAAAAATGTCCCCAAAAAAATGTTCTATTATACCTAATTGCTTAGGTAGCTTGTCAAACCTTGACATCTTACCATATCCATATTTATAGTTATCCTGCATTAAACCGCATTCAAAAGCAGATAACAGTTCATCCATATTTTCCCCCCTAATAAAATTGGGAAAACGAACAAACCCATATTTATTAATTAATGAAATGGTTTTACTTGCGTTGTTTTTTTCGATTAAATCAAATTCTTCCATTCGTATATTGATGATTAATATTTTTCCAATAAATTAAAATTCCTAAGGTCTTTTACATATAACTCATTGATAATAACATTATTTGGCTTTTTTTTCATGTCTTCAAAAATTTGACCTTCAATTTTTACAGCTAGTTCAATTAGTTTATCTCTTTCAGGATCATTTACGCTTATTTTCTTTTGGGCACCTTTGTACCTATTGACTGCTTCATTTAATCTTTCACGGATTGATAATATACCATAAGGTGAAACACGTTGGTCTGAATATGCACAAATTTTCAGTTCCATATCATTAGAATTATAGATAAACTCATTATTTAAAAATTGTTTCTTTTCTAACAAATACATTACTCTTTCACTGACGCCAATCTCTTTAGCCATTGCGAGAGTAGCAATTGTGTCTGTGTCGCCGTATCTGTCTTTAATCCAGCGTTGAACAGCTTTCCAATAAGGCATAAATTTGTAGCCTTCAGGAAATAAATTTGCAAAACTTTCATCTAAACCCTTTACAATATTTCCTATGTCATGAAGTAGTAGTGTAGTCAAAATATCATGTTCATTCAATTTCTTTCGATCACTACGGTAAGACACTATCCATTTTGCTACAGAAGTAACCCATAACATGTGACGCTGTAAGTTTTCAGGAACTCTGTAGCTTCTATAAATGCTAATGATATCAATACTTTTATTTGTTTGTTTTCTGTAAGGCGGTGCAATTGCATCTGAATTGTAAGTGGTTAGAGGTCGAGACTGTAAAATATAGAGATTGTCATTAGCAACGGTCCATTCAATGTCTTGAGCCTTTTTATAAATCCCCTCAATATTTATTGCTGTCTTGGCAATTTCCGTAACAATAGAGTTGCTAATTAAGTCCTTCCAGATACTTTCTTCCGGATATTCCTTTATTGTCAAGGATTCTTTTTCAATCACAAATTTGATTGGGCGTACGATGCCATCTGTTAGTAGTTCATTACCTCCTGGAACAGTTTCGAGTATGATTTCTTCGCTATTTTTATTGACAGGGTTGGTAGAAAAGACTATACCAGATATGTCGCCTAAAATCATTTGTTGGATAATTATAGATCCAGTGATGTTACTATTTGAGGAGAAGATTATTTCAGAGGCAATGCTTATAACAGTTTTCTTAATATCTTCCTTTGATAGATGAAGTTCGCTTCGATTCATTCCAGCCCCTGAAAAGTGTTCTCCGTCTTCATTGCTAAAGCTGCTTCGTATAGCAAATAAATCACCGTCCAACTCTCCTAGTTTTTTATTCACCCCATCCCATAATGCTTGGCTAGCCGATCCAATACTATCTTGTGTCCCCCTTTGAAGGACTTTTTTCAGAGACTCAATAGTAATGCAAAAAAAGTTGGGGACATTAAAACTTGTCTTTTTTAAATGAATTAGATTATAAGCTTTTGTACCAATTTCCGTTTGTTTGATATTCTCACTTTCTGGCGTTATTATTGATTCAATACCACCGGAAGCAATCTTATAAATTTTTCCAAGTTTTGTATCGACTTCAATTAAATCATTATTAAATATATTATCTAAAAGCCCTCGTACGCCTGTAATAGATTTGATGTTATTTTCGCGACAGTAAGTTGCTGAATGGGAGGTAACTCCTCCTTGTTCAGTTAAAACTGCTGCGGCAGACTTCATTATGTCATACAAATCAGGATCGGCTGCTTCACAAACTAAAATATCGCCATAATTGAAAACAAGTCCATATAAATCTTCCTTATGCATTACAACCTTGCAGTGCCCCTTGATAATTTGTTCTTGAGTAACACAAGGTTCGCCAACTAAAATATCATTTTTTGATACTGCATCTCTTGATAACTCCCTGATTTCATTAATAATGACTTTTGCTTCTTCTCCTCCGAGGATAGTTTTTCTTCCTTGAAAGTATATAACTGCGGATTGTTTGACTCTGTCTTTATGTTCTTGAGTAATAGAAAGGTCTTTAGTAAGCAACTTTTCTATTTCATCAGGAGCTAAATTCCTTATTATTTCCTCTTCTATGTTGAGAGTATGAGAAATTCTGGAAATTAACTGATCTAAGAAATAGAAGTTTTGTAACTGAATATACCTCCTATATAATTTCACAGCTCCTATCCTTGAATACAAACTGAAAAGCTTTTGATGAAGCTCATCTATTGAATATTTTTTGTAGTAGTCTTTTTTTCTCTTTTCTGACTCTTTAAATATTTTTTGATACTTTAAAGCCTTTTGTTCTACTAAAGAATCAGTCATTCCACTCTTGAATTTCTCTAGGAAGTATGAAATATCCCTTAAAACTCTATTGCCATATCCATGGTAATTCCAGTACATCCATTTTTGTCGATGATTCTCGATTTCTTTTAAAAACTCTGGTTTTGTTTTTAACAGTATCTTTCTAGTTGAGCTACCGCTGCCAGAGAATAACTCTTTTAAATTTGTGTCATTTTTTATCTTTTCTAAAATGGTCATAAACTCAATAAACTCCTGACCAGCGATACTGATATCTTCAGGAAAAGTAAATATCTCAAATGCTTCATTTAATTTAGTTATATCAGAGAAGTCGCTATGTAGTTTTTTAAGATAGTTTTTCAAAGTATCTGTAAAATAGTTTTTTCCTCTATCTAGGGCCTCTGGTAGTCTGGAATACACATAT
Source organism: uncultured Chitinophaga sp. (assembly GCA_964443345.1). Classification (GTDB taxonomy): domain Bacteria; phylum Bacteroidota; class Bacteroidia; order Chitinophagales; family Chitinophagaceae; genus JJ008. The sequence goes on from CAYUCU010000117.1 coordinate 3,281, forward strand.
AAATTGGAGTGTGTGATATTGTGTTTGGAGTAATATTCTATTAGTTCGGTGTTACGCATGCCATTAAAAGGGTTGCTGTCGGGACTAAATGGAAAAACTTTTACAAGTTCATCTGCTAGTGAAATAACTTTATCTAGGATACTGTTGAACCAAGAAGGATCTTTTTTTATGTCGGTAATTAAATTATCTGCTACCCTTTTACATTCTTTTTCTGGGATAAAATATGTTTCCTCAAAGTCTTGATAGCAAGCTATTAGGCACTTGTAGCCATATTTTTTAAATTGACTTGGTAATTTGTAATCCCAACTTTGGTCAAGATAAAAGGAAGAAAAATGTAAATCCTCGTCAAAGTTTAGAGCCCCAACTAGCCAATCATCATATTGGGTCAAAATGGTTTCAATATATTGAAAACCATCTAGAGTTTGGGGTATTTTATCTGGCGGGTTTTTTTTTGATAAGCTGCTTTTTACGGAATTTGAAAAACCTGAAATCTTATATAGAATTGAATCTTCTTTAATGGAATCTTCAACTCTACTTTGTATCTCGGGCATTAATTGATTTAATCTCGACGTGTAGGTCTTGTTATAGCTTTGAAATGAAAGATCTTTTAAGATTTCAAAAATTAAACTTATGTCCTTGTTATTAAAATAAGGGCTGATTTGTAAACTATGGATATCAATAAAATCAGTAATTATTTTTTCTTTATCGTTTTCACCTCTACCTACAATTGAAAATAGTTTTAAAGCAATAAGTTTTTTTAAAGAAGGAACCCTGACATATGGAAGGGGTTTTATGATTCTCTCGTCAAAAATAATTGAATCTTCAAAAAGCCAATTCCTGTCTATTTTAAAATTTCCAAAATTTATTTCATCCGTTGTAGGGTTGAAAAATCTAATTTCAAGTGAGAACTCGTTATTGCTGGCATTTTTCAATGTATGCTTTTGTGTGAAAATTTCATTTGAATCAGGACTGGATATAGGTTTAAACTCGCCGGTGTAATTAAAAGAAGTTAATAATTTGTTTACCTGAGTTTCGCTTGCAATCATGTCGATGTCATTTGTTTTTCTAAAATAACTGTATCGATTTATTGCCCAACCTCCAAGTATATAAATACAAAGTTTGCTTATGTGAGGGTTTGTATCAGCTTCTGTCAATGCAAATTTCTTATGATTCTTTGGGTCACTTAACCAGTCATTGCCTTTTACTAAAAAATCTATCTGTATTTTGTTTGTGGACATAGATAAGCTTTGGTTGTGGATTAGAGACTATTTAACGATGATCCCTAATTTAAGATATAAGATACTATTCTCAAAGTAATATTTCTATAAATTAGTTATGTTTAAACAAATTTATCTTAGTGCTATTGCCTCTAAACTATAATGGTACACCTTATTAAGTATTAACTCTCATGTCTTACCTTTGCAACCTTTAAATAATCACATGGACTATAAGCCATAGTGCATCAACCCAACAATGAAATATCACAACGAAATAGAACGCCGCAAAACCTTCGCCATCATCTCTCACCCCGATGCGGGAAAAACGACGCTGACGGAGAAATTCCTGCTGTTTGGGGGGGCCATACAGGTGGCGGGAGCGGTAAAGAGCAATAAGATAAAGAAACATGCCACCAGCGACTTTATGGAGATAGAACGGCAGCGGGGTATCTCCGTGGCCACTTCGGTAATGAGCTTTGAGTACAACGGCGTGCTGATCAACCTGCTGGATACTCCCGGTCACAAGGACTTTGCAGAAGATACCTACCGCACCCTTACCGCCGTGGATAGTGTGATACTGGTGATAGACAGTGTGAACGGTGTGGAAGCACAGACCCGCCGCCTGATGGAGGTCTGCCGCATGCGGGACACCCCGGTGATCGTTTTCATCAATAAAATGGACCGGGATGGTAAGAACCGCTTCGACCTGCTGGAAGAAATAGAAAAGGAACTGGGCATCGCCCTGCACCCGATGACCTGGCCCATCAACAGCGGCAAAGAATTTAAAGGCGTGTACGACCTGCATGATAAAGACCTGCTGCTGTTTGCCGCCAACACCAAAGCCAATGATGAAGATGTGATCTCCATCTCCAATCTCGGCGATACCATACTGGAAGATAAACTGGGTGAGAAAGATGCGAACCAACTGCGGGAAGATGTGGAACTGGTGGATGGCGTTCACGGCGAACTGAAACTGCAGGACTACCTGGATGGTAAAGTGGCGCCGGTCTTCTTTGGCAGCGCTATCAACAACTTTGGGGTGAAGGAAATGCTGGACACCTTTATACGCATTGCCCCAACACCCAGGTCTCGGGAGACCACTGTTCGCCCCGTGAATGTGGAAGAGGATAAGATGAGCGGCTTTGTCTTTAAGATCCATGCCAACCTGGACCCGAAGCACCGGGACCGTATTGCTTTCTTCCGGGTATGTTCGGGTAAGTTTGAGCGCAACAAATACTTTCATCATGTGCGGCTGGATAAGGATGTCCGCTTCAGCAACCCGTATTCCTTTATGGCCCGTGATAAATCGGTGATAGAAGATGCATACGCTGGTGATGTGGTGGGCTTGTTTGATACGGGCAACTTCAAGATCGGTGACACCCTTACGGAAGGGGAGAACTTTTTCTTTACCGGTATCCCGTCTTTCTCGCCAGAGATATTTAAAGAAGTGGTGAATAAGGACCCGATGAAGACAAAGCAACTGGAAAAGGGATTGATGCAGTTGACAGATGAAGGGGTGGCGCAATTGTTCACCCAGTTTGGTGGTAATAAAAAGATCATTGGTTGTGTGGGGGAACTGCAGTTTGAAGTGATTCAATACCGGTTGCTGCATGAGTATGGGGCGTCGGTGGTGTTTAATAACCTGCCTTTTTATAAGGCTTGCTGGCTTACTTCTAAAAACCCGGCAAAGCTGCTGGATTTCTCACGGTTCAAGCAGGCGAATATTGGGGAGGATAAGGATGGGCATATGGTGTATTTGGCGCAGAGTGAGTGGTTTTTGAATACGGAGAAGAGTAATAACCCGGAGATTGAGTTTCATTTTACCAGCGAGATACATAAATAGTCGATAGTCAATAGTCGATAGTCAATAGTCTGTAGTCGATAGTCAATTGCTACGCAATGACAGGCAGAAATGTGAGCATATAATTTGAAACGACCTAAAGCCCTCCTTTGGAGGGTGGGGAGGCTTTACCCTGCGGGCAATGAATACAGGTTGGCCACGAATGACACGAATGGCACTAATAATACAAATTAAATACGGATGGATTGCCTGCGGCAATGAATACAGGTTAGCCACAGATTGCACTGATTAACACAGATTATTTCTGCTGCGCAGAAATTGTTTACAGAAAAACCACTCCGCTTCATCACGCCAAACTATCATCTATCCACTATCATCTTTCATCTCATACATTCACTTCATACACATCCGCAAATACCAATCTGTCCTTTGTTGGTTGGGTGGCGGTGAAGGGGCCGGGTTGTTTTGGTTTCAGGCGATCGTATTCTATCATTTCATACTCCATCACTTTTACCCGGTAGGGTTTAGAAGCATACTCGGCTGGCAGGGTGAACGCATGACTGTGATAGAAGCCAAAGTTTTTAATGTCTGATTCGTTGAGGATATACACATAACTGTCTATCGGTTTTGGATTGACGGTGATATGCACATTATCAGACGGGGCCACCTCCAGTGGTTCGATGATGAACTCCACTTTGGTGCGGAATACCGAACCGGCATTGCTGACGGCCGGTGATGTTCCTGAAATGGCGACCACGATATTGTTCTTGCTTCCTTTTGTTTCGAGAGAGCTGGCCCTTGGTGGTGGTATCTGTATATAATCTGTTTGCACAATGGGAGAGAGGCAGCAGTCGGTCCCATCTTTTCTTACAGAATATTTTTGATAGCGGGCCAATGCCAGGCGAACAAAAGGAAAATAGGCGGCGCCACCATTCAGCATGATGTCCACGTAATACAGATGCCGCTGCTGATCATACTTGGGAGTGAAGGCAGCCACATACACTTTGGCAGTGGGGTTTTCTACGGCAGACAGGTTCTCATCAATATTGTCTTTGGTGATGCCGATGAAATGATCTTTGGTTACATAGGTATTGACGGGCAGTGGCGCTGATACTTTTGTAGGATCAGTGCCCCAGGTGGTGTACGGAATGTTTTTGGAGCCGGGTGAGTTGCCCAGCGTGGGATTAGCCGGAATACCGAGTACCACTGCGAGCTTTTCATCATCACCACTGCTGTACCAGGGGCGTTTCAGATATACCCGAAGACCGGATGCTCTACCGGTAAAGAGGGTGGCGCCTTTTGGCTGGCGGTCCCATTCAAAAGTGGGCAATACATAGGCCACATCAGGTGCAGCAGGCCGGGCACTGCTGGGAATGATGATCTGTGACAGGGTGTTGCTGTCACGGGTGATGGAGAAGCCGGCGCCTTTATCTTTTATAAGATTGAAAAAGTTTTCTTTGTAGCGGGTGGTGGCAATGGTCTTATAATTTACTTTCCGGTGTTTGGTATCGTTGAATAAATGTTTGAGTGGCGGGAAAGGATTACTCTTTACATCACCAATGTTTCCAAACACATAATCAAAGACAAGGTATAAGGTGGTGAAGTGAAATACTTTTGACCGGACGGGAACCTGCTCTGCTTTTTCTTTGGTGATATCATCTTCCCAATCGAGCCAGTCGGCTTCAATGTCCAGTTGCCCGGTAGAAGGGCCATGCACCAGGAATTTGGAATGCAGTTGTGCAAAGTTATCGCCGTAGTTCCTGTCTGCTTCTATTCCATCAATAAAAGGATAGGTCTTGCCATTGGCTTTAAAAGGCAATGGTTGTTGTACGGCATGTACAAAAGTGATCTCCCTCCAGGGCGAAAATAACCAGTGCTGTCCTTTGGCGATGCGCAGCTTTACATCATTGGTGATGGTGGGCGGATTCATCATCTCGAGTATGCCGGAGAACTTCTCAATATCTTTTGGATTCCAGAAGCAGGCATAGTTCAGTTTCAGTGTAGCGCCTTTTTGCAGTGATACTTTTAAGGTACGTTCGGCCTGTACCCATTGAATGTCCGGGCTGCCTTCGAGTAAACGAATGCGGAAGGTGTTGGGCTTCATCCAGGTGTCGTAAGTAAGGGTATTGGAAGGATTGGCATTATCGAAATAAAAACTTATCAACCTGTCCAGTATGGCAGGGTTGGGAATTTTGGGATTAGGGTCATTGTTAGACAGGAAGAAAACAGCACCTACCGCCATCGGGTCCGTAAGGTATTCCACTTTCAGCGTGGCGGCACCGGCGCTTTCTACTTTCATTTGATACATATCCGTTCCGTTGGAGAAGGCTGGGTCTTTCAGATCGGAAGGATCGCCAATGCGGTTGTAGAAGGCTTCTGCTTTGGCTTCATTGCCGGGGCCCATCACCATATCTATCATGCCGTGTGTGGTGGCCATCTCGAGTGTGGTGCGGGGTGGCAATACATGGCGCACGGCTTCACCGGGATAGGCACTCGTTTGCCCTGCTTTTAAATTGTTGTTCTCGTATTGTGCAGGGGCAATGCCGTCATTACTTCTGATCACCATCATTTCACCCGACTCGCCGTCTTTTATTTCATTGCCCAGTTTCAGGAATGGTGCATCTACCGGTTCGTACCGCATGTATTTAATGGAAGGTTTGATGCAGTCGCTTGTGTTTTCCGGTTGTTCTGTTACGGCAGTGCTGTTGCCGGCAAGGTCCACCGTTCTTATTTTGATGGAATATTTTTTTCCAAAGCGGAGCATGGGTAAACTGCCACTCACGATGTTAGGCAATACATTCAAGCGAAAGTCTGCGGTGCCGGGTGTTTTGTATTTATCGGTTTCTTTGCTTTTATTTCCATCTTTATCAGAATACACTTCATTGTCACTGTCCAGAAGCGGATCATTCAATGCACTGCCGGGTCGTGGCACACTCAGGCTCCATCCTTCCCAGCGGGCAATGGCTTCGCCTACTTTTAATTGTGTGCCAGTCTCTGTTTTTTCTTCAGCGGCGGATGTTTGTATAAAGCCTTCATCTGCTTCCATACCGGGGATGCTGATGTTCAGGCCGGCTGAATTTAAAAACGAGTAGGTATTGATGCGTTTGTGCAGGCTGAACCACTGGCCGGGTTTATCTTCCGGTTGTATATCCATGCGGAAGCCCAGCGTTACATCATCAGCAGTAAGTGTTTCAGCAGGCAGCACCCAAGTAGCATTGGTGCCAGTAACACCGGCAGGAACGGGACTACCGGAAATAATGAGTTTGGGGATGAGGTCTTTCATCCTGTTGAACTTGGCAAAGAGTTTCTCTGCCATTCCATTCCTGGCCACACCAATACCGGCAGTCCGGTTGCTGGGGATACCTTCTTTTTTAGGTGCTTCATTATTGAAGAGGGGGATGGCGGCTGCATTGGGCATATTATTTTCGGCCGCATAAAAAATATGTTTGGCTTTTTTCAGCATCAGTGCATCCACCTGCTGGCATAGTTTTAATGCAGCGCCGTCGGTATCTAGTTGAAATACGGTAAAGGCATCGGTATTTATTTTTAAATGGCCTTTATCAATGGCGCTGCTGCTGTCGGGTTTGGCATAATAGCCGCCGGCTGTTTTGGTATGTTGCGTCGCGGGGCATACAACGGTGGTGGGCGCCGAAAAATTGATATTGGTTGGAATGATACGAATATGCGCATTGCCGGCGGGTATTATTTTATCAGCCGGTGGTGCAAATTCAAAATCAATGACCAGTCCGAGTTTGCGTTGCAGTTGCGGGTAATTGGCAACGATGGAAAGGATGTCATGAAATTCGAAATCTGGTTTTTTCAGTACGGGTGCTGTTTGTAACGGTTTTACATCATACAGACCGTGAAAATTCTTTAGTTGTGCAAAATCGGACGTAGGCGAGGCCGTGGGACTGAAGGGAATGTATTTGTTCTTATTTAGTGCGGCGAGATAGCGGCGCTGGGTTTGTTTGTTGATGATCAGTTTGTCGAGTGTAAGCGGCTCTCTTCCTCTTTTGGGAAAATCGGCTACGCCATATTCGGAGATGGCAGCAAACACCGGGTTCTCGGTATAAAAATTACTGTCGGGCAGGTCGTTGGCAAAGTTCTTACCGGTTTGTTCCACTACTGCTTTTATATAATCCAGCACATGCTTTACCGGGTAAGAGGCTATGGGAATATTTTGTAATGGCTCGGGCACAAAGGCGGCTACTTTCACCGTGGGGAGAAACAAATTCTTCCAGAGTGCGGTATCAACAGGCGCACTGGTTACTTTGGCTTCTACCGTGGTGCCATTATACTGTACCAGGAATTTGGCATTTTTGATAAGGTCGGCCCAGTTCCGCATATCTGCCACATCGGAGAGACGGGTATCTGCTTTATCAACAGCTTCCACCTGCAGCGAGATAGCAGCAGATACTTTTAATACAGTGCTGCGGGTCTTTGAGGATACTCCGTTGGGAAGGGCGGTGATGATTATTTTTTGTTTCATCGTTACTACGAGTTACGTGTTACGGGTTATGAGTTACGGGTTGTTGCGTGGTATGAAAAGTTTCTTTTAATCTCATGCATAATTGCCTATTCAAATAAAACAAGAACATCTCGATCTTTAAAGTCTCGTATCCGAATCCCAAATCCCGAATCCCGAATCCCGAAACTATTTTAAGCTGCAAATGCGCCGCAATACGTTTTCCATTCTCCTGCGGTGATGGTGCCGCGGATATTCGGATCGTTGCCGCTTCCGGCAAATGTCCTCTGTGTATGAATGGTAACGGTCTTGCTGAAGAACAGCACTTCCACTTTTATTTTTAAAGAGGCTTCTCCGTATGCTTTGTTCTTATCAATGAGATAGGTCAACGCCATATATAATTCTATACTGGCGGTGATCAGTCCCAGTACACTTACTGCCCCGTTGATGCGCACATAACCGGTAAGCTGTGTGGAATTGTGTCCTGTCTCAAACACCATTTTAAAATAGATACCGGCCATGATGCTTACAGAGCCGCTGGCCACACCAAAGTTCACCGATGCCGCAGCGCCTAACTCGAATGCGGCTTCTATTTGCCTGATCCCCTGCAGGTCCACTTCCAGTCCAAAGAAACCACCACCACCCAAACAGGCATAGGTGAGGGTGAAGGGTTGCTGCCGTTCACAAAAACGGAAACTCATGGTGAGTGGCCCGCCGGTAAAGGGAAGGTTCACTTCTGCGCCCAATGAAATATTGCTTAAGGTAAAGGCACCGAGCTGCAGGTTGGGTAATGTTTGGGTGTAGCCGCATTTAACTCCCGTCAGCGATACATCTAAATAAGGCGGATCGCTGAAGCCATCCATCGGGATGAGGCTATTGAGTGCATTGATAAAACTTAAGGGCCCGCCAAAACGGAAACCTTCGGCCTTATTCATCAGCACAGACACATCGGGTTTTTTTCCGGAGGTGAGATCGAATTTTATAAGATCAAACTTAACTTTTATTAAAAAGTCGCCACCGGCTTTTCCAATATCCACATTAAAGTTGGACAGGCTGGAGGTGGTGGAGAAGTCGGGTGTTTTGGATTTGTCTTTCCATGCTTTTATGCGGGTGTCTATTACAAAGCCATTCGGAGTATTGGGTTTGAACCGTACAAAGTCGCCGATCGTTTTCTCCTGTATATCCGGTTTGATGACATAGGATGTAACAAAGGCATCGGGTGTTTCTGTAGTGGACAGGTTGGGGATCTTTGCATTGCCCAGTCTTGCTTCTATGGGCTGACTGATGTCGAAACTGGAATCACCGCTTACAAATTTTAATATCTCACTTAGTTTGAAAACACCAAACAGCGTGGGGTCGGGCATGCTGTTCACATTAAAGAAACTGCTGGCAGCGCTGATGCCGGTCTTATAATCACCAAGGCTGCCACCAAAGGCACCGGTAGCTCTTGATAAACCGGACAGGTTGAAGTTGGGTAATGCCAGTCCGCCGGTCTTATCGGTATTACCGGCAAAGTTTACCGGCTGAGAGAAATTGAATTTTGCAAATACCTGTCCTTTATTAGCAGCGCCTTCGAGGGCATCAATCAATGAAACAGAAACGGGTTTGGCAAAACCGGTAAGCCGCTGGTAAGACGGTTCAATGATCTCTGCCGTACCAATGGTGGGTAAAAAGCCCTGCAGTTCGTCCCGGTTGCTGAACGCCATTACACCAAATGTTACATTATGGGTACTGAAAGCGGTGTCGGTGCTGTGCTGATCTTTGGGTGCTAATGCAAACCGTTGCCCGTTGAAGTGAGTGGAGTTGTTTACAAAAACTCCTTTTGTATAGATGTCTGCCAGTTCATTGATGGTGGCCTGGTTGCCGAGTATCTCACTGCTAACAAAGGAAAGTGGCATGGAGAAATCCACGGTGTTGCCTTCCAGGTCGGTACCTTTTATTTTGAAAGGAACTTCTTTTCCGCCGGCTTTGATCTTGAATTGCAAATGTGCAGCCGGTCCTCCGGAAGCAATGATCGGTATTTTAGTAACATCTAATAATGGCGAAGCGGTGGTGATCATCTCTATAGAAGCAAAAGAGAAGTTCATAAAGGTGCCGGTGGCACTGTCTTTATAATTATAATCT
>CAYUCU010000118.1:0-12883 GCA_964443345.1 uncultured Chitinophaga sp.
AGGGAAATCGTACAACTATTCGGAAAACAATACCAGGTGCTGAATAAGTATGAGCAAAACAGGAGCCTGTATTCAATTATGAATGTGGAACGATGGGTTATATATGGGATACTTTGCCTTATTCTTATTGTTGCGGCTTTTAACATGATCGGTGCTTTAACCATGCTGGTGCTGGAGAAACGAAAAGATATCAGTGTGCTGCATGCATTAGGGGCCAACCGGAATTTTATTCAGCGTATTTTTTTGAGTGAGGGTATGTTGCTGGCATTGATCGGCGGAGGTATTGGGATGCTGTTGGCATGGATCATTGCATGGCTACAAATAAAATATCACCTGATACCACTTCAGGGAGGCTCTTTTCTTATCTCTTATTATCCTGTAAAGCTCCGGCTTTCCGATTTTTTGCTCGTTGGCAGCACTGTTTTTGTTATTGCGTTAATTGCTTCCTGGCTGCCATCCCGAAAAGCGGCACAGCAGGAGTTTTCGTTGCGTAGCGAGTAGCGGTGTACTTTGAAATTTTGGAATTGGGAAATTGGGAAATTTGTTTAAAGAGTAAAAATTATTATTGAAAGATAAATTTCTCAATTCTTCATTTTCTAATCCTTTGAATGTTGAAACTGATACTATACAAAAAAACTCTTAGTGCTTTAAACAAATTTCCCAATTTCCCAATTGTACTTTTCCCAATTCCCTCCATCTCACTTTCCCCAATTCTCTAATAGTCCCCCAATGTTTCCGGCAACTGGGCCAGTGCTTTAGCCAGCTGTTCATCATTTGGCGCAATGCCATGCCATTCGTGGGTACCTTCCATAAAGTCAACACCTTTACCCATAGCAGTTCGCATTAGTATGGCAATTGGTTTGCCCTGTCCCGTAAGTGTTTTTGCTTTTTCAAGAGTGGCTACCACTTCATCCATATCATTTCCGTTCATTTCGAGGGTGGTCCAGCCAAATGCCTTGAATTTTTCAGTGATATTTCCGAGGCCAAGTACTTTATCAGTAGGACCGTCAATTTGCTGGCCGTTCCAGTCAATAGTGGATATCAGGTTATCTACTTTATTATGAGCAGCAAATAATGTTGCTTCCCATATCTGGCCTTCATCCAGCTCACCGTCCCCATGCAGAGAAAAAACAAGATTCTTTTCTCCGTTTAATTTTTTGGTCAGGGCAGCACCGATAGCCACACTCATTCCCTGTCCGAGTGAGCCAGAAGCAATACGTACGCCGGGTAAATGCTCATGTGTGGCTGGATGGCCCTGCAGCCTGCTATTAAGTTTTCGGAAAGTGGCCAGTTCTTTTATGTCAAAATACCCGGATCGGGCCAAAGCTGAATAAAAAACCGGTGATATATGACCATTAGACAGCACAAAAACATCCTCATTTGTTGCATCCATATTAAACGCCGGATTATGTTTCATTACCTTGAAATACAACGCTGTAAAGAAATCGGCGCAACCTAATGAACCTCCGGGATGCCCGCTGCTGGCACCATGGACCATGCGTACTATATCTCTTCTAAGTTGCGAAGCAATTGCAGTAAGTTCAGCCATAAAATTTAGGTTTATTTTAAACTTTTTGTATCTTGAAGATTCAAATCCGGGTTGCGCTGCAAATGTGCACACTTTTTTGATACAAAATCCACATGGTGCATATCCACTTCTAAATTCAAGCGATCCTATGTACTTCATAATTAATTAATGCCTTACGGCAATTAATACCTGAAATACAGATGAAAAATCGGCTTTTTAGGCCTATTTTTGCAAAAATTTAAAGTTCCTGAGATGTTGGATATTTTACTCACTGCTTCCGTTTCATTTATCATCACTTTTCTGGCGATACCTGTTGTAATACAGGTAGCTGAGCAAAAAAAGCTATATGATATTCCTGATGAACGTAAGGTGCATACCCGTCTCGTAGCCTCGTTGGGTGGAGTAGGCATTTTTGGAGGATTTTTACTGGCTTCCCTTTTATCGATCCAGGGCTTTATAAACCCTGAGTTTCAATACTTTTTCGCTGCCGCTTTAGTTATTTTCTTCCTGGGATTGAAAGACGATCTTCTGATACTTTCTGCAAGCAAAAAGTTTGTAGGCCAGATCATTGCAGCTTCTATTTTGATCCATCTCGGAGGCATCCGGTTAGACAGTATGTATGGTCTTTTTGGGTTTGACCAGTTGCCTGAAGGTTTCGGCCTGGCACTGTCTTATCTTACCATAATTGTGGTCATCAATTCTTTCAACCTGATCGACGGAGTGGACGGATTGGCTGCCAGTCTTGGCATCCTTACCATGCTTGTATTCGGGATGTACTTCTTTGCAGTGGATCAGCAGGCTTATGCACTCTTGTCTTTTTCAATGGCCGGCAGCCTGGTGGCTTTCCTGATATTCAATCACCACCCGGCTAAGATATTCATGGGCGATTCCGGTTCACTGATGATCGGGCTGGTAAATGCCATACTGGTTATTAAGTTTATAAATGTTGCTCATACACCCTTTGTGGCGGTTCCGCTCAGTTCTTCAGTAGCCATTGGAGTAGCTATACTTATTGTGCCCCTGCTGGACACACTGCGGGTTTTCTCCATCCGTATTTTAAACGGCAAATCACCTTTTACTCCGGACAGAAACCATGTGCACCATCTTTTGCTGGACAGGGGACTTAGCCATGCAGCCGTAACGGTAGCCTGTGTGGGTATCAACGTTGGATTTATCCTTTTAGCTTGGTTCGGAAGATCAATTGGAAGCACTTACCTTTTGCTGATCATGCTTACCATTGCATTTAGCGGTATTGGTTTACTTTACTATAAAAAATCCCGCCGGATCATGGTGGTTGCCAAAGAAGAAAATGGTGCAGCACAACTGAAGACCACCTCTAAAGTTGTTACCCTGGCCAAAGAGGTACAGACCGCTGAAAAGAAAAATTAAAGCCATTCTATTATTATAGCCAGTCCCGGTCTTGTTTAAAACGAGCCCGGGGCATTTTTTTTGGATAAACGGGTTTCAGTAGATTTGCATCCTTCCCGGATATGCCGGCTTCTGCATGTTGCCCGGTTAGTATTCAGTAAAAGGATAAATAAAAACAACGTATGACAGAAGACATTCCTTCAATTATTTCCGTGGCAGAGGACCACATGAAAAAAGCTATTACTCACCTGGAGGCAGAACTTCAAAAAATAAGGGCGGGTAAAGCTAACCCGCAGATAGTAGATGGTATTATGGTGGATTATTACGGCTCACCAATGCCCATCAACCAGGTGGCCAATATCAGTGTGATGGATGCCCGTACACTCAGCATTCAGCCCTGGGAAAAAAATATGCTTCAGCCAATAGAAAGGGCCATTATTGCAGCTAATATCGGCATCAATCCCCAAAATGATGGTGCATTGATCCGGCTTTTCCTGCCTCCTTTAACGGAGGAAAGAAGAAAAGAGCTGGTAAAAAAATGCCAGGCAGAAGGAGAGCATAGCAAAGTGGCCATCCGCAGTATCCGCCGGGACGCCATTGAGCATATTAAAAAGTTACAGAAGAATGGCCTTAGTGAAGATGCAGCGAAAGATGCTGAAGCAGAAGTGCAGGAGATAACGGATAAATTTACCGCCGGGGTAGAAAAACACCTCACCCTGAAAGAAAAAGAGATCATGTCTGTATAAAGAGACATCCAATTTTAATCTAAAGCAACATCAACAGGTGTTGCTTTCTTTTTTTCAGGCCGGTTGGCCATGTACACACCAAACAAGATAATGCCCAAACAGATGATCTGGGCCCAGGTTATCTTTTCATGGTCCAGGAAGCCCCAGCCTAACGCTACGAATGGGATGCCATAAGTAACCAGCGAGGCAAACAATCCACTTGCTTTTTGCACCAGCACATAAAAGAGTGCAGTAGCAATGGCGCTGCCTACTATTCCTAATCCGGAAGAGGCAAGGACTGCTTTCTGTACCACCACATCATTAAAATTAAGTTGCAGAAAATGTTGCTGCCATAAAACAATGGCTGTGGGGATCGTCATAAATGCAAGGGATACGGTAGCTACATGAACAGGATTTAACCCTTTTAAATAATGCCCCACCATATTTACATTGATGCCATAAAGCAGGGTGGCGGCTAGTATCAGCAGCATATAACCAAGATTATTAAAGCTGATCGTTTTATCACCTGATAAAGCCGGTACCACAGTAAGCAGCACCAATCCCAGGAAACCGATCAGCACACCGATGATCTTTTGCGACTTTATTTTGTCCTTAAAGAAAACAATTCCGATCACCACCACACAAATGGGAGTGAGAGAGTTTAGTATACCTCCCAGCGAGCCGTCAATCTTTGTCATGGCAATGGCAAACAAAAAGGCAGGCAGCAAATTGCCAAACACCGCACTCAGGATGACGGTGCCTATTTTTTGACGGGGAATTTTTTGAAAATGATAAATAGCAAAGGGTACAAACACCAGGCCGGCAGAAAAAATGCGCAGTGCTGCAATTTGCATGGCATTAAGCCCGACACTACTATCCTTCATCAGCTTAAAAGAGCTACCCCAAATAATACAGAGAATAATAAAGATCGTCCAGCGGATAAAATTGTTACTCATAAAATGAAGGCGCAAAGGTCTTAAAATGAGATCAGAACCAGTTATTTATTTTATGATTTTTCTGCGCAATTGCTGAAATAGTATATTGCAGCATAAATTTTTATGATATGGGTATGATTAATCTGAAAGATATTTCCACTAGGGCACCAAAAGAACTGGATAAAACCGAAACCAAAAAGAAAACAGAAGCAATATTGGAAGAGCTGGATGAACTGCAAAACCTGCTTTTTGCCGAGAGTAAGTATTCTGTACTTGTGGTGATACAGGGAATGGATGGAAGCGGTAAAGATGGAGTGATTAGAAATGTGCTGGGCAATATGAACCCGCAGGGGGTGACTGTTAAATCATACAAAGCCCCGACACCAGAAGAGCTGTCACATGATTTTTTGTGGCGGATACATCATCATGCCCCGGCGCACGGGATGATACAGATATTCAACCGGTCGCATTATGAAGATATATTGGTAACCCGGGTACATAAATGGTGTGATGATGAAACAGCAAGGAAAAGAATGAATGCCATCAATGATTTTGAAAAATTGCTGCAAGAGCATAACAATACCCATATCCTGAAATTTTACCTTCATATTTCTCCCGAAGAGCAGCATGAAAGACTAAGCGAAAGAATGAAGGACCCGGCTAAAATGTGGAAGTATAATGAGAAGGACTTTGAGGAAGCTAAACTCTGGGATGTGTATATGGATATGTATAATGACTGCTTTAATAACTGTAACACCCCGGCCTGGACGATAGTGCCGGCTGACCAAAACTGGTATAAGGAATACATGATTGCCAGTCAGCTACGGGACTTACTGAAAGGGCTGGACATGAAATTTCCGGGGATGAAAAAATAATATCTTAAAGCGGTTTAGTTATATTTACCCGCCATTCTGCCTTCACAACCAGGAGAAGTATTATTCTTAACACAAAACCAATTTATTATGAGCATGATCAAAGAATTCAGGGAATTTACCATGAAGGGCAACATCGTTGACCTGGCCGTGGCAGTTATTATTGGCGGGGCATTTGGAAAGATCGTAACCGCATTTACCGATAGTATCATTATGCCAATTATCGCAATGATATTGGGTAAAGGAGGAATGTCTGAGGTGAGTTTTACCATTGGAAAAACTATTTTCCCGGTAGGGGTTTTCCTGCAGGCGGTAATTGATTTCATTTTGATTGCCTTTGTATTGTTCCTCATCATCAAAGCCATGAATGCTGCAAAGAAAAAAGAGGCCGCTGCCCCTGCAGCCACGCCGGAAGACATACAGTTGTTGCGTGAGATCAGGGATTCGCTGAAGAAATAACCGTGGAAAAATGGGCTTCTGACCATAGGCCTGTTTCCCTTACTTTTGTAAAGTCCTGTAGCAATAACAGGACTTTATTTTTTGAACTATTAACCTGAATAAAGTGCAGACCCCATCGTACCAGATCAAACTACCGCAATTTGAAGGCCCATTCGACCTGCTTCTTTTTTTTATTGAAAGGGATGAGCTCGACATTTATAATATTCCCATAACTGGTATCATCAACGATTTTCTGGACTACCTGCACCAGAGCGAGGAACTGAATATTGAATTAAGCAGTGAGTTTATCCTGTTTATCTCCACTCTGATGCGGATAAAAGCCAAAATGCTGCTGCCCCGTAAGGAACTGGATGCGCAGGGAAATGAAATCGACCCACGGGAGGAACTGGTAAATAAAATTCTGGAGTACAAGCGGTTTAAAGAAGCGTCCGCCCGCATGGCAGAAATGGAAGCCGTTCGTATGCTGATGGTGAAGCGGGGAAATATTCAGCAGGAATTATCTCAGATAGGCGAAGATGCAGGCGAAGGCACTGAAATACAAAATATTACACTGTTTAAACTGATGCGGGCATTTGAAAAGGCCATGCAGAAGTATAGTGACCGCATTAACAAGCCGGTTCATACTGTAGTGCAGTATAACTATACCATGGAAGACAGCCGCGACCAGATGCTCACCATGGCAAGAGAACATAAAACAGTATCTTTCGAAAAGATTTTTGATAAATGCGAGAACCGGGTTCATGCAATTTTCCTGTTCTTATCCCTGCTGGAGCTGGTACAACAGAAATTTTTGAAGATCATGATTGGCCAGGGAAAGAATAACTTCATCATTGAATACAACGAGCCGGAAAACCGGCTGGCTGAACTGTCCGACGGATCTGAATGAGAAGATCAAAACCAACCTTTATAATTAATAAAAACTATCAAACATGAAAAGATCAGCAACTGCCAACTGGAAAGGTTCCGGAAAAGAAGGAAGCGGCAAGTTGGTTACCCAATCAGGTGTTATTAAAAACAAGAATTACGACTTCAAAAGCCGGTTTGAGGACGGAACGTACACCAACCCCGAAGAGCTGATAGCAGCGGCACATGCCGGCTGTTTTTCAATGAAACTGAGTTTTGTTTTGGGTGCAGCGGGACTTACTCCCAGCCGCATTGAAACAAAATGCACCATTACCCTGGAAGGAGGCGCTATTACCAGCAGCCACCTGGAAGTGAAAGCCAAAGTACCTAAATGTAAAGCAGCTGCCTTTGCAGAATATGCTGCGGATGCAAAAGCTAATTGCCCGGTAAGTAAATTATTGAATACCGAAATTACCATGAATGCTTCATTGGTAAAAAGTTTTAAAGTCGCATCGGCATAAACGTAGCTATATAAATTTGTAAGAACCGTTTCAACAGAATGAAACGGTTTTTTTATTCATATATCCAGAGCAGCACCGGTTTCTTTGAATTGTTGATGATCAGTTTCAACTGTTCCAAAAAGGCCGGGGCTACAGTAGGGCAGCCATTGCTCTGACATATTTCATCACTTACTTCAGAGTCAGGTACACAACTATGAGAATGTAAGACCACTGTTCTTTCAAAAGCATTATTATTGGTGCTGTCGAGACCGTGGAGCTTATAGGAATAGCCAAACTTACCGGTATAAGAATTTCCTACTTTATACTTGCCAAGAGAAGTGCATCCGCTGCCAACCACATTACTGTACCGGCGCCCTTCCAGCCAGTATTGAAAGCAATTTCCATGAGCCACCAGCCCGGTATTTTCTGTAGTGTCTTTTGCAAAATTATAAATGAAGAAACGGCCCTGGCCGGAGGGCAATGTCATATCAATCAGGAAACATATTTCTGTGTTGAAGTTTTTTCGTTTGGCAAATTGCTTTGCCTCGGCAGCCTTTTGTTCCAGTTTTGCAGTGGTATTACCGGTCGGCTTGTGCGGGGTTTCCCGCATTGGCAAAAAAGTTTTTGTTTTTTTCCAGGTGGGGGAATAGGAGAACCAGGAAATTGCAATGATAGCAAGACAGGTAAGTGTAAGAAGGCGAAGTGGTTTCATGTAACAGCGGTTTGTCTGAAGGACTCCTTCGGGGAGTAAATTTTTGAGACACTTACTCAGCCGGAATCCACAGGTACAGGTTTGAAGAATTCGTTAAAGATTTCTAAATGTCAGAATCTCCAACCAGCATATAGTTGTACCACATTGTTTTTGGCAGATAGCCGGGGAATAAAATTCGGCCAGTTGCCGCCAATCGGGGCTTCTTCATTGACATCAGCAAAGCTCACATTTATCCTTCCACCTATAAAAAATCCGCTTATGGGACTGATCTCTGCTCCGGCAACTACTCCGTAGTCAAATCGTTTGAAGTAATCAAACAGGCTTCCGCTGCTGTTGCCACTGGTACTGTCCACCCCGGCATTTAGTAAGAAAGCTGCCTGCCCGCCTGCATGCAATTGAATTTTTTTACCAAAATTGAGCGTAATGACCTGGGGTAACAGCAGGTAATCCAAATTGACCTGACCAGTGTTGGTATTCGTTTTATAATCATAACCCTGCCGGGAAAGTATAAGCTCAGATCTGAAACCAAATAATTTTTTTGGCCGTGCACCCAGGTAGGCTCCGATCATATACCCTGTTTTGTTGCTGGTAGAAATGCCTGCTGTGCTGGTAACATTTGCAAAATTGAGTCCCGCTTTTAAACCAATTCCTAATTGTGCAGTAACAATAGTTTGAATAAAACAACTGCACAGCAGGAGAAAGGAATACTTCATAAGATTGTTTAAAATGAATAGGCTGTTTTAAAGTTACAATTTAATGGCTAATGAGGCAAATAGCCACCATTCCGGTTTGCTGGCAGATTTACCCGTAAGGGTCGTAAGTTTGATCATCAAAACAACAGCCTATGACCCAGCGGATGCGATTAAAAATGAATAAGCTTGGTATCATTATAATATGCTGGCTGATCATTGCTTTTATAATTACACTGTACGATTATTTTACCCTCCGCTCAGATATTTCTGCAGGACTGGGCTATAAATTCACTTTTGTAAATCACCTCATCTTTAATATGGGTGCTGGTTTTATGGGAGCTTTACTGGGAGGATCTTTCCTTGTTTTCTATGTTAATGAAAAGTACAGGGACAAACCCTATGGATTTACGATAATCGCCGTAATAATATCCTTCATTATTGTAGTTGCTATAATTGCGGTGACACTGGGCCTTATCTCCATTCCCATTCAAACCGGTAAACCCTTGTCGGATGAAGAAACCCAAAAAACACTGATCCGGTTTTTGAAGAACCCGATACATGTAAAGAATATTATTGTTTGGTCCCCGGTGGTGGCGCTTACCCAGATCATGCTCCAGTTTAATACCAAATTTGGCGAAGGAAATATGTGGAGTATGATAAGGGGTAAGTATCAAACGCCGAAGGAAGAGCAACGTATTTTTATGTTTGTGGACCTTAATTCTTCCACAACCATAGCAGAAAAACTGGGGGATGAAAAATATCACCAGTTGCTGAAAGAGTTCTTTGCAGACATTACCAACCCGATCCTGGACAATAAAGGGGAGATATATCAGTATGTAGGTGATGAAGTGGTGGTGGCCTGGAAGTATGATGATGGAATTCAGTTTAACAGGTGTGTGAATTGTTTCTTTGACATGAAAGATCAAATTAAGAAGCTAAGTACAAAATACATAAGTAAGTATGACCTGGTTCCTGGATTTAAAGCCGGTATACATTGTGGCAAAGTGGTGGCTGGTGAAGTAGGTGTCATAAAGCGGGATATCACTTTTTCCGGTGATGTGCTCAACACTACCAGCCGCATCCAGGGGAAATGTAAGGAGTATAATGCTGAGATCATCACCTCCGATGACCTCAGCAATATGCTGCAGCTGGAAGGGATTTATATCACACAATATTTGGGTTCCATTCAATTAAGAGGTAAAGAAAAGGAGGTGAAGCTAAGCACCTTATTACCTGTTGAAAATTGAACTGATAAGCAATGATCACCAGTTCGGCTTATTGAAAAATCTGTGTGGTTACATTGTCTTTCATCAACTCTCTTACGGCTTCTGCAATTGCCCGGGCATCATAGCCACATTCCTGCTGTAGTTCTTTTGGAGTTCCATGCTCCACCAACTTGTCAGGGATGCCTAATATCTTCACTTCGGCTTTGTAATGATGCTCATTCATAAATTCCAGGATAGCAGATCCAAAGCCTCCCACTATCGTTCCATCTTCTACAGAAATTATCTTTTCAAACCTGGAAAAAACCTCATGCAGTAATGCCTCATCCAAAGGTTTGGCGAAACGCATGTCATAATGTGCAGGCGTTATGCCCTCACTTTTCAGGTCCCTGATGGCAGCGGCTGCAAAATTTCCGGGATGTCCCAGCGAAAGTATAGCAACGTCTTTCCCGTCCTTTATTTTTCTGCCTTTGCCAATTTCAATTTCTTTCATTTCCGTTTTCCACTCCGAAAGCACTCCTTCGCCTCTTGGATAGCGAATGACAAAAGGAAGTTTGGTTGACTCCAGTTGTGCGGTGTACATCAGGTTCCTCAATTCACTTTCATTCATTGGTGCGCTGATGACCATATTGGGAATACAGCGGAAATAAGCAATATCATAACAGCCGTGATGTGTGGGCCCGTCATCACCAACCAAGCCGGCCCTGTCCAAACAAAATATGACAGGTAGTTTTTGTATAGCCACATCATGTACTACCTGGTCGTATGCCCGTTGCATGAAGGAGGAGTAGATATTGCAAAACACTTTCATTCCCTGTGTGGCCATTCCGGCACTAACGGTGACGGCATGCTGCTCGGCAATGCCCACATCAAAAGCACGGTGGGGCATCTTCTCCATCATATATTTTAAAGAAGAACCTGAAGGCATGGCAGGAGTGATACCAAAGATGGCTGCATTCTTTTCTGCCAGTTCAATGATAGTATGACCAAATACATCCTGGTACTTGGGTGGTTGTGGCAGATCGAATTTCTTTTTTTGTATTTCCCCGGTCACTTTGTCAAACAGGCCTGGTGCATGCCACCTGGTCTGGTCTTTTTCTGCCAGTGCATAGCCTTTACCTTTTGTGGTAACAATATGCAGAATTTTTGGCCCGGGAATATTGCGAAGATCTTTCAGGGTATCTACCAGCTTGGCCACATTGTGTCCGTCTATCGGGCCAAAGTAACGAAGCTTTAATGCTTCAAATAAGTTGGCACTGCTGCTTACCATTCCTTTCAGACCATCAGTAAGCTTATGTGCCATAGCACGGCTGAAATTTTTACCAATGGGTAATTTGCCCAGCAACTTCCAGACATCATCTTTCACTTTGTTGTAGGTCGGAGAAGTCGTAATATCAGTCAGGTATTCTTTTAAAGCGCCAACATTGGGATCAATACCCATGCAATTGTCGTTCAGTACGATCAGCATATCTGTATCGGCCACACCGGCATGGTTCATTCCTTCAAATGCTAAACCGGCTGTCATCGCCCCGTCGCCGATCACGGCAACCACTTTCCTGTCTTTCTCTCCTTTATATTTTGCTGCCATTGCCATGCCCAGGGCAGCAGAAATGGAGGTGGAGGAATGGCCAACACCAAAAGTGTCATATTCACTTTCGCTTCTTTTAGGAAAACCGCTGAGGCCATGATATTTTCTGTTGGTAGGGAAATTGTCTCTTCTGCCGGTCAGTATCTTATGCCCATAGGCCTGGTGGCCCACATCCCACACCAGCTGATCATAAGGGGTATTGTAAACATAATGCAATGCTGTTGTCAGTTCCACCACCCCCAGGCTGGCGCCAAAATGGCCTCCATGGACACTCACTACATCAATAATATACTGGCGCAGCTCATCGCAAACCTGGTGTAATTTTTCACGGGGTAATTTTTTCAGATCCGCTGGTGAATCAATGGTTTTAAGGAGTGGTCCGGGTATGATTTCCATTTAGCTGTTTTGTATGAATCGGCTGCCCATAAATTCTTTGTTTGGGCCGCTGTAAAATTAGTATTTTCCGCTCAGCCTTTTTTGCTAAAGATTGTCTAACAATTTTGCAGGCAGGAAGGTTCTGTAATACAGTAATTAAGAGTAGCTTCCCGGGTGGTAATAGTTCCATCTGTAAACGAATGGTGCCACTGATATATTTGACAGGGAGGCCGGGAAAGGATTGATTAGATTTGCCTTATGTGGTTCGGTAAACCAAGATATTGGATATTCCAGGTAATTGGATGGGGCGGTTTTGCCCTCATCAGCATTTTTTTTGCGTACTCATTCGATCAGCTGAAAACAAAAGCGGATGTAGAACTGGTACTAGGAAGAATTGGTTTTTTCGTCGGCCTGGGCCTCATCCTCACCCACTTGATGCGGATGGTGATCATCAGCCTGAACGTATTGCAAAAGAAATTAGAAAGACAATTGCTTATTTTCCTGCTTATCACTTTTGTGTTTTCGGTGACAGGGGCATTTTTCAATACCGAACTGTTGCAACAGTTTAACCTCTTTAATAAAAGGGAAAAAGAGTTTTTAAATAATAAAACCCTGCTGATTGCCAGCGGAGTGTTTAATTTCTTTATCTACTTTTTTATATGGAACCTGCTGTATTTCATTTATCACTATATTACTAAAAGCCGTAAACAGCAACTGGACACCCTTCGCCTCGAATCACTGGTAAAAGAACTGGAACTGCAAACTATCAAGGCACATATCAATCCGCATTTTATATTTAACTCATTGAACAGTATCCGGGCATTGGTGGATGAAAATCCTCAGCGGGCCCGAAAGGCTGTGACAGAACTTAGCAACATCCTGCGCAGCAGCATGCAGGTGGAAAAAATAGAGACCGTACCGTTAGAAAAAGAACTCAGTATTGTTAAAGATTATCTTGCATTGGAAAATATGCGCTTTGAAGACCGGCTGCGGGTGGAATATGAAATTGATGAGGATACGCTAAATCAACCCGTACCACCTATGATGCTGCAAACACTGGTGG
>CAYUCU010000119.1:0-12816 GCA_964443345.1 uncultured Chitinophaga sp.
TAATCGAAGCTACAGTCAGTCCCAATAATTTACCACTACTAACTGCATGACTCCTCACGGCTTTAGCCATATATATGAACTATTTGGGACTTTTACATTAGCTTATATAATAATTGATGAGCTGACGGAAAATCCATTCATAAGCTTGATAAGTGAAAAAATTCTTAGAAAATTCACGACCGTTAATAAAAATTATGAAGAGGTTATTAGTAAAATTGAAGGCCATAAGGAAAGTTTAAAGAATATTCTTAATCAAAAAGAGAGTGGTAAAAAGAGTAAGAAAATACAGAAAAATTTTCCTTCAGTCAAATCCACCTTATCAAGTATAGAAACAAGAACAAATAACATTTTCTCAAAAATTAAGGAGAGAATCAGAAGGAATTATACTACCCGAATATTTGTCTTCCTAAATACATTTATCCTATTGTATTGCCTTGGGATGCTTTATTATGGAGGCCTTTATGAGAAAAGGATGGATGGTCCCCGTATTTACAATGATTTTTCGGTTCGAATGGATTGTTCCATTTTTGTTTTTGTCACCTTATCTTATATGGTATTGCTCTATGGGTGGATTAAGGATCGGCAAAAGGGGATAAAGAAGATTAAAAGAGCAGAAAGCTATGATTCGGAAATATTAAATACAATATTATCAGAAGTAATAGTTTCCGATAACAAGCGAAAAAAAAATGGTAAGGTCCCCAATGGTTATTATGTTGTGGCAATTGCATTCTTAATAATACTTGCGCTTTCAGTGATGACTTTCTATTTGTCAGTTAATATAATGCCGCCTAATAACGACCATCTGCATGACATCCTAATAATAGCAAGTGTATTATTACCACTCTCAAATTTTATAGTTTATTTTTTTAAGGCTAATACCAGAGCAAATCATTGTCTTCCTGTATTGGAATGGGGCGCCGAATATTACAAAGATAGTTTCATAAGCGAAATGGAGAACGTTGAGGGATTTATTAAAGCGCACAATTATCTTAATACCGGTAAATTGAAAATTGTGAAGAAAGACGAAAGCGACAAAGAGGGACAAGAATAGTGAAGGCTCGATTGATTAAGAGGATAGTGAGATCTTAATCTTCTGTTAAGCGAAGCGACACTGACTATTGTATCGAACTAAGAGAATTAAAAAACCAATGGCGTTAAACTGATATTCTAATCGAACAAAGTTCTACTCAATGGTTGTCCATCAATAAATAATAGGTGAAGGACTTCTTAGTGAAATTCATGCCCGGCGTGTATATTCATTCCGGAAATATTACCCACTGCGTACAAAGCCATCATTTCCTGTCCGAAGTCTTGCTTTTACGATCGCCCACGAGGAAAGAAGTACTGCAATAACCTAGACGTTTCAACTACGCATTGCGGACAAAAAATAGCCGGTAAGACGGAAAGGCGCAAAGAAAAACATTCCTATAGTCCATTCGTTGCGACTTAGCGTCTTTGCGAGAAATAATTTGATTTTCTTCCCGTCTTCTTTTCCCTGTCTGCCGACAGGCAGGTTCCCGGCCACCCAGAGGGTCCTACGGCCCACAGGGTCCTTCGGAAAAAAAATACCAGAAATATGGTATTGCTGATTGCATACAAGTCTTTATGTTTGCATCGTCATCTAAAAATACTTGCTGCGTTCTGCAACAAGTTCAGTCCCATCAAAAATAAAATAGTAACAACTGGTTTGGTGTAAACATCCGCAGGACCCTTCGGGCAGGCATTGTTCCGCCCAAGGGGTCCGTCGGCCCACAGGTCCTTCGGAGAAAAAAACATTTTAAAACGTTTTTTCCCCCGGGTGGTACTATAGCCTTTGCATAGGTTTATATCACAGTTATTACAATTTATGTCACAGTTATACAAAATACGACACGACTAATAAATAGCAGTAGCCGTGTAAAATGAAAGAAGGTAATTTGAGTAATTAATGATTACAGCAAATGAGAATGTAATAGCGCTGAATAATTAGGGGAATACTCTTAGTGAATAAATATTATAAAGGATAAGTGGTAATAATTAAAAATTAAGCATCACATTAGTGAACCAATTTAAAAGGACCAGTATGCTGTTGAGAATGGTGTTATTTTTTTTGCTGAGTGTTTTGGCTGATAAAACAATTGGACAAGTGACTTCGCCGCAGCAAAGCGATAGTATGAAAACTACGCTTACCACGCTGCCGGCAAAATACCTGGAACAGGTGTCTTCCAAAACAGAAAAGTATTATAACAGCATTACTTCGAAAACAGAGAAGACGCTGGAGCGGTTGTCTAAATGGGAAAGCAAGATCAAAACCATTTTAGAAAAGACAAATCCTGAAACAGCGCAACGCTTATTTGGAAATGGACAGCTTACGTTTGCTGCATTACTACAAAAGTATAAGGAAGGAAAAGCAGTTGCAGATGGATATAAAGGAAAGTATGATGAATACAGGGACAAGCTGACCACCACTGTAAAATACTTAGACGAAAAAAAACAACAGCTCGACAGCCACATCATCAAACCGCTGGCAACAGCCAAAGCCAATACCACCAAGCTGAATGAGCAACTGAAGAATACCGAAGCGGTGGAGCAGTTCATCAAAGAACGAAAGAAACAATTACTGGAACAAGCCCTGCAGTACGTGGGCAAAAGCAAGTACCTGCAAAAGATTTCCAAGGAAAGCTATTACTATATTGAAACACTGCGCAATTACAAAGAGATCTTCAGCGATCCGAAGAAAGCGGAGGAAACAGCGCTGGCGCTGCTGCAAAAGATACCGGCCTTTAAAGAATTTTTGAGAAAGAACAGTATGCTGGCGAGCTTATTTAGCCTCCCCCAAACCCCCTCCGAAGGAGGGGGCTTAAACAGCCTGGCCGGATTACAAACAAGGGTGCAGGTAAACAACCTGATACAACAACAAATTGCTTCCGGCGGCCCCAATGCACAACAGCAGTTTCAGCAAAACATGCAGGCCGCCCAATCGCAATTGAATGAACTGAAGAATAAGATATTGAAAGCAGGCGGTGGCAGCAGCGATGCCAATATGCCGGAAGGCTTTAAACCCAACAACCAGAAATCAAAAACCTTTCTTCAGCGGCTGGAGTACAGTGCCAATATACAGTCACAGAAGTCAACGGCTTTTTTCCCGGTAACAAGTGATATCGGTCTCTCTATGGGATATAAGATCAATGATAGATCAGTGATCGGTATCGGGGCCAGTTACAAATTGGGTTGGGGAAGAGGGTGGGATCATATTAAGATCACTCATGAAGGTGTGGGCCTGCGCAGCTATGCAGATATCAAACTAAAAGGCAGTTTCTGGATCAGTGGTGGTTATGAGCAGAATTACCGTACAGCGTTCAATGATTTTGCACAATTAAGAAACAGCAGTAGTTGGCAACAGAGTGGATTATTAGGATTAAGCAAAGTAGTTGCTGTAAAAAGCAAGTTATTCAAAAAGACAAGTGTGAAGCTTTTGTGGGATTTCTTAAGTTATCGACAGGTGCCGCGGACGCAACCGATATTATTCAGAGTGGGATATAATTTTTAATAATTTTTTTATGATGAAAAGAGTATTATTTTTTTGCAGTAGTTTATTATCAGCTTATTGCTCTTTCGGGCAAGGCGGGGAAACGCCAAACTATGCAAATTCAGCTCAGCAAACTCCATCTGCTGCCATGGCCAGTAAAATGAGTGATGCAACCATCAATCTTTTTACCGGGTTACCGATTTTATCTGTTCCAATACACAACTATAAGAGTAATAGCGGGATCGGGATGTCTATTTCACTGGAGTATAATGGTGGTGGTGTGCAAGTTGCTGAATCTCCTACTACGGTTGGGTTGAGCTGGTTTTTGAGTGCTGGTGGAACGATAACCCGTACTGTAAAAGGATTACCTGATGATATGCCCAATGACGGATACTTGTATGCGGGCTCCATCCCGACAGACTGGAGAGCAAACGACAGTAAATACTATCACGACAGTCTTGATGCAGCCCCGGACATTTTTCAGTTCAGCTATCCTGGCGGATCAGGACGATTTTTCCTAGGCAAAAACGGGCAGATTCTGGTGAGCCCCACTTCAAAAATTAAAGTAATCCCTGCTTTTCGAACTCCTGATATTATTCTTCCCACTACCCTCAAATCATTTAGAGTGGTGGCAGAAGATGGCGTAAAATATGATTTTGAGGAAGCAGATTATACATGGTATGCCCAAGACAATTCTTATTTCCCACCCGGCTTTCCTTATACCTATTCGGCCTATGAAGGTAAGTATTACCCCGTGGTATGGTACCTGACCAGGATTATCTCTCCTTTTTATTCTGATACTATTAAATTGAACTATCAGACTGCAGGCGGTGGTGAGTATAGTTTTAAATTTCCACAGATAACGTATGTAAATAATTCAAATGGTACCCGGCTAAATCCAACTTCTGCCCCTGGGTATGGTGGTGGAGGGTCAAAGAAAATAAGTTCTATTGAATTTCCTGATAAAACAACGGTTTCATTTGTTTATAGCTATAATACCAAATACAGCCATAACGATTATGCTCTTTCTAAAATTAAAGTAAGTGATACTGCTTTTCGGTTTGGCTATCTGTTAGATTACCAGATTTCGCATACCTATATGCTAAACGGACATCCGCATATAGATTCCACCCGCTTGCTCCTGAAAAGTGTGACCCCCTATACCAAAAACGAAAAACAGGAAGGATATAAATTTGATTACAATACGCCGCTTCTTCCAAAACTTGGGGACGGTAATGATACGATACAAAATAAGAGAGATCATTGGGGCTTCTATAATGGTGCACTAAACGGGCAAAATCTGATCCCAAACGTAAATGGTTATACCTGGGGTGCTGACAGAAACCCTAATGGCTATGCATTGGCTAATTCGCTTTCAAAAGTGTACCTGCCCACTGGAGGATATATGCTATATTATTATTCACAAAATGATCATTTTCCTTATACTAAACAAGCAAACCAGCTAACCATTGCACCTGCTTCGAACACACAAAACAATATCACTCTGAACCAGGTATTCAATACTAAACACCAGTTGCAGTTTTTCCTTGATAAGTCTGTTTCAAGATCGGGCTCAGCACCGATATCGGGGTCTGGTATGCTGAACCTGTATATAAAAAGCACGGATGGAACAGTTACTTACTTCACTTCTTCTATTTCTCTGTATGATTTATTTTATTCCGGCTTGAGGACATGGACATTCAACCTTGCAAATGGTACTTATCGTCTTGAAACATCTCTCTCTTCGGGCTCAGGCATCAGTGGCAGTTTCCCGGTGAATATAAACTGGGAGAATAAGAACACAGATAACTCACAAAACTACAACCTGTCGGGAGGAATACGTGTTACTTCAATAGCAAAGCAATACTTAGGTGTTGCCGGGACATCTGCTTTTACGATTTATAATTATATTCGGGAAGACGGTAAAAGCTCCGGATTTCTTGGCGATATTCCAAGATATGATTATCCCTACAGGGCAGTAGTAAATAATACAGGTGCCATAACAGATTATACGGCGGTAAGCAGCGAGCCCGTTTCACCAACCGATTATGCCCAGGGCAGCCCGGTTGGTTATAGCCGGGTGGAGGTAGTTACCAGCTCCCTCACAGGAAATCTTGGAAAGGAAGTATATGAGTTTACAGATCTGAAAGATGTAAATGGTAACGGGTTTTCAAATGTATTTCCGTACATCCCGAATGATACCAGGAGCTGGGGGCTTGGCCTGCCCAAACGGATCTCAGTGTATGACAGTTCCGGAGCATTGGTGAAGCGAACGGTAAACACATACCAGTTTGATACCGTAATCAATACGAGCAGCAATTTTAAATCAATTAAGCTGGGACATTCACAAACCAATTATAGCAGCGACCCCAATTACCCGCCTGTCACCAAAAAGAAAACCTTTATCGGGCATGAGTATTATCCTTTGACCGGAAAGGCTTACCTCGTGTATGCTGCAGATACACTGTTTCAGCCAAATGGGTCTTTGAACACCAGTTGGCAACAACTGTATTATGACACCAATTATAACGTAACTAAAGTGGTGACCAGTTATGACCGTAACCGCAACCTCGTAAAAGAGCAAAGGATGTACTACCCCTACAACTATACTGTAGGTGGCGGAATAGGAAAGATGAGGGATAGCGCTATCATTTCCCAAATGGTGGCAACAGAGACCTGGGTTACAGGTGATGGCAACCCAAGAATACTTTCCGGGGCAGTGACTTCCTTCCGCCAGATTGCTAATGGTGACCTGAAGCCAGATACTATTTATTCATTTGAATCAAATAAGCCTGTGGTGCAGGCTACGATAGGTGCTTTTGACCCCGCAAAACTAAACAGGAACACCACTTATTTTAAGGCACAGAATTATTTTACCACTTATGATACGAAAGGCAACCTGACAGAAATGAAAAACCTGGTATCAGGGCGAAGTAATTCAACTATTCTGGACTATGATCAAAAATATCCAATTGCTAATATATCCAATGCCACCCAGGCAGACATTGCATATACCAGTTTTGAAGCCGCAGGAACAGGAAACTGGAATGTGGGCAGCACACAGCGGGACCTTACCTACAACCTGACAGGTAAGAAAAGCTATAACCTTTCAAACGGAAATATTACCAAAACCGGCCTTTCCTCTTCTCAATCGTATTTGCTGACAGTATGGGTGAAATCAGGAGCTTCTGTAAGTGTGAATAGTACTGCATTAACCACTTCCATTGCCACACAGAATAACTGGAATCTTTATTCTGTTTCATTGACAGGCATTACCAGTGTCACCGTGAGTGGCAGTGGGCTGATAGATGAATTGAGGCTGCATCCAAAAGATGCCAATATGACAACCAGCGCCTATGAACCGCTAATAGGTGTAATAAGCAGTGCAGATGCTAATAACACAGTTGGTTACACAGAATACGACAGGCTAAACCGGGTAAAACTGATCCGGGATAAGGATAAAAACATAATGAAACGCTTTGACTATTCTGATACCACTATGCTGGTTAGTACTGTACCGGTATGGCAGGGTTTTGATAAAAGATGCTCTCCCACTTTCCCGGGACAGATTGATTCCGCTTACAGAGATATGAATATTTTCAGCGACTCCTCCGGTTATGTAAAGTATATCTACCAGGGTTACCTCGATTGCAGTTGTGCTGAAGTGCAAGGAAACCCGCAATATGCTGTAATAAATGGTACCTGCGAAATGGGCACCTGGAAGGTGGTTTCATCTATCTACAAAAAAGTATTGATAAACGGGTTCCTGGAGTGGCGTTGGGTGTGCACTTATAAATGGTGCTTTAGTAACGGAACAACCACCAGCTATTTTAACGAAACATACAATATGTCACCCTGCACGGTAACCTGCGGGAGCAGTACTGATTAAAAAATAATAACCATGAATATGCTAACAATTTTAATGAGCTGGCTGATTGCAACAACCAGTATTTACTCCCTTCAGTTTCAAAATGTGGACGGAGGGACTGTGAATATGAGCCAGTACGAGGGTAAAAAAATACTGATAGTGAATATTGCAACCGGCAGCTCAAAAGTAGATCAACTGGCCGGTTTGCAGCAACTGCACCAGCAATATGGTGACAGCGTGGTGGTGATCGGATTTCCTTCTAACAGCTTTGGTGATGAAAGCCGCAGCAATGCAGAGATAAAACAGTTTTGCCAGAATAATTACGGGGTCAGTTTTGTTCTTGCCGCCAAAAACCCAATAACCGGCCCGGGAATCCAGCCGGTATATAACTGGCTTACAAACAATAATGAGAATGGCGTGATGGGGGATTCGGTGCTGAATAATTTCCAAAAATTTTTAATAAATAAAGAAGGAATGCTGATTGGTGTCTTTGGTCCTTCGGTTGAACCGATGAGTCCTGGAATAATTAATGCGATTACAAATTAACAGAACCCTCATTTAGAATTAATGCATATGAAGAAACATATTTTCCTGTTATTGCTGGTACATACCCTTGTATCTGCTGTTGGCCAGGCACAGCAATTGCCCATACAGTCGTACAATCCCACACCATCCAGAATGTACCAGCGGGAGCTGGTGCCCCTGAAGCCTATTCAGGATTCAGCACAGGTAACAATAACAGCATTGGTAGAAGACGTGGCTATTACTACCTCTTATTTCGATTCAGTAGGAAGGCCCATTCAAAAAGTGATACGGCAGGCCTCCCCGCTAAAAAAGGATTTGGTAACGGCCATATCCTATGATACGTTTGGAAGAATAACCACCCAGTATTTGCCCTATGTGCAATCAGCAGCAAATAATAATGATGGTAAGTATAAAAATTATGCATTGGTGCAGGATTCTGCGTTTTATAAATCACTTTTTCCTAATGAAAGTACCTTCTGGAGTAAAGTGAAATACGACGCATCTCCCTTACAACGAACAATGAAGGTAATGGCGGAGGGAAACAGCTGGGCGGGGGCAGGTGTGGGAAAAACACTTAATCAAAGGGCCAATGCTGCCAATGACAGTGTGCGGTTGTGGACAATAGATATTAGCAGCGAAGATGATGTGCCGGTAACAACAGCCATGTACCAGGCAGGCAGCCTGATGGTGGAAGAGTTAACCGATGAAAGCGGTGTAAAGAAAATAATGTACAAAGATGAACAAGGCAGAATAATATTATCCAAGGTACAATTGAACGCCACTCCGGCTACCGGGCATTATGGGTGGCTTTGCACCTACTATATTTATGATGAGATGAATAGCCTGCGGATGGTGCTGCCACCTAAAGCTGTGGAAGCACTGATAGCGGTGAACTGGAATCTGGCTGGCAATGCCAGCATACGGACCGGCTTGTGCTATGCCTATTATTACGATATTAAAGGCCGGATGATAATGAAGTTTATCCCTGGTAAGGATAAATCCTATATAGCATATGATCTGCTTGGCAGAATAGTAATGACACAAGATGCTAATCTCCGCACCACCAACCAATGGGCTTTTGTAAAGTATGACGGGCAGGACAGGCCTATCAAATCCGGGGTGATAACATCTGCACTCAGCAAGGACACCATTATTGCCAATGCCGCTGCCAGTGCAGACTATCCCGCACTTAGTGGTACCTATACGATTACTGGTGAAACCTATTATGATGATTACAGCTGGGCTGGCAGCACACCGCTCAGCAGTAGTCTTGTTACCATTAATATCAACAGCACTAACTTCTTCACCACCTACAACGCCTCGCCGGAGTATGCACAATCTATAACCGTAAGCAGCCGGATAAGAGGCGCTGTAACGGGTAGTAAAAAAATCATAGTCGGCACTACCACCTATTTATATAACCTCTCCTTGTACGATGACAGGGGCAGGACGATACAGGTAAAAGAAACCAATATAACCGGGGGCACGGATGTAGTGACGCAACAGTACAGTTATACAGGGTTTACTCTTCGCACCCACCTGGCCCACCAGAAATCAGGTACCAATGCACAGAATTATACCATTCTTACGAAGTACAGCTATGACCATATAGGAAGGGTGAAGAATGTGGTGAAGAATATGAATGGTACAGGCGACAAAACCATAATGCAGAATAGCTTTAACGAACTGGGCCAGGTGACGTCTAAAAAATTGGCTCCTGCCTTTAACGGCAATGCCGGATTGGAAACCCTG
Organism: uncultured Chitinophaga sp.; assembly: GCA_964443345.1. Taxonomy (GTDB): domain Bacteria; phylum Bacteroidota; class Bacteroidia; order Chitinophagales; family Chitinophagaceae; genus JJ008. The sequence goes on from CAYUCU010000119.1 coordinate 9,654, forward strand.
GTCTTTGATTACAATATACGGGGCTGGCTGCTGGGGATGAACCGGGACTATATCAAAGATGTGAACACAACGGCCTGGTTTGGTTTTGAGCTCGGGTATGAGAACAGCGCCAACATTATTTCTGGCCAAAGCTATACCAACCCGCAACTGAACGGGAATATAGCCGGTACTACCTGGAAGAGCCGGGGAGACTCCGCTAAAAGAAAATTTGATTACTACTATGATAAGGCCAACCGGTTAGTAAGCGCAGACTTTAACCAGTACACCAGCAGCAGTTTTAATAAGACCGCCGGATTTGATTTTAGTGTCAGCAACCTGAAGTATGATGCTAATGGTAATATTACCTCCATGAAGCAGATGGGCTGGAAACTGACGGGTAGCGCCGCTATTGATCAGCTAAGCTATGCCTATCCCGCTAACAGCAACAAGCTACAGCAAGTGTATGATACGGCCAATGATAATGCCAGCCGCATGGGCGATTTTAAATATGACGGCACCACCAAAACGGCCACCGATTATACATACGATGCCAATGGTAATATAACAGCCGACCAGAATAAGAAGATCCTAAGCATACAATATAATTACCTTAACCTGCCTGCTGTGATAACGGTGGAAATGCCTAACCCTACTCCGCCTTATACTACCCGCACTATTACTTACACCTATGATGGGGCAGGCAATAAAATCAAAAAAGAAGTAAATGAAGTGTTTGGGGTAGGTGCCAGCCAAACGGTGACCACCCTGTATGTAGCCGGCTTTGTGTACGAAACAAAAGCCTCCACCATAAATGGCAACTACGACCCGGCACAAAACTATACTGACAGCCTGCTGTTTACCGGGCATGAGGAAGGCAGGATACGGAAAAAGGGAACAGGGTTTGAATACGACTACTTCTTAAAAGACCACCTGGGCAATGTACGGATGGTGCTTACAGAAGAGCAACAGGTGGATATGTACCCGGCCGCTACCATGGAAACTGCCAATGCTACTACCGAGGATAAATATTACAGTAATCTTTCTGCCACTAGGGTGGATGTGCCGAGCGGCTACCCGGCGAATACCCCAGCCGGCAATGCAAAAGTGGCCAAAACCAACGGCAGCGGCAATAAGATAGGGCCGGCTATGGTACTGAAAGTAATGAGTGGCGATACCTTTAACCTGACAGTAAACAGCTGGTGGAAGAGCACCAATACACCGGGTACACCGGTAAGCCCGCTGAATGATCTGCTAAGCGCCCTGGCCGGGAGTGTGGGAGGAGTGGCAGGCAGCCATGGCAGCGTATCCGAACTGACCAGCAGCGGAGTGCTGAGCCCGGGCGCAACCAGTTTTCTAAATGGCCAGTCATACAATAGCAACAAGCCCAAAGCGTTTATCAACTGGATATTATTTGATGAGCAGTTTAAATATGTAAGCAGCAGCAGCGGTTTTGAACAGGTAGGCGCCAGCGATACATATACCACTTATGCACAAAGCAACCTGGCCATCAATAAAAGCGGTTATTTGTATATTTACGTAAGCAATGAAACGCCGAATATAGATGTGTTCTTTGATAATCTGCAGGTAACCCATACAAGAGGGCGGTTGCTGGAGGAAACGCATTATTACCCCTTTGGCCTTACGATGAATGGCATCAGCAGCAAGGCCCTTGGCAAAACGGAGAATAAGTTTGATTATAATGGCAAGGAAAAACAAAGTAAGGAATTTAGCGATGGTGCCGGGCTGGAATGGTACGATTACGGTGCCCGGCAATACGATGCCCAGATAGGCAGATGGCATGTAATAGACCCGATGGCGGAAGTAAGCAGGAGGTGGACGCCCTATAATTATGCCTTCAATAACCCGGTGCGGTTTATTGATCCGGATGGGATGTTTGCGGTGCCAATAAATGAAGACCAGGGAGGAGTTCAGCTAATGAGTGGATTTAAAAGGCAGGGGCAAGACTGGAGTGATGCTGATGAATGGGAGGAAGGAATCTATAGGGAGAGGGCTGAAAAAATCAGAGGGCAATATTTCAAAGCACTGATTAATGCACTTGGAAGTGGTGGTGGTGGATTAAGTATTACATCGAGTTCGTCAGCAGCGGCTATTCAAGCATTTCAGACATTGGTAATAACTGGTACAGGCGGGGCTTATCAGGCTAATTTTAATACTTTAACAGGTCAGGTCACACTGCAATTAATAGACCCTAATGTCAAAATGACTCCTCAGCAAGAGGCTTTTTATAAAGTATTCAAAGATGCGACCGATGTTTCTAAGCCCAAAGTGGAAGTTACTTTATTAGATGGATCTGAAGAAGTTATCATTGGGTCATATTACTGGCAAGCTATTGATATGAAAGATATTGATATTGTTGGCACTTCAAGAAAATTTTGCACTTCGTACGGTATGCTTGCCCATGAGATTACTGAACAAAGTATATACCAACGAGGTTCTTACGGATCATTCCGGCAGGATCATAATAAAGCAATTAAGATAGGTGAAGATCCCGTTAATGGTTCAGAAAGATTGACAACGGATGTTTTTGAAGATTCTCCAGGATATAAAATTTTAACTAGTTATAATAAACCCTTGAAAAACGGGAGTATTGGCTTGGTCGAAATCGGCTCTGGATTTTTGAATTTTCAGTATAAGTATATGGGACAGATAATGTCGATATCGTTCCTTCTAGAAAGAAATAATATTGTTGGAGTATATTAAATTACTAACTATGAAAAAAAATATTAAAGTACTACTTCTTTTTCTTTCTATACACTCGGTTGTATCAAGTCAAGTAGTAGATTCTGTTGGTTATAAAATTGTAGCCGAACAGCTTACTATTATCAAAAATTATTTGGCTGATCCTAATTCAGATACAACACTTAAAAGATCTGTGGTTATTAATTTTTTGACGGACTTAACTGGAATTGCTTCTGAATCAGATGGTAATTTTTATGGGCAATTAAGCCCTACTAAAAAGGACTACTTACTATGGATGACATGGCTAAGTTCAAACAAGGAATATTTGTATTATGATAAGAATTCTGGAAATGTTGTTATTCATAGGGGAGTCAAACCTCCTAAATTTATTAAAATTCACTAGGGTGCAAGGGGGTAACCCGTTGTGCTTCCTTCCCCGACGAGTCTCCTCCGCAACCTCTATGAAATGGCAGCGTAGCCGGAA
>CAYUCU010000120.1:0-12738 GCA_964443345.1 uncultured Chitinophaga sp.
CAAAACCTATTGCTCCGTAACGGTTAGAATACCGCCCTGTCATCCCTACATAGTGTAGGGACGGGTTCGAGTCCTCCCTACACAGTGTAGGGACAAAGTCTCAACATTGTTGAGACTTTTTTATTATGCCCTATTACGTTTATATTATACAAAGCAAAGTGGATGGTTCCTTTTACAAAGTATTTTCCGAAGACCCCTACAAAAGACCCGAACAGCATAATAATGGCGATGGCCGATACACCTCTGCCAAAGCGCCATGGACATTAGTCTGCTTACTGGAGTTCAATACAAAAGCTGATGCTTTAATCAAGGAAAAAAAACTGAAAAAATATTCCAGCGCCAGTTTGAAAGCGTTGATCGCATCTGCACAAAACCTATTGCTCCGTAACGGTTAGAATACCGCCCTGTCATCCCTACATAGTGCAGGGACGGGTTCGAGTCCTCCCTACACAGTGTAGGGACAAAGCTTCAAAATACTTCTGAGCTTTTTTATCCCCAAATTTGTTGAAATTATCTTTTCATCCTACAGCATTTGGAAACCGAAAGCAAGTTCCACCCGCCATACAAAGTTTCATTTAATATAAAATGCCGCTACAAAAAAACCGCAGCCTGAAAGCTGCGGTTTGACAATTTTTTTATGAGATAGAATTTATTGCTTTACAAACTTTGCAATGCTGCCGTCGGCAAACTGAATAATGTAATTACCCGGGTTCAGCCTGGTAATATCAACCGGTTGTTGCAGGTTGCTCAATTGAACAGTACGTACCAATCTTCCATTCATATCTGAAATCCTGATATCCGTTTTAAGCAATTTTGTGTCGCTTACATTAACCGTAACGGTTGATTTTGCCGGATTTGGATATACACTAATGATACTGGTTTGCTTACTGCTTATCCGGATAATTGGGGAATATGTAAATACTCCGTCCCTGTCTGCCATTTTTAACCGGTAAAAATAAACATTGCTGTTACCCCTCAGGTCATTGTAATTATATTGTTTTTCAGTATTGCTGTTATTTTGAGCAAGTATGGTAGCAGTTTTGTTGAAAGAAATCCCATCTGTGCTTCTTTCAAGGTCAAAGTAGTCGCTGTTTTGTTCGCCCGCAGTCACCCATTGCATTTTGTTATATGCGCCATTACTTGTACCTCTGAAGCTGATAAGGTTTACAGGTAATACGCCTCCAAAGGAAGTATGTGCATAAAATCCGCTGAATCCGCTCACATCAAAGGTTACTTGCCACCTGTTTAAAGCAGCGTTCCACACAATGTTTGCATCAGAAGGATCTATCAATACTACCGCACCTGTATAATTACCAGGAGTTGTGCCGGTACCATGGAATTGAGTAATGCGAAAGTTTGCAATTCCCGCTGCATCGCCGGGAGAAACAGGAAGTGCAGGAAGTAAGCCACGTACTGCATTATAATCATCAAATTCAACTTGTTTGTAATACAATGTGACGGTTCCTGTTGCATTGGCCGCATTGGTAGCAGGCTCAATGTCATAATGCCGTTGTACATACGGGCTGCCTCCATAGGATTGTACACTGGCGTCGATGGTTACCTTGCTGGTGATGCTGCCGTTTACGGGTGTGCCGCCGGAAGGTAAAATGTTGGCGATAAGGCTACAATCGTTAGCGGTGTAAAAAGTTCCTGAAGGGTTTACAGTAATTGTGGTGGTGACAGTACCTCCACCTGGAGTACCAGCAAGAATAGTAGGCTCAAAAGGCGAACAGGTGCCTGACACAGTTCCGGTTGACCAATTGGAAGTAGCTCCTGTTAATGCAAAATTATTAAGTGTACCGTTATTAGCGTTACTGCTTGCATCAATTAGTGTGGTAATACCTGCATTATTGGCATTTACAATACCCTGGTCAAAATGATACAAAGCAACCAGGCCGGTTTGACCTGAAGGGTTAAGCCCACAGTTCATATTATTTTGTATTTCATCCTGGCAAAGTGCCCTGTCCCATAACCTGACCTCATCCATAAAACCAGAGAAAACAGCCCCAAAATTGCCATATTCCCCAATATTTACCCCATTTCCATTAACAAAGGCAGGAACGGCATTGTTGGTGGAAACGAGGGCACCATTCTTATACAGTTTCATTGTTGTAGTGGCCGCATCGTAGGTCACAGCTACATAATACCATGTATTGATAAGCAGCGGGGTAGGATCCTGTACCAAATTCCATGTCAGGTTATGGCCGGATGACAAGCGATTTCCATAGAAAGCCGGTGCCCAAAAAGCATGCTCCCCACTAACGCCACTCGAAATGATATTATTATTAGCTGACAGATTGTTGATATTAATCCATGCCTCCTTCGTATAAGAGGGAGTAAGAATATTACCACAAGAAACATAATCATTAGCTCCGTCAAAATGTAAGCCAGTTGCTGGCTGCACCTTTCCATAAAACGACAAAAGAAGGCAAGCAGCTAGGGTAAAAATTATTTTTTTCATCGTTAATATTTTAAAAACAAAAACTCTTATAAAAAAAATGGTAAAAACATATGTCAAAGAGTAACATTCAATCATACAAATGTATGAATCCTTGATTGGAATAAAAATAAACAAGTATCCACAACCATGGAAATCACCATGTATATATCACCGTCTATCCCTCTGATAACAAAGGTATTATTCATTTCTACTATAAAAAAAAATCTTTCACCTCCTGCATTTTAAGCCTAATTTCTGACCATATTGAATATAATTAATAGCCCATATGCCGGACTTGCTTTTCCATGAAATTGGATTAGGCCACTAAGATCCTGGTGTTGCAGGCGGAAGACGAATTTATGTACTTTTCTATTTCTATTTTTTAAACTTCAGGTCCGCCACTAAAGCGTTGTGATCAGTGGCACCTTCCGGAAAAATTCTTTTTACCTGCCGGACTACAAAATGTTTATTAAAAAAAATCTGATCAATCCGAAGAGTGGGTGATATATATGTAAATGTTCGTCCTAATCCTGTTCCTTTTTTAGCCCAGGCATCTTCCAAGTGATTTTTTACTTCTGAATACGTATAACTTACAGGTACATCATTAATGTCACCCGTAAGTACAAGGGGGCGATTGCTTGTATTGACTAGCTCTTTTATCAACTTTACCTGCTCTACTCTTTGTTTATATCCCAGTCGCAACTTCCTTATGATATTCTTTGTGCCCGCAAGCCCCGAATCTATCCCATTTTTGATATTGGTTAATTCCTGATACTCTTTACGCTGAAAGTGGACTGACTGCAGCCGCGTAGTAATAATGTCAATAGTATCTCCTGAAATAATAACACCTGCCCTTATAATGCTGCCATAAAATGGTTGGGGGTAACGAATTTTTTGAGTATCAACAATTGCATACCTGCTGAAAATAATACTGCCAAAATAAGCATTGCCTCCAAATTTTGGCACATCATACGAAAAGTAATGATAGGGATAGCTGAACGATTTGGCAATGGATTCAATTAAGTTATAATGGTTTCCGGGACCAACAGCAGTAAAAAATTCCTGCAGACAAATTATATCCGCATCCGTTTCTTTTAGTTTTTTGAGAATAATGGCATTGTAAAAATTTGCTGTATTACTGTCAGGGGCATTATAATTCATCAATCCGGTATTCCAGGTTACTACACGTAAATCCCCCTTTTCCTTTTTTTGCTCAAATCCTTTATAAATATTCAAACCAAATGTTGATATTATATTTGGAATGCTTATTAATATCGCTACCAGGGAGAAACCGGCCTTTCTGGGTTTGACAAACAACCAGAAAAAGAAAAAAACCAATATTACAACTACTAAAAAAGGAAAAAGTATACCAGCCAGTGCAACAGGCCACCATAGATAAGGGTTTAGAAAAGTTGCGGCATTGCCTGCAAGCAGTGCCAGTATACAGCAAATGTTGCAGAAGAAAATAAACCCTGTCAGTTTTCTTTTTATAGCTATTTTCATTTTGTGCAATAATATATAGCATCCCCTTTCCAGAAGCCGTACTTATGAATTTCCTGATCTGTAAATGCTGCAGTGTAATCATCCACAGTAACATTAAATCCAGCGTCCCTTAGTTTATCTGCATAGTCAAAGCTATAATAACGGACATGGTCTTTAAGACCAAATGCTTTTTCTCTTTCAAGCGGGTCTGTTATGGATTTGTCTTCATATGTAGTTGTTCTTGAAGTATCAATTGGTACCTGCATTATTCCCCAGCCTCCTTTCTTCATCAGGTTATAAACATTCTGCATTGCTTTTTTGTCATCCTCAATGTATTGAAAGACATGGTTACAAATGATCACATCAAAAGAGTTGTCAGGCAAACTATGGTTTAGCAGATCAAAATAGACGGTCCCCTTAGGACATAAGCTCGGATATATGTCCCCGGGATAGTAGTCAATATTTTTTTGCTTTTTGAAAAGACTGAAAAAAACAGTTTCCGGCGCAATATGTAACACCTTTAATGGGGCCGAATATAAATTTGTCTTATTCTCAAAATACATCCATAATAACCTATGTCTTTCCAGGCTTTCACATTTAGGACACCAAGCGTTCTTTCGTCTGTTATCTCCAAAGGGTGCAAATTCCCGAAAAGTACTTTTGCAACAAGCGCAAACAACATTATTTCCGGAATACTTAATTCGTAAAAGAAATAGCCTGATTTTATTGGCAATAGGGAAAATCGGACCCAGTGATTCCTTGGCTTTTGTACTTAGCATCAGACAGTAATTGCTTTTAAAGTTATCATTTATTAGTTTCTGGTCACATGATTTCTGGCTGCTAAATTGCGCAGCCAGCTGATAAGCAGTACACCTTTAATTTGCGAAGCAAAATTAATTTCAGGGCGTTCTGCATTAAACCGGTGTAACATTTTATTTTCAAGTTCCATCTTTTGGTTTTGAACCCCGAACAAAAAAGGAATATTAAAAGTACGCAGCTCATTAAATAATGACTGTGGTAGTCCGCGGTCTGAATGTGGAAATGAAAAACAACAATTGCTTATTTTAAGTAGTTCATTCACATACTTGCATGAAAAAGCAACCTGTTCCAGTTGTTTTTCGGCCGAAATATGCTGAAAATAAGGATGGTTCATGCTGTGAGCGCCAATATAGAAACCCTTGTTGTGCAAAGATTTCAACTGCTCATGGCTAAGAAAAGGTGCTTTTGTTTTAAGAAAATTATCGAATGAGTATCCAATTTTCTCAGCTATCCTATCAAGTAAAAAAGCATTAGCAGCATTGATACTCTTTAAAAAAGCAATACACTCTTTTATTGACTTCTTTTCAATACACAACTGTTCATAGTAAATATTCAGGAAAGAATCCCCGCTCTTGTTTTTCAACAGCTCATCAATCAAAAGGCTGATTTTACATCTATAGAACAGCTCTTTATTATCAATAAATGACGGGTTGATAAAAAAAAGGGCCGGTATCCCTTTTTTTTCGAGAATGGGCGCTATGACATCATACACCTCCCGGTATCCATCATCAAAACTGATTAGAAATGACATTTTAGGTAACACAGAATGTTCCTCAACATTTTTAATAATTTCCTGAATGGTTATCGGACGATAGTGCTTTAATAACAAATCAAGATCGCTTGAGAATTGTTTTGTATTCTTATAATTATATAAATGCTTAATGTGGGGAAGAGATTCATTACTGACCGTATGCTGATAAGGAAATAGTGCAGAAGATGGCGCAATCATTTTAAGAAATGACATAGGCAACATCGAACAAAATGTGTAATAAGTGTTCTTAAAGATTTTCATTTTTTAGCAAGTCATCTATATAAATTATTCTTTTGTGCTCAGTTTTAAGAAAATTATGTTTGGCCTTCCTTATTTTGAGTAATGATTTAAACTGAGTGAATAGCAGGAGGGGTATATGCTTTAAGGATTGAAGCATCCCTTTCTGACGGCTTTGGGTGGCAATCGTAAGAATAAAGATTACAACAAATGACGAGATTATAGCAGCCCACCAGTAAAGTAAGGCCGGGTTAATAAATATGGAAAGAAAAACAAGTACCATCATAGATAGTATTAACAATAGCATCGGAGGTCGAAGCATAGTGGCACCCAACAAAATTTGGCCACTATTCATATTCGCAAATCCGGTTTTAGTAAGAAGCCAGCTTTCTTTAAAATGCCCAAAATATGAGTATATCCAGCGTGTCCTTTGCTTTTGCAGAACTGTAGCATCCTCTACTTTTTCATCATATACAATTGCGTTTGCAGCAAAACCAATCTGTTTTACTTTTCGGGCCAGTTGTGATTGCAGCTTTTTGTCAAACCCGCCTATCGTATTTTTATAGTTTATTTCCTTATATAAAGGGAAATCAATCGCAATACCAAGCCCCAATATTGCGGAAGACATCCGCAGTTGCATTTTTACTATTCTTTCGTAGAAGGTATAGTAAATATGCCCGATCGAATCCAGCCGTGCGTATGTATTGTCTGTGTTTTTAGAAAGCATATGGGTTTGTACCACTTTGAATCCCCGTTGAAAATACTCGTTCAGATTCTTCAGGTATTCCGGATGTACCAGGTTGTCACTGTCGAAGATGATCAATACATTTGGTTCGTGTTGAAAATTTTGTATTGCAAACTGGATTGATTTAATTTTTGAATGTAAAGCAGGTTTAGGTGAAAGAAGCACAATCCTATCATCCTTGTAAGATAAATTGCTGCAATCACAATCATCGGCTACTACATATACTTTAAACTTCTTATGACTTTGCTTAAGAAATGAATCTACCAGAGGGGCAATAAAACGTATATCCTGGTGTGCCGTTATTATGGCTGCAAATTCATGCTCAATATCATTACGTTTTGCATAGCGGCCAAGTACACCCCTCTTTGAATATCCACCGTTTAAATAATATAAAATAAAAAGCAGTACTGGAAGGATGAAATAAAAAGCAACCAGGGCTGAAGCTGCATAAAAGATGATTCTTAATATAAGCAGCACAACATCCATTAACTGATATTTTTTTTCCAAACCGTAACAAATCCTCCCGTACACCGATAGGGTAATATTTCCGCAATGGCACAGTCCATTTTTTGTAAAAAGACCAGCCTCTTGCTAAAGATGGAAAACGGGAACACATCCTCAATAAAATTGGTTTTACCAAACTGAATTATTTTAAAATCGTTTTGTTTGGCTAATAAATCAAGAGATTTCTTTGTAAAAAATTGAATGTGTGTAAGATCACTGGCGTCTGATTGAACTGTGGTGCCTTTATACCCTAATATTTTTTTTATTTTCAAAAGGCCCCGCCATACAAAATTATTCTTTTTTTGCAGCCAGATAACTGGTTTTGTTACAAAAATTTCCCTGGGCCCTTTGCCATTTGGTACTGTTACAATCAGTACTCCCGTATCCGTTAGGGATTGATAAAGGGTGTTCAACAAGTTTTCAGGCTTGTTAAGATGTTCCAATACTTCACTGCAGATAATTGCGTCATACTTTTTCCCTTCAGCTATTAATTGTTCCGCACTTATCACATCAAAGCTAACATTCGGGGTTTTGTTCAATTGCCTGGCTCTTGTTATCGCATTTTCACTTACATCAATACCATATACATTATATCCAACCTCTCCTAAACTACGGGAGATAACTCCATTTCCACATCCAACATCCAGCACTACAGCCTGGTCAGGCAAATTGTGCTTTAGTGTTTTTAAAATAAACTGTAATCGCTTGATATCTGTAATACGCTTAAATTCCATTATTAAACGGATATACTATTTATGTAAACTGGTATAAATATTTTCTATTTGCCGGGTCATATTAATAACATTAAAGTGACTATTTACAGTTTCAATTGCATTGGCCCCATATTTCTTTCGAAGGGTGGTATCTGAGGCTAACAATATCATTGCCTCTGCCAGTTCGTTCTGTAAATTTTCAACGTTTACCAAATATCCATTATTCTGATGCCGGACTATATCACAGGTACCATCCACTTTACTTGCAATAATGGCTTTTCCCATACGCATAGCTTCAAGTAAGCCTATCGGTAATCCCTCCCATAGGGAGGGCAATATGAATATATCTGCTGCTTTTAAGATGGCCGGCACATCTTGCCTGAATGGAAGGAAAATTATACTTTCATCTATGGACAATTCTTTTGCAAGTATAAGTGCAGCTTCTTTCTCATCTCCATCACCTACCATTAACAACTTTACATTAGACATATGTTTTAATGCAATGGCAAATGCATTGATAAGAGCAAGCGGTTGTTTGTGTGATGTAAACCTGGCTATGAACAACAGAAGTGTGACATTTTTATCAATCCCCAGCTCTTTCCTTATATCTGCAAAATCTTTATTTGGATTAAATTTCTCCTGATCTATCCCATAGTTCACAACAGTTGAAGTAAATGATTTAATATATTTTTGGCCAGATTGCTTGTTTGATTCCGAAACAGAAATATTTAAATCCGTCTTGCTTGTCAGAAACCTTTCACCTAATATCCGCAATTTCTTTACAATCGGTTTTTGATCGTCATGAAAAGACCATCCATGTATTGTATATACAAGTGGGATCTGTAAGGATCTGGCAGCCCAAAAAACATTGGAGTTGGCTCTTGTTCCATGAGCATGTATAATATCAATTTCGTTTTCCCTGATCAGTTTCTTTACTTTTTTCCAAATAAATATGTCAAAGGGTTTAGTAGTATATATAATATGGGTTTGAATCCCTTTTTCTTTAAGCAGATCGATCATAGGCCCATCTGTAAAAGATAAAACGATGGGTTCAAATAAGTCTTTATTTAAATTGGTTGAAAGATTCAGCAAATGACTTTCACCTCCACCCACCTTACCTTGCCTGATACACTGAAGAACCCTGATCTTACTTTGCAGTTTCATATGAGTAATTTGCCAATATAAACACCACTGTGTTTTTCAATAAGCAGTAAAGATATTACAAAATATCTTAAAGAGAGAGTGGGGTTTTTATATTTGATACAAGTTTGTATGATTAATGTATTGCCTTATCCAAAATAAATGACAGGCATTATAAGATTGCTATTGCGGAGAATATTTGGTATTTCTAAGATTCCAGGTAATCCCTTTTATAAAGGCATTAAGATGCTTCCATTGTTTCTTTAACGAAAACCTGATCACCGTCTTAGGTACAGTTAGAAAGCTGAAAAAACTTATAAAAACCAGAAACTGAAGCATCGTAGCGTTTCTACGCATATACAAAATCCTGTTCCTGGTCATAAAATGAACTTTATTGGGACTTTGTTTCCCCATACTAATGGACTCCTTATGAAAGCAGAGGCCCTTTGCCTGGTAGTAAATTTTATAACCAGCTTTGATTATCCTGGCGCTCCAGTCGGACTCGTCATAATACACAAAATATTTTTCAGCCATCATGCCCACCTTTTCAATTACTTCTCTTTTTACCATCATAGCACAACCATGTGCGCTATGTGTGTAACCAGGCACATCGTGCTGTCCATTATCCACTTCCAGGCTACCCACGGCCGTTGTTTTGCCGGTAAGCATACTCATTTTATTAAACCCGGCATACTGGATAACGGTAGGATTATGATGGAATCGGATCTTCGGGCAAACCACGCCAATTGAAGCATCTTCATAAAAAGGCTCAAGGCATTTCTCTATCAAGTCGGGGGTTATTTCAGCATCATTATTGATCTGAAAAACAAAATCATATCCGGGAGTTGAGTGCCGCATCCCAAAATTATTTCCGCCAGCGGATCCCAGATTCACCGGGCTCCTGAATACTTTGGTATTATAATAGCTCCCTGCCAGAATCGATTCGGTTGGATCGATCTCCGAACCATTATCCACAACAATAATTTCGTAATTTTTATAGGTAGAATTTCTCATACTCTCAAGAAATTCGAGTGTAACGGAGAGTCCATTCCAGTTTAATGTAACAATAGAAACAAAAGGGTTTTCTGCTTTATACGTTTTCATATTTATAAAAGTACGATTTGAGAAAATACGGGTGGAACTTTTACTGGCTTTGCTTTTGAATTAATGCAGAAGGCGTCGTAAGCAAAATTCTTAAATCCGTTCTTGTAGACCTGTTGCGTGCATAAGTTATATCAAGAGATATTCTTTCTTCTGCACTCATTTCTGGTTTTCCTCTTTTTGATATTTGCCATAACCCTGTAATTCCAGCAGGCGCCATAAATCTTTCTGCAAATTCACTTGTAGTCAAAGTCGCGGCTTCATAAAGTGGTAACGGTCTGTTTCCAACCAGGGACATATCTCCCTTCAGCACGTTGAAAAGCTGTGGCAATTCGTCCATACTGGTGTCCCTTAAAAACTGCCCAAATTTTGTGATACGAGGGTCATTTGAAACTTTGAAAAAGGAAGGATTCCCTTTTGAAGAATTATACATATTTTGATTATGCAGATCTTCGAGCATTTCATCTGCACCGGTAATCATTGTACGGAATTTATAAAAATCAAATACCCTGAAACCTTCACCAGCTCTCTTTGATTTATAAATTATCGGGCCTTTGGAAGTCAGCTTTATTAAAAGAGCTATCAATATCAAAACGGGTGATATTATCAGTAAAATTAACGCTGAAATCAGAATATCTGTTGCCCTTTTGAAAAATTCCCTGTGTACCGGTGTAGATATCTTCTTTGTTTTTTTTGCATTCCCGGGTTCTATCAATGCCTGAACTGCCAGGCTTTTAAAAAACATTATTTTTCTATGAAGTAACTCAAGGTCAGTATCATTTTTAATAACATCGTCTATTAAATGAAGTTGAAACAGCTTTTTTATTTCTGCCTTGCTCAGGGAATTTTCCTTATATATAACCGGAATTGAAGGGATCAGGTTTTTCGACAACCAATCTTTGAAATATGTAAGCTCGTTCAGGTTGAGGGGCGTTTCAAGTATTATCAATTCAGGTAATTCTGATAATTTCGATTTTCTCAAATATTTTTTTGCTTCATCAAGGTTGTTAACGGTATACTTAGTGTCAGCATTTTGATGCGAACGAGAATTGTTTGTATGAGTCATCTTTACCAAAAGAAATTGCCTTGCAATATTATCTTTAGATTCGGAATGCTCTATAAAGGCCGGGTTCGTGTCAATGGTGGTTCTAGTCATCATTTGGGTGTTTAGGGCGGTTAGAAGAAAGTTTATGGTTTATAAGGTTATATCAGCTATTAATGGTTATCTATTCAAATCAGTTCATTGGGTTTCGTTGATGAATTGGATGCTTTCCTTTTTATTGGTAAGCTCTTTTACTTTTTCAACTAAGAGTACGGGATCAAATGGTTTTGTAGCAAAAAAAGAAACACCGAGTGCATTCGCCTTGTTCTTTAGATGAATATCAGATGATTTTGACAGTACAATGGTTGGAATATCACAAAAAAGACTGCTTGATGAAATGTGAGCCAGAAACTTGAAATTATCAGATTCATCATGGGGCACATCTATAAGAATAAGATCAACAAATTTTTCGGACCGCAAATAGTGAAATGCTTCAGAATAATTATTTGCTGAAAAAAAATCAAAATTGTTTTTAAAAATTGTTCCGAAAACATAATTCAACGCTTTCGACTCCTCAATAACTAAAATAGATTTTCTCATAACCCCCTGTATAATAGTGTGTTTAGCTAAATACTTCTTCCAAATTGAGTTGTTGTTGAAATCTGACAAGAACCGGTATAGACTTCACATCAATACCAGACTGACCTAAACTTTCAAATTTGAAATTTCTGACTGAATGGATTTGACCGGCAAATGTATCGGGGTTAGCGGTAAACGATACCCTGGCTGCCGGGTTAGCACTTTCCTGATCCTCATGTAACATTCCCGCATGAGAAAATATCACCATTACAAGAACAGCGCTGAGACTGGCGAAAATAATTTTACAATGAGCATAAGCATTGCAAAACCCACGAATCCCCTTTGGTGGAGGAAAGGTTAATGGCATGTAATGAAAGTTTATGGTTCAGTAAATCAATAAAAACAGGATAGAAGACTTTAGTAGAAAATTGGAGTTAAGGATAGCTTCAGCGTAGGAAATCGGAAGTAGTGCTTGTACGGATGCGTATTTGCACTTAGTAGTTTACCGACACAATATAGAAAAAAAAACTAAGTTTTTACAATTGTTTTAAGAGATTTAGTTTTTATATTTTTATTTCCACTGATTGTCTTTTCATTTTCAATAAATTAGATTTATCGCTAAATGATTTGATAACTGATTTTTTTATCCTTACGGAAACCTGAGGAAGTAAAATTACGATAGTATAAGACTTGCCTTGTATCACAAAAAAATCGCATGTATAAGCTTAGGTCCCAATACGCAAACACAGCTGATTTTTAACATTATATCCTTTTTGCTTTCTCCCATAATACGGTTTGTCTATTGCACAAAAACTTATAAAATCCGATGTACAAAGCTACATTCATAAATACAAAATAATAAGGGACATAAAACGGGTTATTTTTTATGCCTCGTATTGAAAAAATCCATCCCAGAAGTGCCGTGCCATAAAACGCTATCTGCACAAAGAATAAGGCAATATATACCGGGTTTTTAGGTTCTCCGGAGAATTGGAATAAAATAAAACTGGAGATAAAAATAAAAGGAAGTAGTACCGGGCAAATTGCCCATCTGGATACCCTGTGAGATATATATATAAAAGACAGTTTCCCGTATTTAAACACATTCAGCAGGCTGCCAAGCATAATTATTGATTGAAACCCGCCGGCACTGATCCTGATTTTTCGCTTTTGTTCGTCTTTCAT
>CAYUCU010000121.1:0-12711 GCA_964443345.1 uncultured Chitinophaga sp.
ACTTTTCCAATATAAGGAGCAAATGTATTGGGCACATCAGAAGGGTCTTCCACATATACTGCATTGCGCAGCGAAACATCCTGTACGGTACCATTCGATTTGATGATCCTGATCCCTGCACCGTCGTTGGAAGAACCGATGCGGAAATAAACAGAGGAATAAGAATTCACGGCATCCCTGTCGATCAGTTTGATACGGCGACGGGTAATTTCATACACGGCCAGTTTATTCGCATCCTTATCAAAGGCAAACTTTGTTTTCTGTGCAATGATCACCCCGCTTTCTTCTTTCCACTTTTCCGGAATGGTACTGGTACTAAAATCCGCATCACCATCCTCCCATACCAGCTTCATGTTTTTAGCAATGGATTCCAGTTTGGAAGGGGAGAAGGTGTCGTCGTCGTCTTGCGCTGTTGCGCAGAAGCATACAGAAGAATAAGTAAGTAGCAGGAGTAGTTTCTTCATACTATTTTTTTATCCCACAAAGACACAAAGATCACTAAGGCTATTCTTTGTGTGGTTAGTGGCTTTGTGGGAATTTTTTAAGGCCACTAAGGAAACCACGTTGTGGTTTTTATTTGTTTTTATCCCACAAAGGCACAAAGAACACTAAGTTTTTCTTTGTGTGCTTAGTGGCCTTGTGGGAAGCTATCTAGGCTTTATGAAAGCTGTCCGTTAATCTTTCTGTGAATGCCTTCTTTTATCAGGTTCACATTGAAATTCACCAACAATCCAAGTTTGATTCCGGTAAGCTTCATATAGTTCAGTGTTATCTTATGATGGATTTTATCCAACTGCTCTACTGACTTTAGTTCTACCAATAACCTATCACACATAATAATATCAGATCTGAATCCTACATCTAAAATGGCGCTTTCATATCTTACGGAAATGTCTTCTTGCCTGGTGTAAGGAATTTCCCTTTTGTCCAGCTCATATGCAAAAGCCGATTCGTAAACACTTTCCAAAAGCCCGGGTCCAAGAACTGTATGGATTTTATAGGATATGTCTACTGCGATTGTTGCCAACTCATTCTCTGTCATATATTGATGTATTGATTAAAAGCCTTTGTGCGCTTAGCGCCTTTGTGGGAAATGCTTATGGCTTCTTAATCAAAATCAAATTACTATTAAAATCCTTCAGCTTCCTTGTAAACGCCTTCCAGTTCTCAAAATCTGCTTTGCGAATTCTACCCGTATTAAAGGCCAGTGTTTTCTTAAAGATCACTTTGTTATCCTTATTGGTATAGGTGCCGGTCACCTCGTAATCCTCTGCTTTTTCTGTAATGGCTAAAGGCAGTGATGCCACCTTATAACCGGCCGGCAATACCAGTTCCGTTTCATCCTGCGACACATAGCTGGAATGTAAAGCATAATCCTGCTGCCGGTTTTTATCGGGAGTTATCCCCCGAAGGTCTTCCGGAAAAAAATCGATGCCCAGGTAAATTTCTTTATCTTCTGTAATTACATAATTAGTAAGATCGATATCTCCTTCCACCACTACCGGAATTTCCCGGTTGTTCAGGTCAGATGTCTTTACATTAGATACCACCAGGTTCTTATTACCAAACTCCAGGAATTTCTGGATCAGCTTTTTCTTATCATCATTGGGCAGATCATGATAAAACTGGTGAAAATTGGTGCGTTGCTCCCCGGTAAGGGTGGCTTTAACATGGCCTTTCAGTACATTATCTTTTAACTGGAAAGTGGTTTGTGTAAGTATCTTGTTTTTATCCTTATCCTGCACCGGCACTTTTTTCACTTCATATTTATCGCCTTTGCCGATCAGTACTTCTTTGCCCTGTATGCGCCAGGCATATTCACCAAAGGGAACATATTTCTCCGTGCCGTCTAAGTAATATTCTTTTCCGCCCAATACGACGGTACTGATACAATGATTATCCACTGCCAGTGAGGGAAGGGTGTAGTCATAGGGAATATGCCGGGTGCCGATCCAGGTCATGTAGGCTTCCAGTCCCGCCAGCTTCAACATTTCCGTCATCAGGTTGGCCATGCCTTTACAATCGCCGTATTTGGCTTTATATACTTCCTGCGCTGTCGCCGGAATAAAACCGGCAAGCCCGTCTTCAAAAGCGATATAGCGGATATTATCCTGCACCCAATAGAAAATGGATTTTACTTTATCAACGTCTGTTGTTTTTCCTTTGGTCAGCTCCGTTACTTTCGATTTTAATTCATCCGGGTTGTTCACACATTTTTTGTAGAGGTAATTATACCAGTTGTACAGGTCGCTTACATCGCCAAAGCCTTTTTCTGTTTTGCCATCATAGGTAAATGATTTTACCACCACCACCACATGCGGATACTGGTATGCAGCGCCAATGCCCCGTGATTCGTTTTTCATGGCCGGCAGGTTCTGCAGTTTGAAGGAATAAATAGTGGCACCCTTTTCCTGTGTTTTTTGTTTTACCACTTTATAGCCTTCAAAGTTAAATTCCCGGATGTCCACCTGCAGCCAGTCAGGCACTTTGAAACGGATGATCTTTTCTTTGGCTGGATAAAAGCTGTGAAAGTAAACAGCCGTCAGGTATTTGCTGTCGAGGTATTTCTTTTCTGTTTCCACCCTTGTCACATCACCATAACCGGTAAAGCCGATGTTGAAATATTTTACCCGGCTGTCGTCTGAAAATATTTCACTGGAACTGGCAGAGCGGTCGATGGCATAGCCCACGTTATAATTCTTCTTTGTTCCAAACATGCCCTTCACCTTTTCCAGTTGCTTGAAGGAGGTTATTTTGGTAAACGAATTATAAAAATCGTAATACTGGATACCGGCCCGTTCTCTCAATGCAAGGAAGTTGATGCCCGTATTGCGGGTAGCTGTTACAACGGGCAGCTTATCATCGCTTTTTCCTTTATCAAAATTGAATTCTTCCTCCACAAGGGTGGCAGCCACCCGGTCGTCCGGAAACACTTTCTTCAGGCGGTTGGCCTCATATACATCATCATCGGCCTGGGCCAGCAGCATACCGGGAACAAGGAGGCTGATGACCAGGAAGAGTTGTAATGGCTTATACATACAAATAATTATAACGCCAATATAAAAATTGTTACTGATATTTCTCATATTGCAGCCGGTTTTAACTGATAAAAATCAGTGTATCAACCAAGCATAACTTGTTATAAATTCGCAGAATAACTTAAACGTAATGGCAAGAAAACAGGAAGTCTTACAGGATGTGGTAATCAAATTTGCAGGAGACAGCGGAGATGGCATGCAGTTGACGGGCAGCCAGTTTACCAATAACACAGCGTTACTCGGAATAGACCTCGCCACCTTCCCGGATTTTCCGGCAGAGATCAGGGCCCCGATAGGCACCTTACCTGGTGTAAGCGGTTACCAGTTGCGGTTTTCCAGCGACCGGATCTTTACACCCGGCGATGCCTGTGATGTGCTGGTGGCCATGAATGCCGCCGCCTTAAAAGTGAACCTTACCGCCTTAAAGAAAGGAGGAAAGATCATCGTCAATACGGATGGCTTTGATGCGAAAAATCTTCGCCTCGCCAACTATCCTGAAGGAGAAAACCCGCTGGAAAATGGCAGCCTGGACAATTATGAAGTGATAAAAATGGATGTGACCAAAATGACCCGTGAGGCATTGAAGGACATGACCATGGGCATGAAAGAAAAGGACAGGGCCAAAAATATGTTTGTACTCGGCTTCCTGTACTTTATGTACAACCGGGACATGGATAACACCATCAGCTTTATCAGGGAAAAGTTTGGCAAAAAGCCCGATATCATGGATAGCAATATCAAAGTATTGCAGGCAGGTTATAATTACGGAGATACCACAGAAGTTTTCACCACCACCTATTCGGTGGCGAAAGCAAAGATGGAACCGGGATCGTACCGCTCCATTATGGGCAACCAGGCCGTGGCTTATGGATTAATTGCCGCTTCGCAAAAAAGCGGGTTGCCCCTGTTTCTCGGTTCTTATCCCATTACCCCGGCATCTGATATCCTGCATGACCTGAGCAAGTACAAAAATTTTGGTGTTCGCACCTTCCAGGCAGAAGACGAGATCGCTGCTATTACTTCAGCTATCGGTGCTGCGTATGGAGGTTCGCTGGGTGTTACTACTTCCAGCGGTCCCGGTATCGCATTAAAAGGAGAAGCAATGGGCCTGGCAGTGATGCTGGAGATACCATTAATAATAATCAACATTCAGCGGGGCGGCCCTTCCACAGGATTGCCTACCAAAACAGAACAAAGTGACCTGATGCAGGCTTACTATGGCAGAAATGGCGAATGCCCGATGCCGATCGTTTCGGCAAGCACACCGGGTGATTGCTTTGATGCGGTGTATGAAGCAGTGCGGATATCGGTGCAGCATATGACCCCTGTTATCTTCTTAAGCGATGGTTATATCGCCAATGGTGCAGAACCCTGGAAATATCCTCAGTCGGCAGACCTGGTGCCTATTCCTGTAAAATTCAAAACAGAACTGGGACATGGGGAAGATAAGTTTCAACCTTACCTGCGGGATGAAAAACTGGCCCGCCCCTGGGCAGTGCCGGGTACGGCTGGGTTAGAACACCGCATCGGTGGTTTGGAAAAACAAAACATCACCGGTAATGTGAACTACGAACCGGAGAATCATCAATTGATGGTAAAGATCCGCCAGGAAAAAGTAGATAAGATCGCTGATTATATACCAGCACAAACATTAGACAGTGGTCCGGAGAAAGGAAAGATACTGGTACTGGGTTGGGGCTCTACGTACGGAGCTATCAAATCGGCTGTAGCAGAACTGCAGGGTAAAGGCCATGCGGTAAGTCATGCACACCTGCGGTATATCCGCCCATTCCCTAAAAACCTGGGCGACATCATTAGAAACTTTGATACAGTGCTGATACCTGAAATAAACAACGGGCAGTTGATAAAGATCATCCGTGACGTTTATTTTACAGATGCCAAAGGATATAATAAAGTAATGGGTGTGCCGATCACCAAGACAGAACTGGTGATGAAGCTGGAAGAGATGCTGAAAAGCTGATGTATCGGCCCGGAATAAAAAAGGCTGTCTATTTGAGACAGCCTTTTTTATTCTGAAAATTTATACTTCATTGCCGGGCCAACCATCATTTCATTTACAAAAAGGATGGCTGTAGTATGCCTGCTGTTAGCAGGATTATCACTCCGGAAATGACTATTACTTGATCAGGTCCCAGGGAGTTATGATTTCAGGATCCTTATCCTCATCTTTTGGCCTTTTATCATCATCAGCTATATCAGGTGTATGAGAGGTGCTTGTATCCGGAGCATCAGTATGTATCTCAAGATTTTTCATCTCTTCATCTGTAACAATGTGATTCTTATCCTTCAGATGTAAGTCACGAAGTTGCTTTGTCGTTGTACCCTTTTTTTTAATTTTCATAAACTGTGTATTTCCTTTTTCCTGATAATGGCAGGAGGTGGTGCAGAATGGTTTAAAATCCGTTGTAATTGAATTTCTGTCCGCCGATAGATGCTTCGTACATAAGGCCTCCCTTCTGTTGTGTAAATATCATTACACCATCACTGTACCTGACATTAGCAGATGCACCTGCCGTTAATGCGACAGCAGAAGCCTGTGCGGAGAATTCTATTTTGTTTTCTTTGAAACGGTCAAGGTCGGCTTTGGTTTCAAAGAAGATCACTTCCCGGTATACCTGGCCACCAAATTGAAAACCAATACTCACTTGTGTAAGCTGGGCTTTACCCATGACAACACCCCGTTCATACACGATCCCATTACCCGCTGCACCTCCGATACCGATTCCCCCTTTCCCCACATTGGGGAAAATAACGTATCCATAGGCATTAGTGAATAAATTACTTATTAATCCGTCAGTAGTAATAAAGTCCTGTTTTGCTTCTGCACAATCATTCGCCAGTTTTTTTTCTTTACGGGTCATTTGGGCCCCTGCAATGGTTGTTATATGTAGAATCACTGCCAGGATGCCATACTTTAATGCTGTTACGCTTGCAAGTTTTTTCATATTGTCTGGTTTAAGAAATTAAATGATTAGATTCAATACAGCACTTTCTGCAAGCACCTTGCCAAAGATAAAAGACACCTAAAGCGCTTTTATAAACAGCGCTTTAGGCAGGTATTACCGCTGGTGGATTTTTGTTTTTTATAATTTTACAATACAGTTACATTCACTCAAAATTTAGTAAAATGAAAAGATTACTTACACTCCTGCTGATCTTCCAGGCAGCCTTTCTTTTTACATTAAAGGCACAGAATACTGATATAAAAAAAGAAAAATGGCATTGGGATAATGCACTGAAGCAGGATACCAGCGCCGGCTATGTGCAGGTGGTAAAAGTGGATAATGTGCTGTATATCTCCGGGGCCGTGGCCAGGGAGGTAACACCGGAAGGCATTACCCGGGTATATCAATCTCTGGAACGGTCATTAAAAAGTTTTGGCGCCACTTTTCAGAATGTGGTAAAAGAAAATTTATACACGACAGATATGGAAGCCATGAAAAAATACAATGATGCCCGCAAAGTATTTTACAAAGGAGATTTTCCGGCTGCCACCTGGGTGCAGATCGCCCGGTTATTTATGCATGATGCAAGACTGGAAGTGGAATTGATCGCACATTTGCCAAAATAAGATAAGATACATTACAGGCATACAGACCAGTATGTAATGTTACGATATACTGTTTAGTAACTGCCAGGGCCCATACTAAGCGGACTCTGCCTCTTTTTCTGCTGCATACTCTTCCGCCAGTGGCTCCACAAATTCATTCATATAAATTTGAAACAGTAAAATGATATAGTTGACAAGTAAAGGACCAAATACCAATCCCACAAACCCAAAAAGACCTAAGCCAACGATCACTCCGAGAACAGTAATAACCGGGTGCACATCACCCAATCTTTTCATGATCGTAATTCTGGCTATATAATCCACATTGCCGGTTACAATAATACTGTACACTGCAAGGCCAATGGCCATGCCGGAATTTCCGGTGGTGTACGTATAAATAACAAGAGGTATCCAGATGATCATCGTTCCCACTATCGGGAAGAAGGCGAATACGCCTGTCAGAAAACCCCATAAGGCCCATTCATGCACACCAAAAATAAAATAACCCAGTGTGGCTGTCAGCCCCTGTATAATGGAAATAAGCGGAATGCTCAGGGCATTGGCTTTTACTAATTTCTTGGTTTCTGCTGCCAGCATGGTGGTATTAGTATCCTTTAATGGAATGATGCGGAATAAGGTCCGTTCCATTTCACGGCCATAGTACAGCATATAATAAAGAAAGAACAACATGATGATCAGGTTGGTAAGTAAGGTAGCAGTGCTGTTGAGTAACGAGGGGAGAAATGCAAGCAGCTTATTCAGAGAGTTAGACAAGGCTTCGGGTGATGTGATCTCAATTCCTGCTTTTTCCTGGACCTGTGTTACCGCCTGTTTTATACTTTCGATAGTAGAAGTAGGGTTGCTGAGAAAATCATTTATTTTGGGGCTGATAAGTGTAACTGCCAGGAAAATGGGTATTCCCAATAAAAGAAGATAATAGAGAAGGAATAAACCTGCAGCCCGGCCTTTTTTCCATTTCCTTTTATAAACCAACTGAAAATAATTGGCCCTGCTTAAAATATACAGGGTCACCGCCCCAAGTAAACCCGGCATACAAAAAAATAACTCTTTAATGGCGACCCAGATCAGTAATATCAACGCAGCTAAGAGCAGTACCTGTTTGATGCGATTGTTAAAAGTTATGTTCATCGGAAATTTTACTTTGAGGGCTAAAAGTTACTCAATTAAATAATAACCTGCGGCAGTCCTTAATATAAAAGAGCCGAATCTTCCGATCCGACTCTTTCACAGGTTTTAATGAATTCCTGCTGGTTTAAAAAAAAGACACCAGTGATACAATATGTCAGGCCAGGGTTGCTGAAGACTATTTAGGACAATAGTTTAAATGATGTTACCCACTTCAGCTTACCTGGACCGACAATTACTTTTAGCAATTCAACTGATTTTAAATGATCAGTTGTCTTGCGGAATATTTTCTTTCATCTCCGGGATCTTTTTTCTGATAAAGTTGGCAACAACAAACTGAACAGCTGCCCCGGTTATTTTTCTAAATACATTTTTTGAATTGCCGACATATAATTTCTTCCCCAAAAAACCAGCTCCCAGCCCGATGGCCGTATTAATAACATTGCTGCGCAGATCGGGTGATGCCGCAATATCTTTTAATGTGCTTTTGATGATCCCGGCCGGACTTACACTGTCAACGATATTGCCGGCAATTTCCTTCAGTTCAGCCAATTGCTGACGTTCCAGTTCTTTTAATTCCCGTATCCTTATTCCCAGGGGGCTCATATCAGTGGCTTTGGTTGGCACTACTTTATGATTTTATTAATTACAAGGTTGTTTATTGGTTTTTTTATCCAATCACGCCGGAATACAAAAACCAGTAAACCTATCAGTAAATAAAAACCACCTACTATGAAAAATCCATAACTAAGCTCTCCCATTTCAGATCCGATCCAGAAGGCGACCCCAAAACTTAATGTAATAACAGCGAGGCCAATGAGCATGGCTGTTGCAATTACTGACATAAGTGATGAGACGGTTTCTGAAATTTTTCCTGCCGCACCGAGTTTCCATAGCTCTGCTTTAGTCTCTGCCAGATCACCAGCTTTGGAAACGAAATCTTCGATGTGCTTAATTGTGGATTGCATAGTAAGCGGTTTTTATACCAGGCAGTACCAGGTCAGGATAAAGCGTTTTTTACTTCGTTTTTGCTATTCGTGATACTTGCTTTCGCTTTATCGGCAAATTTCTCTGCCGTTTCTTCTGCCCCGGCATACGTTTCTTTTACACCATCAATAAAATCACTGAAAGAGTTTTTTACTTTATCAGTAAGATCACCGGTTTTATTGGCAATTTTTTTACGTGTGTTTGATCCTTTATCAGGGGCAAACAAAATACCGGCTAATGCACCTACGGCCGCACCGGCCAAAAAGCCAACTACTATTTTTGAACTGCTCATAAAAATTGATTTAAAAGTTTAGAATATTTTTTCACCCATCACCTTAAAAAACCATGCCAAAACATTTTCTGAACCAGGATAATTTATTTTCGATTTCTCAATTAGTATTTCTGTTTTTTGTACGATAATACTTTTGAGTAGCGGACTCGCTGGTATGCAAAAGGGAACGGACATACAGCAATGCGGATAAGGCGAGTAAGATGTGTACAGAGGCGGGAAGTCTTAAGACCAGGAATCCCATTATCCATAGTATCAGGGTCAGTATGCTTGCCAACAATAGTTTCTTTTTCATATTAGTACTTTGCTAAAAAAGAAAATAGTAACGGAATCACTTTTAACTTATAACTGTGGGCCGGTTGCCTGCTATTTATACTTTATTTATCTATGTATTCTTTGCAGCTGCTTTTTTTTTCTGCTCCCCGGGGATAGTACCAGGTTCTTCTTTGCCGCTTACAATATCCCGCTTTATCTTTTTTCTATCTGCCGGCTTTATTGCCAGGTAATGAATAAAAAATGTAAACTGTATTATCAGGGCGACATGCATACCTGTGTTTTTAACAGGGTAATAAAAACAAAGCACTATAAGAACAAGAAATAAAACGGACAGTATAATAAGCCTTCCTTTCATACCAGTGGTACTTGAGTAAAATGATTGGTTTGTCTGCGGGGAGCTCAGACACCTGAATTGCCTGCTCTTTTTCCAAAAATGAGAGACAGGACAAAGATCACCAGGAATATCACAAACAACACTTTGGCTATTCCGGCAGCTCCGGATGCAATACCACCAAAACCAAATACAGCTGCAATAATGGCGATTATAAGAAAAGTGATTGACCAGCGTAGCATAAAAAATGATTTTAATTAATGAATTAAACTACTCAAACAAAATTTTGTGCCAAAGAGTGTAATCGGATAAGAAAATAGTTTTACAAAAAAGCTGTGTATTTATTTTCCCACTTTAGTCTGATTCGCCACATAATGAGTATGAATAAATTGGAATAGTTGTTGCAAAACGGTGTGAGAGCTTATTTTTTTAAATCAAAACAAACAGAATGAAAGCAAATATTGGGCTATCTCAAAAAAATCTTGGCGCTGTTAGTGGCTTGCTCACCGGAGTATTGGCAGATGCCGTTCTGCTATATACAAAGACCAGGAAGTTTCACTGGAATGTAGGCGGCAACAGTTTCATGGAATTACATAAGTTATTTGAAGATCAGTACACAAAACTGGAAGCAGCCATTGACGAAATTGCAGAACGGATAAACAAACTGGGCTTTAAAACGCCTGGTACCATGGCTGAATTCCTGGCGGCCGCTACCCTAAAAGAGGCCCCGGGCAAATATCCCGAACAAATAGAGATGATAACAGAGTTGCTGAAGGACCATGAAACAGTGATCATCGCTTTGCGAAAAGGTATTGACGTGTGTGATGATAAACTGGGCGATAAAGGCACGGCTGATCTTCTTACTGGCCTGATACAGGAACATGAAACAATGGCCTGGACGCTAAGACGATACCTGAATTAAACAGGGATGTTGAACTGTATGACCGCAGATCTGTTTTCATCATATAAGCCGGTCTGCCTTTGGGCAGGCATACACAAAATGGCTGAATAGGTGTTTCTTATTACATGGCTTCGGGAAAAATGGCATTACCTTTAGTCTTATAGCTGCTAAAATAATGGATGAATAATTTTTAAAGTGTATGGTTACAATCCTTAAAACAACAAAGACTGAAAGATTCATCCGGAATGTTTATATAATTGCTTTTATACTGTTATTTGCAGCCTATCTTATTACCCTCTATGCAAAAAAGCAACTGGAGCGGCAAGTGGCACGGGTGGAACTTACTAATAACATCATTAAGAACCTGGATAACCTGCTTCTTAAAATAGTGGATGGGGAAACGGGCTTAAGAGGTTATGTAATAACTAAAAATCCCGAATTTCTTGATCCCTACACGGGAAGCATAAAAATGGCCGACTCCATTTATAATGTAGTTGCCAGGTTAACGAATGATGATCCCGCCCAGCAGGCAAGGCTGGTGAAACTGAGGACAGAGATCGACAGACGATTTGAGCAATTCAGCTTCGGTGTTAGCTCATTCAAAAAAAATAATGATGAGGTGACGGACTCTATGCGCCGCAGACAGTTTGAGGCAAAAAATACAATGGATAGCATCCGTACAGGTATTGCAACGATAGAAAGGGAGGAGAGTAAGAAATTGGAGGAATGGAACAACAAGATGAGGCAAACATTCAAATCAATAAATGCCTTTACTATCATTTCTCCTGTTATCGCTTTTTCGTTGCTGCTTTTTGGCTTTATTACTTATATGAAGATAAGTAAGGAACGAAAAAAAGGATTACAGGAAATAACAGACTACCAGGAGCAATTAAGGAAACGTATAGATGAACTGGCAGAAGCTAATGTGGAACTTATCAAAATACGGAGCCAGGAAAAATTTGCTGCTACTGGCCGTATTGCCAGAACGATCGCTCATGAAGTAAGAAACCCGCTGACCAATATTAACCTGGCCGTGGACCAGTTGAAATCTGAAGTGGTGATTGAGCAGGATGAAACCTCAATAATGCTCTTCGATATGATCAAACGGAATAGTGCCCGTATCAACCAGCTTATTTCTGATCTGTTGAATTCCACCAAATTTTCTGAGCTGGCTTACGAGAAGGTTTCCATTAACGAATTACTGGATGAAACGCTGAAGGAAGCTGCAGACAGAGTAGCGCTTACCAATGTAAAGTTGATTAAAAGGTATAGCACTGATATTTGTGATGTGGCAGTTGATAAAGGGAAGATTAAGATCGCCTTCCTCAATATCATTATTAATGCGCTGGAAGCTATGGAAAATAATGGGGCTGGTGTATTGACACTGGAAACAAAAGCAGAACGAAATAAATGCAAGGTGATAATAAGCGATAATGGCTCAGGCCTGGATGAAGATTCTGCCAACCGCCTGTTTGAACCCTATTTTACCAGCAAACCAAAAGGTAATGGCCTCGGGTTAACCAATACCCAAAATATCATTCTTAATCATAAAGGAGAGATATCTGTTACTACCGGAAAAGGGAAAGGGACTGCCTTCACGATCATTCTGAATTTTCCTGATTAGAAGCTGCCATTTTTTGTGGTTGCGAATATCAATTATTGCTGTGCCGGGGAATTTATTCCACAATACAGGGCGGGAATGACTGTATTTCTTTGCCTCAGGCAACAAGATCTACCACCTGGTTGATCGTGGCGATGCTGAAGGGTTTGGATAAAAAGTACTTGATTCCGCTGCTGTAGGCCCTGGATCGCTCCTCCGGGCTATCGTGTGCGGTGATCATGATTATTTTCAATTCGGGATACATATAACTGATCTTGCTTACAAGATCGAGCCCCCTGCCATCGGGTAAATGATTGTCAAGCAACAGAATATCTGGCCGGGTACTTTCCAATTGCCGTTCAGCCTCTGCCAAAGTATAGGACGAAGTAGTCTCAAAACCTCTTTTAGAAAGATTTCGGCTTAAAAAATAGCAAATGTCTTCTTCGTCATCTACTACCAGTATTTTTTTCGCAATAGACATGATCGTTGGTGAATTAATCACGGATAAGGGGCTTGTCATAGGCCTGTAGGTCACAAAACCTTTGCCAATAAGTTTCAAAAGCACACCTGGC
>CAYUCU010000122.1:0-12606 GCA_964443345.1 uncultured Chitinophaga sp.
AGCGATTTGTGTTGTAACAGTTGGTTGCACGCTTGCTATCATGGTTCCCATAATGGCAGTTATTGCCCCGATTATGATAATAAGAATCTTAGCCCACAACATATCTTCCCAGAATGGATGTGTGCGCAGCAATAAAAAGATGCCGATATGAACACTCAGCGATCCGTAAAATATAGCCGATGAGGCCGTTGGTCCCTCCATAGCTCTTGGTAGCCAGGTAGTGAAAGGAAATTGTGCCGATTTGATGGCAGCCGGCAATATCATCATGCAAACAATAAATATGGCCATCCCTGTTTGCCCGGAACTAACAGCCAAATTTTTTGCTTCCCCCAATTGCGGGAAACTGATATTCTGATGTGTAAGATGATGCATCATCCACATGGCCAGCATAAGTGCCACATCACTGATGCGGTAATTGGAAACCGCTTTAAAGGCATTCTTCACCGGCAAATAACGTTCCCTGTAAAAAGCTATAAGTATAAATGAACAGATGCCCTTGATCTCCCAACCTATAAACAAGGTTTCAAAGTTACCTGCGAGGATAATAAGGTTGTAAGCAGTTGCAAACAATAGTATGGTATTGAAAAACCGTTTGAAGCCTTCATCACGATGCATATAATATTTGCTGAATGTGGCTACCAGGAAAAACAATAAAGCTCCTACAATACTAAACACTGCTGTCACTTCATCATAATACAACTGTATCGCAAAAACAAAATGCTCGGTTTCATAAAGAGTCGCCAGTTTATAGCTAACAGGTTCCAGGCCGTTTGCTATCCACCAGGCAATAAACGTTATCGCCAGCAGGATATTGGAAAGTTTTGCAAACGCAACAATCCTGGCAATAGCCTTTTCACTTTTGTTCTGCCACAAAAGTGTGGCAAAAAAAGCCAACATCGGTATGGCTATTAATAATACAAGAAGCTGGTCCATTTATAACATCATTTTAATGACAGTAATGAGCTGCCGGGCTTAATCCAACAGGTACACTGGTAAATTCTCTTCCGTGGCATGAACAATATGGTTTGTTTCCATCTCCTTTGCCCCTTCAATAAAATCACCCATATTTCGGATGGTTCTTATTTCGCTGGCATCGGTAATCGTTTCATATTTTACAAATGCCCCGTTTTTAAAATAATAAAATTGCTTTTCTTCCGGGTGCAGCGATACAATATGCACCCATTCATTATTATACCATTCAAACACTTCGGGGCTTGATTGAATGGCTTTCAAAACAATATCCGGCTGGTGCTCTACGATCACCAGCAGCCGGACAGGGTCATGCACTTCAATCATTTGCCAGGGCAGGCCGGGTCGTAAGTCGCCATCGCTGCTGTTGGCCACACCAAAAAGTCCCATTACATTATGTGGCAGTTTAGTGCCAGCCCCCATTTTAATATTATCCACCCTGGAGAAATAATATTCCAGGTTGATACCACCACAAACCAACCCAATGGGCCGCATCACGGCAGCCAGGATTATTCCTTCGGGGTCAGTAGTATAATCATAACTATTTAAGAAAGCCCTTCTGTCAAGAAACAATCCCTTGGATGTTTTTCTGCGGCCGATGATAGCCAGTGTATTGGTGCCATGTCCCAACTCAGGCCGCGGTTCAAACAAAGAAACCGAACGCCTGTGAATAGCTTTACGTACCTGCTGCAGTTCTTGTTTGGTATTAATAGATGCAAAGCGGCGGCTTCTTTCCTTTGCATTCAGGTTTAAGGCGGTTTCAAAATTCTGCATATTAATGAAGTGCCTTTGTTTATTGTCTGCACTCAGAATATCTTCATCATAATAGCCCATCACATCAGCAGCGGTATCATGCATGCTTCCTATAAACTGTGTGGTATCGGGAATATTGATTCCTTTACTTGCTAATATCTCCCTTACTTTTTTATGATTTAAAATAAAGGACTGCACCCTTGCATTAGTGGCGCCGGGCCGTCCGCTGCAGGCACCACAATCATGTGCACCATGATGTGGGTTGTTTGCACTGCTGCTGCCATGTGCTACAAAATATATAATCGGGGCAAAGTTTTTAACCAGGCCAATACCCCGCAAAAAGCCTTCACCACGGGCAGCCATTTCTTCAACAGTATAACCGATCTGCAAACCATTTTCAATATCGGCCGGATTTTTATTTTCAATGGTGAGCACCGACTGTTTGTCCATGTGACCATAGGCATTTGATATAGCCGGGCTCATTTGGGGGCGAAACAGTAATTGTAACTTTTTGATAAAGGCCCAAAAACCAAATCCAATACTCAGTACAAAGCCGGATAGTATTCCATGAGTATGTTTGGTATAGATCAGTTCGTCCTTTCGGGCTGATTTGGCATCATACTCTTTAATTAAATATTTTGGTGTAACCGGTGCGGGACATAGTTTATCATAAAACTTGCCCCCTTGTTGCTGAAAATAGAACTCGACTCCAAAAAAACCCGGAGCACCGAATGTTTCTGCCTTTTTATCAACGGTTTCAATGTGTCGTCGGATGGAATCCTCCCTTTCATCAATACAGAAGATGGCCTGGAAAGAAGGGCCCGGTTCCTTTGCAGAAGAAGGGATTAGTTGCCCCTCGCTATTTACAACCACAGTTTTTTCCCCATACATACTGATACCTTTCAATACTGAGTCATAATAACTCCACTCAAAAGCATCCTGCCAAAGCTCGATCACTTCGGCAAATTCAGTTTTTGGAACATCTGCAAACAAGTTTAGCGGCGGCTCTGTAACATGGCTGGTAAGCGGCTGCCATTTATCTCCTAACACATGGTGCAAGGTGTCGAGTTCCATCAGCAATTCAAACTCCACCAAATCCTTTAAGGTAATTTGTTTACTGTCAAGCAATGTTTGGGGATTATCTTCCACCGCATTTACAAAACCGCTCCAGCCGGGATGAGCAAACTGCTGATCGAGCAAATATTGCTCATAGTATTCCTCTTTACCTACAATTTTTTCTAATAACCCGGCTATTGAATAATCACCGGTCAAAAATTTCTTTCTGACAGTTTTCGTTTTAAAAAAACTGACAAAACTGTTTTCTTCTAATTCTTTTATGCTGAGCAGGAAAGGTTTATTTACAACGGGGAAGTTTTCAATAGCAATCCCCTGGTCAAGAAAGGCACAAAGGATACGAAAAAGCAACGGATGAACTTTATTATCCAAGTCCAGGTGGTATACATCCTTCCAGTATTTTCTTAGTTGCCCTATTCTTGGATGATTCAGCGTATCGTAGTCATGACTGATCAGTTTCTGCTTCCATTCTGCCACCGTATCCTTTCCCTTCTTGTCCGCAATTACCATTTGCAGCACATCTTCTCTTATCCTTCCGGTTTTATACATCTCCCTGTATTCAGTCAGTTGTAAATGTGTCTGGAAACCGAAAATCTTTGCGGCTTTAAAAATAGCATCATAAAACTTCATTTGCTGAAAACCATGAAGGGTGTTATGATGAATAAAATCTTTTAATGCCTGTTGGGAAGGCAGAAAATGTTTTAATTCATGTATAACATGTGCTTCGTTAAAGGAATGATTACCCATATAAAAAAAATCGGGTTGGAGACTATCCCCAACCCTGTTAAAAATTAATGTCTTAATTCCGCTACGCTGAATTTTGGATTTTTCTCGTCCTTAATATATAACACGTCTTTATAAAACTCCACCTTGCCTGTATCAATATTGTACATACCTCCTACAATCCCTATTTCACCTTTGTCTAACATTTCTTCCAGGATAAAACTGCGTTCAATAATATTTTTTACACCCCGCTTCACATTTAATGAAGCGACGTTCTCTACAAATTTTCCGTTTTTTGAATTTCTCTTATCAGAAGCCGTTGTTTCAGATTCAGAATAAACGGCGGGTTGCAGTTTAGATAATAACTCTGTAAGGTTTCCCATTTCCACATGGTCGCAGGCCCCTTTTACTGCTCCGCATTTGGTATGCCCCAGTACGACAATCAGCTTTGACCCTGCTACTTTACAGGCAAACTCCATACTGCCCAATATGTCGGTATTCACAATATTACCGGCTATTCTGATAGAAAATATATCACCCAGGCCCTGGTCGAAAATCAGCTCAGCAGAAGTACGGCTGTCAATACAGCTAAGTATTGTTGCAAATGGCCATTGCCCTTCCCTTGTATCATTTACCTGCCCAAGCAAATCCCGTTGGGCTTTTAAGTTTTTAATAAATCGCCCATTTCCCTCTTGTAATATTTCCAGCGCCATCCTGGGCGTCAGGCTGGCTTGTGTTTCTTTTGAATGTGCTCTCATAATTTCTTTTACTATTAAGTTGATAGATTAAAAATTGTTTAGTGTAAAGATTGTACGCTTTGTGTGTTTTCTATATTATAGGCTTCTTTAAAACCTATCAATTGCAGCTTTATGTTCTTTAATGGCACCTTAATATCCCTGAACTCTTTAATCAGGCCCAGAACATCGTAATCAATATACCTTGTGTTTGAAGCATCAATTACTACGGAAGAGTTTTCGGGCATATGATCCAGTGTTTGCCTGATGGATGCCTTGTTTAAAAACGATACTTCTTCTGAAAGTTTAATATTAATTGTATCCCCTTCCTTATGTTTTTCGGAATGAAAATAATACGAGTTCTTCAGGTTACCATGTAATATAGCTCCTATAGCTGCGATGATACCGGCCAACACTCCTATTATAAGTCCTTTACCACTCAATGCCGGCACAATCGCAATCAAGTCGACAGCAATAATAACAAGTACTGTAACTATAAAAGGTATAAACTGGTATTTTCCGGCATCCCAAAAACCTTTAAACACAGATGGTTTGGCCAGCTTCCACCCTGTTAAAATCAGGATAGCTGCTAACGCCCCTTTCGGAATCATATTCAATATGCCGGGAATTAATATTACCGTCATCAGCAATAGGCCCGCATGCAGAATGGCAGAAAGTTTTGACTTGGCCCCTGCATTTACATTGGCACTACTTCTTACAATTACACTCGTAATTGGCAAGCCTCCTATTAAACCAGAAACCGCATTTCCGGTACCCTGGGCAATCAATTCCCTGTTGGTGTTAGTTACCCTTCTTTCCGGATCCAGGTTGTCAATAGCCTCAATACTTAATAATGTTTCAAGCGAAGCAATTATAGCGATAATAAACCCGTACATAATAACAGTACCGTTTATCAACCCACTAAAATCGGGGAGCGTAAAAAAGCCGAAAAACTCCTGTGGATTTTTTGCTATCGGCAATTTTATCAGGTGAGATTCTTCTACGATCTGCAAATTACTGCTTGTTGCAATCCAGATCTGATTCAAAACAATACCGAATATTACGGCTACCAATGCACTTGGCACATAGGGTAATTTTTTCTTTAATGGAGATTTGTCCCATAAAACCATTATTAGTATGGAAAGAAGGGAAACGATAACTACACCTATTTCAATTTTTTGCAAAGGAATCAGTAATTCATGCCAGTCGCCCCCGGCAAAAGGCACTATATCCGTCAAATGGCCCTTCTCATCTTTATCTCTCCCGAAAATATGCGGAATTTGCTTCGCAATGATCAATATGCCAATGCTGGTGAGCAACCCTTTTATTACACTGGAAGGAATATAATTAGCGATGCCGCCCAACTTTAAAACTCCTAATACTATTTGTATTAATCCGGCCAGCACAACTGCGCACAAAAAGAGGCCATAACTTTCTAATCCGCCTAAGGCAATTATAGCACCCGAAACTAAGGTAGCCAGACCGGCGGCCGGACCACTTACGCTTAATGGTGAATTGCTTAACGAACCTACTACAAGGCCGCCAACAATACCTGCAATAAGACCACTAAAGGGTGTGGCCCCGCTGGCTACAGCAATGGCTATACATAATGGCAAGGCGACCAGAAAAACCACCAGGCCTGCCGGCAAATCGCTTTTAAGGTTCGCAAATAAATTTCTGTTCTGTTTCATAAAAATAAACTGCTTTAATTCCGCTTCCGAAAATGAAGTAGCTGTTAATTTTCCATTAACAACCTGGTGATTGAAGATCAGCTTAACATAAGCTGCTAAATGTTATAAAGATTGATCAGGCCACGTTGGGCGGGGGAACAAGCAGTTCACCATGAAAGGCAATATAAGTGGTTGCGTTCTCGCATTTGTGATACGAGGATGCAACAGATACGAAGTAGTGAGTAATATGATGATCATGCAGAAACTCTTCAGAAAAGGAATTACTGCCGGGTGCTTTTTCTTCTGTGGTGCTGCCAAAAGGATTTGATTCCTCTTCGTTTCCGGAAAGTGGCGACTGGTTGTCGGCCATTTTATGTTGCTTCGCAAGTTCCTGCTGTGAAGCAAACACAAAAGGAGTGCTTACAGTAAGCCACAAGAGGGCCACCATCATAAAGACAGCGGATACCTTATGGCCAATAGTGTATATTTTTCTAAGACTAACCATTTAACAGGGCTGCAAAATAGGGCTTTACATTTTGTGAACCAAACCATTCCGGTAAGAATCCGGGTAATCACAAAAAGTTAACCGTATGAATACCGGCAGGCAAAAATAACAGCCCGGCGGCAAAAATGTTTATTCTTTTTGTCATTTTTTTGTTTCTCCTTTATCAAAACAGCTGCCGCAAACCAAACAATTGTTCGCCTGCATCAGCTTTGGAAATGCTATTTTTGAAAAAAAGCTGCATGAAGTCATACGAAGTTCTCTTAAACGACAATAAACACTGGGCTGCCAGAAAACTGGCAGAAGACCCTGGTTTTTTTGAGCGGTTGCTGCATGTGCAATCCCCGGAGTTCTTATGGATAGGCTGCAGCGATAGCCGGGTGCCTCCCAACGAAATAACACAGACAGAGCCGGGAGAAATATTCATTCACCGTAATGTGGCCAACCTGGTGGTAAGTACGGATGTGAACCTGATGAGTGTGCTGGATTATGCAGTAAACCATCTTAAAATAAAACATGTGGTGGTATGCGGCCACTATGGTTGCGGAGGAGTAAAAGCAGCTATGTCAAACGAGGATTTTAACCAGGTGCTTAATATGTGGCTCCGCAATATCAAAGACATATACCGGTTTCACCGTAAAGAACTGGAAGCCATTCCGGATGAAAACACCCGTGTGAACCGGATGGTGGAGTTAAATGTAAAAGAACAGGTATTCAATCTTGCTAAAACAGCTATCATCCAAAAAGCATGGGCAAATGAGCAGCGGCCCGATCTGCACGGCTGGGTGTACGACCTGCATGATGGATTAATAAAACCGGTAGTGGAAATGAAAGCCGGTATAGATATTGACCCGTTGTATGAATTTGAGAATTTATAACGCTGTTACCCAAACAATGAATGTTGCAAAATAAAAACAGCCGCGCCTGCCAGGTATCCAACCAGTGCCAGCCAACCTATTTTTTTCAGGTACCAAAAAAATTCTATTTTCTCTAATCCCATTGCTGCTACCCCGGCAGCAGACCCAATAATTAAACAACTACCACCTGCACCTGCACAATAGGCCAGGAACTCCCAAAAGAAGTGACCGCTAGGATATTGCTCCAATCCATACATACCCTGTGCAGCGGCTACCAATGGCACATTATCCACCACGGCCGACAGCAACCCGATCAGCACTGTAATTACTTTAATATTTCCTATTGCGTTATCCATAGCTACTGCCAGGTCGGTCAGCACACCTGTAGCCTGCAATGCGGCAATACTTAACAGGATGCCGAGGAAAAATAAAATGCTCGGGGTATCTATTTTACGCAATGCATGGTTTACCGATAGCTGGCCCTTCTCTGTTTCATCTTTTCCGCTGTGGATCATTTCAGTTATCACCCACATTACACCAAGGCCCAATAGCACACCCATATAAGGCGGAAGATGGGTAACCGTTTTAAATACCGGTACAAACAGCAGGCTTCCCAATCCTACCCAGAAGACCGTATTACGTTCCCTGCGGGTGTTTGTAAATTCCTGCGGCCTTGTACCTTCACCAGTTCTCTCTGCGTTTCCTTTTACTTGCCGGCTGATAATAAAAGCAGGCACCAAAAAACAAACAAGGCTGGGTAAGATCGTTTGCACAATAATACTTTCAGCAGTTATCTGTCCGCCTATCCATAGCATGGTAGTGGTCACATCTCCGATAGGGCTCCACACGCCACCGGCATTTGCCGAAATGATGACCAGCCCCGCAAATAATAACCGGTCCCGCTTATCTGTAATGATAATACGCAATAACGATATCATTACAATGGTGGTGGTAAGATTGTCCAGCACGGCTGAAAGAAAAAAAGTAATGAATCCCACTATCCAGACCAGCTTTCTTTTGCTGGTGGTATTGATGCGGCTGGTGATGATCTCAAACCCATCATGAGCATCTATCAGTTCCACTATCGTCATGGCACCCATCAGGAAAAATAAGATGCCCGCTACTTCGCCCAGGCTTCCGGTAAGCAAATGAGCAGGCGTATGATCGTCTGCAGTATAAAGGGCAAAAACCGTCCAGCAGAGTACACCTGTAATAAGTGCTGTGGCCGCTTTATTCACCTTTAGCAGATGCTCCATGGCAATGGCGGCATAGCCGATGATAAAAATAATGGTGATGATGGTGACCATATTGTATAAAAATACGGAATATGCGGTAGAGGCAGAGACAAGGCATGCCTTGTCTCTGCCTCTACCGCATGCATTTAATTTTACGTAGCTTTAGAGATATACTATATACATGAAAAATCTTTCCCTGTTTTTAGTATCGTTGTTTTTTATTGCCTGTAAGAATAAGAAACAAGACGCTGCTCCCGCTGCCGGAGAACTATCATCACCGGAACAATTCTTTTCCTTTAGCAAAGCCGATTCCGTGAACCCGGTATTGAGTGCCGACTCTTCTCAGTTTGTATGCCCCATATTGAATAAGAAGGTGTATTGGGCAGAAAAAGATGTGTTCAACCCGGCTGCAGTAGTTAGAAATGATACGTTGTTTCTTTTGTACCGTGCAGAAGATAAGATCGGTAAGTATGCCGGCACCTCCCGCATCGGGCTTGCCTGGAGCCTGGATGGTTTACATTTTACCACACACCCATCACCGGTTTTTTACCCGGATAATGATGCACAAAAGATCTTAGAATGGGAAGGTGGCTGTGAAGATCCCCGCATTGTACAGGATGAAAAAGGCACCTACTTTATGACCTATACTGCTTACGATGGTGACAAGGCAAGGATGCTGGTGGCATCTTCGCCGGACCTGTATCATTGGAATAAGCACGGACATGTATTTGCCAATGCCGACAGTGGTAAATATGTGGGACGCTGGAGCAAGTCTGGTTCCATTGTTTGTAAGTATGAATCGGGTACCCCCGTTGCCGTAAAGATCAACAACAAGTACTGGATGTATGGTGGTGATGTAAATATCTGGGCAGCCACTTCAGAAGACCTGATCAACTGGAAACCGGTATTATATAAAGATGGAGAAACCCCCTCACTCCCCATGCGGCGAAATGCGGCCGAAAATGCCGACCTCAAAACAGTATTTGGACCAAGAGAAAAAAAGTTTGACAGCGACCTGGTAGAACCCGGGCCTCCTGCTATGCTGACGGATTCTGGCATCTGGCTAATCTATAACAGCCGCAATGAACGGGCCATTGGTGATACCAGCCTTGCAGATGGAACCTATGCTGCGGGGTATATTGTACTGGACAAAAACGATCCCACCAAAGTCATAGAGCGGTCAGATAATTATTTTATCAAACCCGATAAGCCGTATGAAATAAACGGGCAGGTAAATAATGTTTGCTTCCTGGAAGGATTGGTAAAATATAAAAACAAATGGTTTTTGTATTATGGCACGGCCGATTCAAAGATCGCTGTAGCGGTAAAATAAATGCATCCTACATTTGCAGTATGTCAATTGAAGTAAAAAACCTGCTGAAAGAATACGGCGAGCAAAAAGCCGTGAACAATATTTCCTTTAAAGTGAATAAAGGGGAGATCGTTGGTTTTCTCGGGCCCAATGGCGCCGGCAAATCCACCACTATGAAGATCATCACCGGCTACCTGCAGCAAACCGGCGGCGAAGCCTGGGTATGCGGCATCAATGTGGCGCAGCAACCCCTGGAAACAAAAAAGAAGATCGGCTACCTGCCGGAGCTGAATGCCCTGTACTACGACATGTATGTGAGGGAATACCTTGGCTTTGTGGCAGAAGTCCACAAGATCCAGAACCCGAAATCAAAGATCGAAGATATTATTGACCTCACCGGGTTAAAGGTCGAAAGCAAAAAGAAGATCGGTCAGCTTTCTAAAGGCTATAAACAAAGAGTGGGCTTAGCAGCTGCTTTGATACATGATCCTGAAGTGCTGATATTAGATGAACCTACTTCGGGCCTCGACCCTAACCAGATCATTGAAATAAGAGAAGTGATAAAAAAACAGGGAAAGGATAAAACCGTTTTATTCTCTTCCCACATCCTGCAGGAAGTGGAAGCTATCTGCGACCGGGTGATCATTATCAATAAAGGACAGTTGGTGGCTGATGACAAGCTGAGCAATTTACAGAGAGGGAACAAAGACATTCATGTGGTGATCGTGCAGTTCAAAGAAGCAATTGCAAAAGAGTTGCTGGAAAAGATAAACGGGGTTTCAAAAGTGGATGAACTGCAAACAGCACATTTCAAATTGCAAACCAATAACCCTGAGGCGGTACGGAAGCAATTAATGGAAATCGCTTTGCAGCAAAACCTCAACATTGTTTCACTGCAAAGCGAAAGCCTTAGTTTAGAAGATGTATTTAAAACGCTGACGAATTAAAATCCTTTC
The DNA here is from genome assembly GCA_964443345.1 of uncultured Chitinophaga sp. Taxonomy (GTDB): domain Bacteria; phylum Bacteroidota; class Bacteroidia; order Chitinophagales; family Chitinophagaceae; genus JJ008. The sequence goes on from CAYUCU010000122.1 coordinate 10,786, forward strand.
TTTTCTGTTTTCTCCGGTGTTTTCCCTTTTTCAAAATCACCGCCATATACCATTATAAGTTTGGACACATCAAAATACTTCTTCATTGCAGCATTTACCTGCTCCGTGGTCAGCAATTTTATCTTTGCTTCAAATTTTGTAAAATCAGTCAGGTCCCGCCCTTCTTTCATAAAACCCTTTATCAGGCCGGCCAGGAAAGGATTGCTGCCCAGCGAGGTTTTGTTTTGCTCAATCATACTGCTTACTGATTTCGACAGCTCATCCTGGGTAAATCCTTTGGCAATGGCTTTATCAATTTCCTGGTGGAGGGCTGAATCAAGCCTGTCTTTATATAATGGGTTAAAGAACGCATACACTCCCCATCCGCCCGCTTTTACTTTATACTCGGCACTCAAAAAACTGCCGGCACCATAGCTCATCCCTTCATTCTCCCGTAACCGTTGCGGTATTCTTGAATTTAAAAAGGCACCACCGCCGAGCAATTCGTTGGCCATCACCACCGCCGGGTAATCCGCATCCTGCTTTGAGATCTCTATATTAATAACGCCGCCCAATACTGCATTGGTTTTGTCGGGAGTATTGATAACTTCTGTTTTCCCTTTCACCTCAAAATGCTTTGGGTCTACCTGGGCAAAAGGAGCTTTGCTGTTCCAGTTGCCAAATGTTTTCTGAATAAACCCTTTGATCTGTGGCTTATCCAGCTCTCCTACAAAAACAGACAGGGAATGATCAGCGCCATAGAAATCAGCATAGTATTTCTTCAGGTCATCCAGCTTTACCAGCGCAAGATCTGCCAACGCTTCATCAGTTGTTTGCCCGTATAATGGATGTCCTTTAGGATAGTTGGTTGACAGTTTTGTCATCTGTTCAAAAGCTATTGTTTGCGGATCGCTTTTGCCGGCCTCGTAAGAAGCTTTGGTTTCGGATACCAGCCTGTCAAATTCATCCTGGTCAAATTTTGGATGCAGAAGCAGATCCTCCAGCAGGGCCAGGGCAGCCGGAAGATTTGCTTTATCGGTACTAAGGTTGATCTCCAGTGTGCCGGGCCCGCCGCCGAAATAAATATCCGTTTTGGTCTTGTCCAGCTGATCTTTTATCTGTTCTTTTGTTTTGGTAGTGGTCCCTCTTTTCAGCATGCTTGCTAATAAAGAACCGGCTTCACTTTTGTTCGTAAGGTTGCTCTCATTTCCAAACTGAAGAGTGATGGAGGCATTGATCTTATCTCCCTTGGTTGGTTTTTCCAGCAATGCATACCTGGCCCCATTAGATAAGGTGAGGTATTCTGTATTGCTTTTTATATTATCGATCGAATTTTCAAAGTTTGTTTTTTGCGCAACCACTTCTTTTCCTTTATATCCATTTAGCAGTGCTTTGATATCCGGTGTTTCTGCCACTACCGTTCTGTCCGGTGCTGCATCCGGTATAAAGACACCATAGGTACGGTTAGAAGCTTTATAATATTTTTTGGCAACGGTCTGCAGATCATTCAGGGTAAGTTTTTCAATCCGGTCACGGTACAGAAACCACAATCTCCAGTCGCCTGCGCCGATAAATTCCGTAAGGGCAATAGCCCAGTCCGTGGTTTTATTGGTGGTGTTCTCAATTCCTTTCTGGATATTGTTTTTAGCACGGGTCAGGTCTTCGTTGGTAAAGGTCATGGAAGAGATGGCATCCATGGTTGCAAAAAAAGCCTGTTTCGCACTGTCCATGCTTTTATCCTTTGGCACTTCTACCAGGAAATAAGAAAAGCCCGGATCAAATAATGTTTGAGAATAGCCATACATATCCGATGCCAGCCTGGATTCCACAAGATTCTTATAA
>CAYUCU010000123.1:0-12578 GCA_964443345.1 uncultured Chitinophaga sp.
AAAATGCGCAAATTCAATTTCATCCAAAAGAAACCCTTTCCGACCTCCGACTTCCGACCTCCGACTTCAGACCTCCGACTTCCAACTTCCGACCTCCAACTTCCGATCTCCAACCTCCGACTTCAGACTTCTGCACTCCTCTCCTATCTTTGCCATCTAACGAACTGACTATGAACCTCGATTTCAACCGCAATGAAGACCAATTGAAACAAAGCCTCAGCGAAATGCGCCGCAGGCTCGAAAAGATATATGAAGGCGGTGGCAAAAAAGCTGTGGAGCGGCAACGGGAGAAAAACAAACTTACTCCCCGGGAGCGAATTGACTATTTAGTAGATCCCGGCAAACCTTTTATCGAAATTGGTGCTTTTGCGGCTTATGAAATGTATGCTGAGCAGGGTGGCTGTCCTGCCGGTGGCACGGTGGCAGGTATCGGGTATGTAAGCGGCAGGCAGTGTGTGATACTGGCCAACGATCAAACGGTGAAGGCTGGCGCCTGGTTTCCTATTACCGGTAAAAAAAATCTGAGGTTACAGGAGATCGCAATGGAAAATCATTTGCCGGTCATTTACCTGGTGGATAGTGCCGGTGTGTTTTTGCCAATGCAGGACGAAATATTTCCTGATAAAGAACATTTTGGCCGCATCTTCCGCAACAATGCCCGCATGAGCGGTATGGGCATTACCCAAATTGCTGCCGTAATGGGCCCTTGTGTGGCAGGCGGCGCTTACCTGCCCATCATGAGTGATGAAACACTGATGGTGGAAGGCAACGGTTCTATTTACCTGGCCGGGCCTTATTTGGTAAAAGCAGCTATTGGTGAAGATATAGATAATGAGACCCTTGGTGGTGCGGTAACACATACGGAGATATCCGGTATTGCAGATTATAAATTCAAAACGGAACAGGAATGTATGGACCATATCAAACGGATGTTTTCCATGCTGGGTTCTGCACCCAAAGCCGGCTTTGACCGGGTAGCTTCAAAAGCACCAGCAAAAAATCCGGAAGAACTCTATGGCCTTTTTCCATCGGATGGCAAGCCGTATGATATGCTGGATGTGATTGAACGCATTGTTGACAACAGTGAGTTTGAACAATTCAAAGAAGCGTATGGAAAAACAATAGTGTGTGGCTATGGACGAATAGATGGCTGGGCCGTGGGTATTGTGGCCAATCAGCGCTTGGTGGTGAAGGCCAGGAAATCCGTCAGACCGGGAGGGTCTGAGGGTGCAGAAATGCAGATGGGCGGCGTGATATACAATGACAGTGCGGATAAAGCCGCGAGGTTTATTTTGAATTGCAATCAAAAGAAAATACCGCTGGTATTTCTTCAGGATGTCACCGGTTTTATGGTGGGCAGCCGCAGCGAACATAGTGGTATCATTAAAGATGGCGCCAAGATGGTGAATGCCGTAGCAAACTCTGTAGTGCCGAAGATCACTATCATCATTGGCAACAGCTATGGCGCCGGGAACTATGCCATGTGTGGCAAAGCCTACGATCCCCGTTTTATTTATGCATGGCCTACGGCAAAGATCGCAGTGATGGGCGGTGATGCAGCTGCGAAAACTTTATTGCAAATAGAAGTGGCTTCGCTGAAAGCAAAAGGAAAAGAAATAACACCAGAAGCAGAACAGGCGTTACTGGATGACATAAAGGGCCGGTATGATAAACAAACATCACCTTACTATGCTGCCGCCCGGTTGTGGGTAGATGCGATCATAGATCCCGTGGATACCCGGAAAGTTATTTCGGAAGGGATCCATGCGGCAAATGGAAATGCAGAGATCAGAGAGCTGAAGACAGGTGTATTCCAGGTATGATTATAATGTTTAAAGTTTAAGGTTTAAAGTTCTTTAATCGGAAATCTCCCTTTATTATCGAAGAGTCTTCGGCCTGGAACAACATTAAACATTAAACTTCAAACCTTAAACAGTAAACAAACATTGAACACAGTTACGATCTATACAGACGGCTCAGCAAGAGGTAACCCAGGCCCTGGTGGCTATGGCACCATCCTTATGAGTGGCCACCACCGCAAAGAATTATCGCAAGGCTACCATTATACCACCAACAACCGTATGGAACTGATGGCTGTTATTGCCGGGCTGAAAGCATTAAAGAAAGAAGGGATGAATGTGACCATATATTCCGACAGCCAGTATGTGGTAAAGGCCTGGGAAGAAGGCTGGCTGAAGAATTGGATAAAGACCAACTTCAAAGGAGGTAAGAAGAATCCTGATCTGTGGTGGGAATTTTATGAATTATCAAAGAAGCATCATATCAAATTCAAATGGGTGAAAGGCCATGCCGACAATCCTTTTAATAACCGCTGCGATGAACTGGCTACGGAAGCCGCCGATGGAAGTCACCACACACTACTCCACGATGAGGGCTATGAGGGGACTGCGAGTTGAGCCGCAAAATTTGTTAGCCACAGATTGATTGCTTCGCAATTTTTAGGTGCCACGAATGTCACGAATAGCACGAATAAGAAAATCAAATACAAATTTTACGATGTATTACTTAGTGTTATTAGTGACATTCGTGGCTAACAACTTTCTGCCGCAGGCAGCTAATCTGTGCTAATCCGTGTAATCTGTGGCTAACAAAAAACCCACTCTGCTTTGCAGAGTGGGTTCAAACTATTTATGCGTACGTGGCTTAAGCCAGCTTCAACTCAGCCTTATGCTTAGTAATGTAATTATAGGCCACCAATATTACCGGCAGGAACAATAAAGTAGCGATCAAAGAATTGCGGAAGAAAGGTAACGCAGCTTCATAGCAGACCATCAGTCCGCCAAAGTTGTTGGGATAAGTCACTTCCGAAGCCTGCCATACCATAAAGTTAGAAGCCAGGAAATAAACCGTTGGACCAATCAGTCCGCCAGCCAGCAACCTGCCATAGCTTCTGCCTTTCAACACCCAGCCGATCAGTGTGGCAGATAAGATGAGCAGGTAATTCTTCCACTGGCCGCTGTAAAAACCGGAATAGGGAAAAAGGTCCTGGCTGTATAAGAATTGTATCACTGCATCGCTGATGAATAATGCCAGCAATGGCAGGATGAAAGACATATCTTTTTGTTTTATGATCATGCCGGAGAATAAGGCAATGGCAATGATGGGCGAAAAACCTGACCAGTTAAGGTTGTCTCCAAAATAATATTTACAGGCCGTGGCCAGTATTACTAACAGGAGTGTGAAAAGAAGTAACCGTCCGTTGATCTTCATAATTGGTAATTGTGTTGTTCTTAGAATGAGCAACAAAAATAACTGAATTGCCCCAATTGGCCGGTCTATTTATCAACGGTTGTGGAAAGCTGGCGGCCAGCTGTTTAAAACGGTCTTCTGCTTAAGATCCCATGCCAGAAGCCCTGAATACAACGGACCTGGTAGCGGCTGCCAGGTACACTTCCCGCCCGGGGAAAACGACAGCTGCAGGATTCCCGGCCTGTAGTTTCACCGTTGTGTCATCATCGTCCGCTTCCACTTTCCCTTCCGTCAGTAATAATATTTCCACTCCGCCGGGTGTAAAGGGGACGGTTTCACCAGCTTCCAGTTCAAAGACAGAAAGTTTGAAATCAGGTACCGGAACCTGGTATCTTTTTTCGTCCCCAGCCTTTTCTCCTTCCAGGATGGCCGGGTAAGTAGCTTCGCATTTAATATGCTTCATCAGTTCTTTGATGTCAATATGCTTGGTGGTAAGTCCGCCACGAAGCACATTGTCGGAGTTGGCCATTATCTCTACACACTGCCCTTCCAGGTACGCATGAGGAAGTCCGGCACTTTGAAAAAGTCCCTCCCCTTTTTTCAGGTGCACAATATTGAACAGGTAAATAGAAAAGATACCCCGGTCAATATTATTGTCTTTTGTAAAAGTAGCAGCGGCTTTGGCTGCCCAATAGTCCTCGTCTGACTTATCGGGCTTTTCATCTTTATAAACTGTTGCCAGGTTTGCAATTAGCGGTTGCAATATCCTGTTCACTTCATCCTGCGGCATTTCCATGATGTGCTGATACAATCCTTCATATCCGGATGTATTGAACACAGGAAGCAGTTCCCGCAGTTCCACCACATTTAATAAAGTATAAACCAGTTCTTCTGCCGGTTTAAATCCATGCAGCAGCCAAAAATCACTCTGAGCCACCAGCATCTCCGGTTTATGATTATCATCTTTATAATTGCGGTGCGGTGCATCCAATGGTATTCCGGCAGCATTCTCCCTGGCAAATTCTGTTTCAGCAGCAATCTTAGAAGGATGCACCTGGATAGACAACATTTCCTTTACATCCTGTGCTTTGAAAAGGAATGACAGATTTGAACTCATACTGCTTAGCGGCACTTTGGTACCGTCATTGGTGAGCACCATCGACATCCCCAGCGGATGGGTGCCCAACCAGTATTCAGCAAAAGGTTTGTGGTTTTCGTTGGGAACCTGGAGCAATGCAGGAATAAAGGAATAGCCACCCCAATCATATTGTTTTACAGTTCCGCTTAATGAATAAATGCCGGGCATAAATTATTTTTCTTCTTAATATTGGCATAAAGATACTACATGGCCTCGCATAATGAATTGGGAAAAGAAGGAGAAGAACTGGCAGTAAAATGGCTGCGGGAAAACGGCTATACTATTTTGCATTGCAACTGGCGCTATTCCCGCTATGAATTAGACATAGTGGCCACTAAAATCCATCCGAATGTAAGACAGGGAGAAAAAGAATTCCTGCATTTTATAGAAGTAAAAGCCAGGCGGGGCTCTTCATTCGGAAACCCGGAAGACAGTGTGACGAAAAAGAAATTCAAACACCTGCAAAAAGCGGCTGATGAATACTTGCACCAGCACCCGGGGCATAAATGGATTCAATATGACATCCTGGCCATCACCTTGCAGCGTAATGGTGAAGTGGAATACTTTTTACTACAGGATGTTTTTCTATAAAGTAACCAGTGAATAATAAGTATTGAATTAAGAGTAGCGTACCCACTATTGACTTTCGACTATTGACTTTCGACTATCCACTATTAACTATCGACTATCGACCATTAACTATCGACTATTAACTCCCGCCATCATCTTCTCCACCAGCCGGTGCGTAGCAGGGCAATACTCTACATTTTGCTTGTGCACATGAACAAAGTCTTTGAATTTTTTAGACAGGTGCGGAAAGCCGGCACAGTCGGCCGGACGAACCTCGTAGATACTGCATTTATTATCCTTTAAATTTAAGAACTGGCAGGGCTCCGTTTTATTCAGCCAGTCCTGATCGCCACCTCTTTCTTTGCGCAGCCACTTCTTTTGAAATTCAGGAACGGTCATCTTGAAATGTGCCGATATTCTTTTCAGGTCCTTGTTGGTAAACGTGGGAGTCATCGTCTTGCAGCAATTGGCACAGGTCAGGCAATCAATTTCCTGCCACACTTCCTTTTCCAGCAGGGTGATCTTTTTATCTAGTCCGCGGGGAGCTTCTCTTTCCAGTTTGGAAAGAAAGCGGCGCATGCCGGTCTTTTCATGGCGGACCTTTGCTTTGAAGGAACGGAGATTAACAGGTTGCATTTTATTCATGAGGCCGAAGATAATGATTCGACTGTATCCTGCTACCCCGGAAAAGAATTTTAGTACCAGAGCTGTTCAATAGTTATTTTTGTTGCACAACAAATCATACAACATGAGACTTCTGATTGTCGTAGCCGCTGCCTTTTTGGCCGCATCTTTATATTCCTGTAAGTCATCTTCTGGTGATGCTTCCACTTCCTTTTGTGATACGGTATGCCTGAAAGACACATTGAAGTTTACCGGCGATCATGCACTCCGGCCTTCGGTTTTCATCACTCCAAAAGACTGCCTGCCTGACAGCATCATATGGACCTACAAAGGAATGGGCACCAACCGCAAAACTGGTTTTACCTACCTGCTGAATGCCTCTGTGAATATCAATAAAGATGTGATCCGCTGCTTCTTCCGTGATACAGCTGTGGCTTATATATTATTTAATGATTGTGCTACCGGCCGTGGTTTCCAGATAAAACTGCCTTATGATAAAAAACAAAACTTCAGTTTGAAGAGCAGCGGCATCAATGGCTTTGACCCTAAATTCTCGATTGCTGACAACCTGCTGGTAAATACCGACCGGGGCAATATTTATATAGAAGATATGAATACGGGCAAAACAGCGATGATGACCTTTGGTCAGAAACTGGAGATCAACTACGATGCACTTCATGATCATATTGATTCTGTAAACGTAACAAATGACCGGGTTTGGGTGAAAGTGCTGGTGGATAAGAAATGGACGGAGCTGGAGAAAAAAATCACTTTACAGTAAAATTCAAATTGACAGGTTAACTTATTAACCTGTCAGCCTATCAACTATCCATGTGGGAGCCTTATAAAAAAGGATTCAAAGCTTATTTACAATTAGAAAAATCGTTGTCCGATAATTCGGTACAAGCCTATGGACGGGATATAGAACTGCTCACTCATTTCCTGGAAGAAAAATCAATACAGGAGAATCCCTCCGGTCTGCAACTGAAAGAGCTGCAGCAATTCCTGAAATGGATCACAGAACTGGGCATGTCCTCCACTTCCCAGGCACGGATCATTTCCGGCATTAAAGCATTTTACAAATACTGCTTGCTGGAAGATATTTCTAAAACAGACCCTACTACTTTACTGGATGCACCGAAACTGAAACGAACTTTACCTGATACGTTGAGTTTTGAAGAAATTGAATCTATGATTGCGCAGATAGATCTGAGCAAAGCCGAAGGCGGACGTAACAAAGCCATCCTGGAAACGATGTACAGTTGCGGCCTGCGGGTAAGTGAAGTGGTGAATCTGAAAATATCACAGCTCTATCTTGATGTGGGCTTTATCCGGGTGGTGGGTAAAGGCGATAAGGAGCGGCTGATACCTATCGGAGGCAGCGCTATTAAATACATCAATGTTTATAAGAATGAGATCCGGGTGCACCTGGCAGCAGCAAAAGGGAATGAAGACGTGCTGTTCCTGAATAACCGGGGCAGCAAATTATCGAGGGTGATGATCTTCTACATCATCAAAGACCTGGCGTTGAAAGCAGGGATTAAAAAAACGGTATCGCCGCATACCTTCCGTCATTCCTTTGCCACGCATTTGGTAGAAGGCGGCGCTGACCTGCGTGCCGTGCAGGAAATGCTGGGACATGTCAGCATCACCACTACAGAAATATATACCCATCTTGACAGGGAATTTTTAAGAAAAACACTGGAGCAGTTTCATCCGGGGTTTAAAGGGTGAGTGGGTAGTTAAGAATTATTGATTAATAATTATCTTCTCGGTAAACTTCTTTCCTGTTTTTGTATTTACTAAGACTAAAAAATAGCTACCGGCAGGTACTACAGGAAGATCAATCTTTACCTGCTTTGCTTTCTTTTCTATCCAAAGTTGCTGCTGATGAGCAAACTGCCCTGATTGATTCAGTAACTGGACAGAATAATAACCTTCTGTTGCTTTTTTAGTTTCAATTGTAACAGTTGAGCCGGATGGTACGGGATTGGGAAATACTTTAAAAGTGTGGGAAACGGTGTCTGCTAGTAAAGAAGAGATCAATGAAATGGCCTGTCGCTTTTTGCGTGGATACCTTGTTGTTGAAACCTGACCTAAAGTAATAGATACACATTTTATTTTAATCCCTTTTGTATTGATACTAATTTTTAAATTATCTAAGATTGCCTTATCAAGTAAAATTTCTTTTGATTCAAGACCTACTCCGGAGACTACTAAATAATCACCAGCCCGGGCCATAATATGAAATTCTCCATTATTATTAGCAGCCACTCCTGTCCTTGTGCCCCTTATCCTTACTGATACACCTGGTAAGGGGTCATCTTTTTCATCAACTACAAAACCTGTAACATTTCTTTTTTCATCAATGTTTACTGATACCATTCCGACTTTACCCACCAAATCATTGGTATCAAATTTTACTGATGGCCTGGTCATGTCCCTGACTTTTGAAATGTCAATGACCTGTTCCTTTGGTTTTTCAGGAATAAAACAACAACTGTAGTTCCCATTCATCAAGTTGGCCAAAAGCCCCTTTGTTTCCGGACAATAATAGGGCACTCTCGGCTGAGCCGGTTTTGATAATACCCGGATCACCACTTCATCCATAGTAACCGTATCTCCCACAGATGGCTTATCAGGTGTAATGATAGAAGGTGTACCGATTGTGCGTTCTATATTCTGCTGACTTTTTGAGGTGGTAGTCACCTTTACCTGACCCTGTGATTTCGCAGATGATGTTTTAAGAGAAAGTAAAAATGCCGGTAAAGCAAACTGGAAAAAATACTTCACCCAGGGCATCCGTTTCTTTGGAATTTCAATATCCCTGTCTAATTGATCAGACATGAACCGGCCGCATACAGAACCTGTGGATGGCTTTTTAAAGAATTCCGCTACCTGGCGGTCGCTCATACCGCTGAAATCAACCACTTGTTTCTGGCAGGAGTCACAGAACCGGCCTTTCTCTACCGGCGTCATTGCTTCCCAGTTCTCGTGGCAGGGCTCGGAAATGGTAAGTTGCAGTTGTTTGGCCATTAGGAAACTATTTACTATTGAACAATTATTTTCTGGCTGTATTTCTTTCCCGTGATTTTATTTGCCAATACCACAAAATAAATACCGGCTGCTACTGTGGGTAGCTCCAGGTTCAGTAAGCGGGCTTCGGAATCGATCCATATTTCTTTTTGCTGAATCAGCTGACCACCCAGTGAAATGAGTTGCAGGTTATAATAACCCTCATCCAGTTTTTGGAAACTAAGATTTACAGACCCGCCGGATACGGCCGGGTTGGGGAACACAAGCAGTTTTTTATCACCCATTGGCGATGGGGTTTCTATGACAGGCTTTGGAGTTTCAGTTTCAGTAAAATTGACTATCGTATCCCCTTTCGCTATTGTAGCTGAACCCATAGTTCTGGTACATCTTATTAACCCCTGAGAAAAGGTATTATTAATTACTGCTTCAAGCAATACGATATTTGCCTTCAACCGTACCACCAGTAGGCCGGCTTCGTAGTTTTCTTCTCCTGCTTTTATTGTATCGCTTTCAAATCCCACTGACGACACATTCAAAGCTTTTCCTTTTTTCAACCAGGCATTTTTAATAGTGAAAAGGCCCTGATCATCCGCCATTACTCCTTCGCCAGTCTTTCCTGTTTCGATACTGGCAAATGGAACAGGTTCTCCGAATTCATCAATCACTTTACCTTTTATAAATTCACTATTGAATAAAGGCTTATCAATTAAGGCAGGTTTTCCCATTACAGGTTCTATGTAAGCGGGTGATACTTCTCCCAGTGTCCTCATTTCCGGCACCACTACAATTTTTGCAGTGTCTTTAATTTGCGGCCGGGCCACCATTCCCATTTTTCGCTGGGCCGATGCTTTAGAAATAAATAATGCCGGTAAGGCTATAGTGAAAAAATATTTCAGCCAGGGTATCCGCTTTCTGGGGATGTCAATTTCTCTTTCTAATTGATCGGTCATGAAGCGGCCACACACCGAACCGGTAGAAGGTTTTTTAAAAAACTCAGCGATCTGCCGGTCACTCATACTGGTAAAATCCACCACCTGCTTTTGACAGGAACCACAGAATTTGCCTTGCTGAACGGGCGTCATGGAATCCCAGTCCTCATGACAGGGAGTGGAGATGGAGACCTGTAGCTTTTTGGCCATAAACTGTATTTATAAGATGAAAATCAGTTACTCATCAATGCGGAAGCAAAAAAAGAGGGCCGGTAGAAACCAGCCCCGTATCACTAACCGGCTGTTAAATGATTAGTTATCTATAGCCTGATGCAACCCCGCCAGGAATTGCATACCAGGAGGAAAAATATTTTTAAACCTGTTTGGGGAGGCAGGTAGGGAACAGAAGAACAGATGAACAAGGAATGCTGAATGCTGAAGTAAGACCTGGGCTGTACTTCTTCGGTTCATAATTCCTTGTTCATCTGTTCGTCTGTTCATCTGTTCATCTGTTCGTCTGTTCATTCCCTCTATTTCGATCCGGTCTCCTCCGCATCAGTTACTTTCTTAGGTTCCGGTCTTGCTTTTGCCAGCAACTGGGCACTTTCCACCAGGCGGATGAATTCGGAACGGTAGCCTTCTTCATCATTTCCTTTGGCTTTGCGGGCCAGCGTCAGCACATTATCAAAAGAAGCGTTTGACTTGAACTCCGAATTACGGAGCAGCATACCAAACTCAGCTACTGAAGTGGCGAACCGGAAATTGTCGGATGTTTTGGCAACGGATATCTCTTTATCCTTAACAGGGTGTTCGATCAGTTTACTTACATCACCATCGGGTGCTTTGTAGCGAAACTTCACCGTCATGATCTCATCTGTATGAGATGATTTGCTGAGCGGCACCACATTCTTCTGGTATTTTAATGAATCCACATTTTGCAAAAAGTCGCTTTCCACTCCTACCGGGATTATTTCATACAGGGCTGTAACGGTGTGGCCACTGCCCAATTCGCCGGCATCCTTTTTATCATTATTAAAATCTTCTTTGGCCAGCATACGGTTCTCATAACCGATCAGGCGGTAGCCCTGTACTTTGGCCGGGTTGAATTCTATCTGCAACTTCACATCTTTGGCAATAGTGAACAGGGTGCCGCCAAATTCATTCACCAGTACTTTTTTAGCTTCAGTAATACCATCAATATAGGCATGGTTACCGTTTCCTTTATCAGCCAGCTTTTGCATTTTGGCATCCTGGTAGTTACCCATGCCATAACCTAATACAGTAAGAAACACACCGCTCTTTCTTTCTTCTTCGATCATTCTTTCCATGGCATCATCGCTGCTTTCGCCAACGTTGAAGTCGCCATCGGTACAAAGGATCACCCGGTTGTTACCATTTTTTACGAAATATTCCTTAGCTGTTTTATAAGCCAGTTTGATACCAGCACCACCGGCAGTAGAACCACCAGCTTCCAGGTTATCAATTGCATCTTTGATCTTTGATTTGTCGGCGCCGCTTGTAGGAGGTAATACCAAACCGGCCGCACCGGCATATACCACCATCGCTACTTTATCCTGCTCCCGCAACTGGTCCACCAGCATTTTCATAGATGCTTTTACCAACCCGATCCTTTCGGGTCCGCTCATAGAACCGGACACATCGATCAGGAAAACGAGGTTGGAAGCCGGCAGATTTTCTGTTGGGATCTTTTTGCCCTGCAATCCGATCAGCACCAGTTTATGGTCTCTGTTCCAGGGTGCATCAGAGATTTCAGTGTTGATGGAGAAAGGATCATTGTTCGATGGTTGCGGATATTCATATTTAAAATAGTTCACCATTTCTTCAATGCGTACCGCACCAGCGGGAGGAAGTTGTCCCTGGTTCAAAAAGCGGCGTACATTGCTGTAGGAAGCCGCATCCACATCTATAGAAAAAGTGGACAGTGGATTGTCGGTGGCTTTGAGGAATTTATTTTCAGTGATCTTATCATATCCTTCCCGGTTAAAATCTTCACGTACCTCATCCACGTCTTTATAATAAGAATTGATATCTCCCTGCTGGTTTACTGGTGAAATAGTTCCTGATACAGGGCTGTTATAAACACCCCGGCCAGTAGAGTACTCCAGCGATTTCCTTGCTCTCTTTTGACCCACCGCTGTTACCACTACTTCAGTCATGGCTTTGGCATCTTTCTTTAAAGTAACATTAAATGATAATCTGCCTCCAAGGGCCACTTCTGTAGTGGTATAGCCTGTAGCGGAAATGGTGAGAGTGACATTCAGGTTGGGTACTGTTAATTTAAAACTGCCATCACCGGCAGAACTGGTTCCGATTCTTGTTCCCTTGATCTGGATATTGGCGATAAGCGGACTACCGCTATCATCTGTTACTTTACCTGTAATAGTATGAGATCTTACGGGACGGAATGCGAGCATTATTAAAATAAGCGGCGCAAGGAGGATCAGTATTCGTTTCATAAAATGATTTTCATTCCTGATGCGGGCGGGTGTGGGATTGCATAAAAACGAAAATGTAGAGACAACGCATGCGTTGTCTCCAGCTGAATAGCGAACAGAACGATGAAGAGTGCGACGCAATCCCGTACATACGGGACCATCTATTCTGAAGCTGGGTTAATAGCCCATAATTCATTAATTTTAACTGTTGGCTTTTATAAAGAACATATCTCATAACTCACTATCCGACAAAGAGCTGGTGTCCCTTTACAAAGAATCGGGCGATATGGCGGTATTAGGTGAGCTATACCAGCGCTATATGGAGCTGGTGTACGGGGTTTGCCTGAAATACTACAAAGAACCGGAAACTGCCAAGGATAGTGTAATGCTGATCTTTGAAGAACTGGTATCAAAATTGAAAAAGCATGAGGTGGATAATTTCAGGGGCTGGCTGCACCAGGTGGCTAAAAACCACTGCCTGATGAAACTGCGGACACCGAAGAATATGAAGACGGTGGAGTTTAAAACAGAGCTTGTGCAATCGGAAGAAGATGTGCATCTGAATGGTGTGTTTGAAAAAGAAGAGCAGTTCAAAAAAATGGAATACTGCCTCGG
>CAYUCU010000124.1:0-12403 GCA_964443345.1 uncultured Chitinophaga sp.
TGATGGGATCGTGGTCACAGAAAATATTTTTAAGAAAATGGAACAGGGCATGAACAAACATAAGGCCGCCCTCGAAGGTTCCAAAGAAATTTATTTCGCCGTTATCGCCACATCACTTACGCTGGCGATCGTGTTTCTGCCTATTATCTTCCTGCAGGGGTTTGTCGGCCGGTTGTTTCGAGAGTTTGGTATCGTATTGGCCGGCGCCGTTTTGATCTCCGCTTTCGTATCACTTTCACTTACCCCGGTATTAAACATATTCCTTACTAAAAAGGATGTTCATAAACACTCCTGGTTCTACCGGGTCACTGAGCCATTCTTTGTAGGGATGGAAAGAGTATACCGCAACACACTGGAAGCTTTTATGAGAGTTAGGGTGCCTGCTACCTTACTGATCGTTGCCGCCTGTGTTATCGCTATCATATTTATAGGCAGAAAACTTCCTTCGGAACTGGCGCCTATGGAAGACCGTAACCGGGTGCGTACCAGCATTACCGGGCCGGAAGGTTCTGATTTTGATTATACCGATAAAGTGAATTATGAGGTAGCACAGCAACTGATCGACTCTATACCTGAAAAATTTGTTGTACTGGCATTCGCCCCCGGCTTTGGCGGGGGCGGCTCCAATGCCTCCTTTATCAGTATGGGATTGGTGGATGCAGAAGGAAGAAAACGTACCCAGGATCAGATCGCCCAGCAAATGACACGGATGTTCAGACGGTATAATAATGTACGGGTATTTGCCCTGCAGGAACAGACCATTTCAATTGGCCTTGGCGGAAGGGGTGCTTTCCCGGTCCAGTTTGTTCTTCAAAACCTGAACTTTGATAAACTTAAGGAAGCGGTCCCCAAATTCATGGAAGAGGTAAGCAAGAGCCCCGTATTCCAGGGCTTTGATGTGAACCTGAAATTCAACCAGCCTGAATTAGAGATCACCATAAACCGTTTAAAGGCAAATGAACTTGGCATCTCCGTTCTTGATATCAACAATACTTTACAACTTGCCTTAAGCGGCCGGAGATTTGGTTATTTTATAATGAATGGAAAACAATACCAGGTCATCGGCCAGGTAGAGCGGGGCGACAGGGATGATCCGCTTGATCTTAAATCATTTTATGTAAGGAATACTAAAGGAGACCTGATACAACTTGATAATGTGGTGCAAATGCAGGAATCGGCAAGCCCTCCTACAATTTTTCATTTCAACAGGTTTAAAAATGCCACGGTATCTGCGGGACTTGTACCGGGAAAAACAATTGGTGAAGGCATTGAAGAAATGCGGCGTATCGCCAAAAAAGTGCTGGACGATAGCTTCACCACATCTCTTAGTGGTGCATCCAGAGACTTTGCCGAAAGTTCTTCCAATACCTCCTTTGCCTTTTTGCTTGCCCTCGGGCTGCTATTCCTTGTATTGGCTGCACAGTTTGAAAGTTTTCTTGACCCGCTTATCATTATGATCACCGTGCCCCTCGCCCTGGCAGGAGCAGTTATCACCCTGCATGTATTTGGTCAAACACTTAATATATTCTCCCAGATCGGCATCATTATGCTTATCGGTTTGGTAACTAAGAACGGGATATTGATTGTGGAATTTGCCAACCAAAAGCGGAGAAAAGGAGAAACCAATGTCCGGTCTGCTGTAGATGCAGCAGTAGCAAGGTTGCGTCCCATTTTAATGACAACATTGGCCACCACATTAGGTGCCTTGCCTATTGCCCTGGCAATTGGGTCGGCAGGTAAGAGCCGCATTCCGCTGGGAATGGTGATCATCGGTGGTATGCTTATTGCCCTCGTTCTTACATTATATGTGGTGCCGGCCATTTATTCATTAGCGGCCCTTTTAAAAAAGAAAGTAACAATTGATGAAACGGATTAAATTACTATTCATACTTATAGCTCCTTTATTTGCATCCGGTCAATCTAAAATGCTGACACTGGAAGAAGCTGTTGCAACTGCATTAAAACACAATTTTGATATTGAACTTTCCAGGAATGATTCTGCCGTTGCCGCATTAGACTATTCGTACCGGAATGCTGTTTTTATACCAAGGGTAAACGGCACATTGGGCACCACCTGGAACAGCAGTAATCAAAAACAAACCCTGGCCGACGGAACTAAAAGACAACAGAACGGATTGAAATCAAATAATATCAATGCTGCGCTGAACCTGAACTGGGTATTATTTGATGGCCTGAAAATGTTTGCCTCCCGTGACAAAGCGGAAGAGTACATCCGCCTGGGGGAACTGGGTATCAAAAACCAGGTGACGAATACCATAGCTGCCGTTATCATTACCTATTATGATATCGTCCGCCAGAAACAATTGCTAAAAGCCATCGAAGAACAAATGTCATTAAGCCAGGAAAGAGTAAAACTGGCGCAGTACAAATTGGACATCGGTGTGGGTGCCAAACCGGATGTATTGCAAAGCAAAGTGGACCATAATGCACAGAAGGCATTGCAACTGGAGCAGCAAACGGTCATTGTACAGCTGAAAGAACAACTGAACCAGGCGATGAATATAAAAGATGCACCTCCATACGACGTGTCTGATTCTATTCCGTTGAATATGAAGTTATCATTAGGCGATCTGCAAAACGGATTAGACATTTCCAACCCCACATTGCTGATAACCCGAAAAAACATTGACATTTCCAACCTGACATTGAAAGAAAGAAAAGCAGAACGCTGGCCAACTGTTTCTTTTAACTCAGTGTATAATTTCACCCGGACAAATAATCAAACCGTTATCAATCCTTTCTCTCCTCTTTTCAGCCAGAGCAAAGGGTTTAATTACGGGCTCACGGCTTCTATTCCTATTCTTAATAATTTTAATAATAAACGGCAGATCCGGCAGGCACAGCTGGATATTCAGTATCAAAAACTGGTGCTGGAAAATCAGCAGTCGCAATTGAACCTGGCTGTCGTCAATGCGTTCCTGGAATATGAACAACAGAAAAAAGCATTGGTACTGGAAGAAGAAAATATTTTACTGGCCAAAGAAAATGTGAGCATCGTTTTCCAGGTATATAAACTCAATTCAAATACGCTGATCCAGCTAAAAGAAGCCGAAAAAAGCCTGCAGGATGCTTACACCCGCCTGATCACGGCAAGGTACAATACCAAATTATCGGAAACAGAATTGCTAAGATTGAAAGGCGAGCTGGTAAAGTAAAAGTCTCGCAAAGGCGCTACGTCGCAAAGGGGAGCATTAACGCAATTAAGTTTTGCTTCATTGCGTCTTTGCGAGATACAATATTTAGCCTTTCTTTGTTGCCTAAACTAAACACATGAACCCTCTTGTTGGCATTATCATGGGCAGCGACAGCGATCTGAACGTTATGCAGGCCGCATCTGATATACTGAAGCAATTTGATATCCCCCATGAAGTAACAGTGGTATCTGCCCATCGTACCCCGCACCGCATGATCGAGTATGCCACTACCGCTAAAGAAAGAGGATTAAAAGTCATCATTGCCGGCGCCGGCGGTGCTGCACATTTGCCGGGTATGGTTGCCTCCGTTACGGTGTTGCCTGTTATTGGTGTTCCTATTAAATCTTCCAACTCTATTGATGGCTGGGATTCTGTGCTATCGATTCTTCAAATGCCTAATGGGGTGCCGGTTGGTACCGTAGCATTGAATGCTTCGAAAAATGCCGGTATCCTGGCTGCGGAAATATTAGGCACAGCTGATGAGGCTATTTCTAAAAAGGTATCGGACTACAAAAGATCATTGAATAATGAAGTGATTGAAAAAGTAGAGAAGATGAAAAAAGACGGCTGGGAGAATAAGTTTGATTGACAACAAAGGTTTTCTGATTAATATTATTTTGAGAACCCAAATATGATACGTTTTTTCTTATACTTCATTTCGTTCTTTATTTTTTCCTGTGCCAACAACCATATGCTAAAAGAAGTTAAAATACTTACTGAATACCCTTCTGCATCAGGAATTGAATTTCTTAACAAACAAGTGTACATAATTGGTGATGATGCGGCCAGCCTGCTGGTATTAGACAGTAACCTGGTCATCACAGATTCTATTCCACTTTATTCCACTACTGAAAAAAGGATTCCAAAAGCAATAAAGCCCGACCTGGAATCAATTACTGTCACCCATGACAATAAATTATTACTGCTCGGTTCCGGCTCATTGGCCCCATACCGAAATACTGCCTGGCTGATTGATCCGCAAACAAAACAAAAAGACAGCATCCGGCTCGATACCTTTTATCAGCGCCTGAAAATAAGCGGCCTCCCTGAAATAAATATTGAAGGTGCTTCTGCCATTCCGGGCTTTATGTTGCTCATAAACAGAGGCAGCAAAGGATACCCCAAAAATCATTTAGTATTTACGGCCACTCAATTCTGGAATGACCAGGCCCAGTCACCATTCTCCACCATACTATTAGGTGCCAATACAGACAGCACACAATTCAGCGGCGTGTCTGGCATGACTTATGCCACAAAAAGCGACGGCCTGATACTAACCGTTTCTACAGAAGACACCCGTAATAGCTTTGATGATGGTGCCATTGGGAAAAGTTACCTTTGGATCATTAAAAATATTTCTGGCAAAAGAAGTGGGAAAACTATTAACCCGGACCAGGTCATTGACCTTACAGAATCAGACGATCGGTTTAAGCAGCAGAAAATTGAATCCGTTTGTATTATAAAAGAAACCACTGATTTTCTCCACCTTTTACTGGTCGCTGACAATGATAACGGCAGCAGCACCCTTTTTAAAGTTATTGTCCAAAAGGATTAATAACGGCTGAAATTGAAAAATGTAGTATTTTACTATACCGTTTTTTCTGTCCCTTACCATTAACCATTATTTATGAGAAAAGTAACCCTGCTGATCTTCCTGCAAATGCTCCTGGCAGCGCCTTTATTACTGGCACAAACGCCATTAAAACCAAGGGACCCCGCTATCACAGGGCCGCAAACATTTGCCATCATCATGGGCGTTTCAAAATATAAATATGTCCGGCCATTAGCCTATGCTGATAAAGATGCAGAACTCTTCCGGGATTATCTGAAGTCACCCGGCGGAGGCAGTGTGAAAGAAGAAAATATTTTTTGCCTGCTGAATGAGCAGGCGTTGAACTCCGCTTTCTGGTCCAAAGGATTTCAATGGCTGCGGGCAAAACAATTGCGAAGAGGCGACAAACTTTTTATCTATCTCGCCGGTCATGGTGATGCAATAGATGAGGACCAATTCTTCTTTCTAAGTTATGACTGCAATCCCGAAGGTGATAAGAACAATTACCTGGTTGCAGGCACCATTCAGTTATACAATCTGAAGAAAAAGATCGCTGCAGAAACAGCCAAAGGCGTGGAAGTGGTATTCATCATGGATGCCTGCCGCAGCAATGAACTGCCCGGAGGTACTGCAGGACAAAATTTTTTGAATACTGCTATCTCTGAAAAAAGAGTTGGCGAGATCATCATGCTGGCCACCGGTGCCGGACAGGAATCGCTGGAAGATGCCTCTATTGGCAACGGGCATGGTTTGTTCACGTATTATCTTGTTGACGGATTAAGTGGCGTGGCAGATAATATTGGCCCGCCGGACAATAAAGTAAGCTATGAAGAAATAAAAAGCTATGTAGATAAAAATGTACCATCAGTAGCACAACAACGCTTCCGAAAAAAACAGGACCCTTATTTCTGTTGTAATGAGAACAGTAATAAGATCATCAGCATTGTGGATACGGCCTATCTGAGCAATTGGCTAAAGATTAAACGCCAGCAAAACAGGGGTGGTGGTAATTCATTCAACGGGACCATTCGCCGTTCTACCCGCAATTTTTTTGAAGCAGACACGGTATTGATTGAAACCTACAACCGTTTTTACCAGGCAGTAAAAGACAAAAAGATATCTGGTACGGCTTCTGCAGAAGATTATTTTTCACAACTGAATAAAAAATTTCCGGGCAACCCATACACTCTTGATGCAAAATCAACACTGGCCGTGGAATACATCAACGAGGCACAGGCAAGGGTGGATGAATACCTTTCGTGTAATGAGCCATCTGCAAAACAAAAAACTGCCAATTACGAAGCTGGCTTACGATTAGAAAAAGCGATCAATATCCTGCGTGAAGATGACCCTGATTTTGCCAACTCACTACGGGGAAGAATGCATTTATTGAAAACCAGCAATAGTGACGCAGACAGAAATGCTGCATTTCAAAATGCATATGCTGCATTATCAATTGACCGGAACGGCGCTTATATTCAAAACAAACTGGCCTTACTGCACTTAGAAAACAACAGGGCCGATAGCGCATTGTACTATGCTGAAAAAGCGTCGACCACAGCGCCGAAATGGCAATGTGCATTGAATACACTGGCATTGGTAAGAAAAACAACAGCGAAGCAGCCGGATAAAAATAAACCTGTCCGGAAAAATAGCTTTGGTGGTGTAGCCGGAGGCGGAATAAGCCAGCTGACACCCACCTTTGCGGGAACCCGTAATACTAATATCATTGCCGTGAATCCAAAGGATATCGTTAAGGCAGACCTGGGTATCTTTTACCAGGTAGGTCTTGGTAACAGCATTGCGATACGGCCCACTACCCTGGTATCAATGGAAGGCGGCGAACTGGTGTACGACCGGAGGTTTGTAACCGGCGGTCAGATCTTCCATGATACAGTAAAATTGAAAAACACCTCCGTGAGTGTGGCGCTTCCGTTGATTATCTATTTGTCTGGTAAGAAAGTAGCCCCGTATATTTCTTTGGGGCCAAGCTTTAATTATATACTAAGCCAGGATGCCACTTCTTCAGAATTAGTGCCGGTAAAAAAATCGGTGTTCCTGGGAGATGCGGGATTGGGAGTTGATATTCCCCTGGGAAAAAGCAGGTTATTGCTGTCTTCTGAATTAAAATACACACAGGGCTTCAATGATCAGAAGGAGACCGGAACGGCTGATGTTTCCGACGTATTATCATCGCTGAAAAAAAGAGGAGTAACGTTTAGTATTTATTTGAGAGGAAGATAACAGGAACTCCTTACTGAACTAAAGCCGGGTATAAATTATTTGCTGCTTTCAGCAAGAACTACAAATTCCTGCTCCAGCCCCTGCGATGCTTCGTAGAGTTTATTGATAAACTCTCTCCCCCACTTTGCATAATAGTAACCCAGGTTCTCCCTGCGCTCCTGTAATCCATTACCCGGGAAAAGGTTTTCCCTGATAGTATGTATCTGCCGCTGATGATCAGCAAATTTTCTTTTCTCTGCCCGCAGCATTTTCTTTTCCAGTTCCTGCAGCCGGTACACCGTTTTTGTTTTTAAAGATTCCACATGCTTTTCCAGGGTGGCATCAACTGCTGCTGCCTGTTTCTTAAAGGTCTCGTATAATTTTTCCAGTTCTGTTAATGAACCGTTCAGCTTTGTCTCATTCTTACTTTCCCGGGTTACCAGTTTATTCATCAATTCCTCTTCCGGTAAAAAGAAATCATCAACGGTGAATCCCAGTTTACTGACAGCCGCCTGCCATTTACTTTCCACAATTAAAAAGGAATTGCGCAACACCAACACTGGGAATGGAACTTTATACTGATCAAAGAGATCTTTCAGCTGCAACCAGTAGGCTGTTTCTCCGCCTCCGCCTATAAAAGCAATATTTGGCAATATCGTTTCCTGGTAAAGCCCCCGCAGGATCACATTGGGACTGAAACGCTCCGGGTGATCCTTTAATTCTTTCAGCAGTTTTTCCTTGCTAAAAGACATATCCGAATTAAGCACTTCGTACTTCGTACCCCGTAGTTCTATCCGTTCTCTTTTATCATTCAGTAAATAAAACACATTGATCTCCCTGGGATTCGCCTGCACTTTATACCCGGCTGACTCCAGTTTTTCTGCAGATGCTGCTACAATACCTGAAGCAGTTTGCTGCAGCAGGTCATCTTCAAAAACAGCAGTCATTTGTTTTTTCAATACCGCATTATCCGGTTGCAACACGATCAACCCGTGATCTGCAAACAATTTATTTACAAACTGAAAAGTAGCATCAGCGACCGTTACCCCTTCTTTATAAAACTCCTTTAAAAAAGAAATGATCTCCTTGCCACCAGGCAATACGGTTAGCTGCCCTTCTACTAGGTCGATCAGCTTTACCAGTTGCTTGTCAATTGTCATTCTTCCCACTGCCCCTGTTTGTTTGGTTTCCCAAACTAATTTTTGTCCGCCCACCCATATATGATTCAGTTCATCCAGGTCTGCATCTTCAGAACCGATATAAAAAACTGGTACAAAATGTTGCCCGGGTAAAGCGGTTTTCAATTGATCTGCCAGTTTAATGACGTGAATGATCTTATAAATAAAATACAGCGGGCCGGTGAAAATATTGTTTTGATGGGCGGTGGTAATGGTAAATGTTTCAGCAGATAGTAATGCTTCAATATTTCGTTTCACTTGTTCACTGGTTGCCACTCCTTCATATTGCTTTTTTAACTCCTGTACCAATACCGGGCGGTTGGTGGGAAATTGTTTTCTTGTTTCTATCGCTTTTTGTAATCCTTGTATCGTTGGCGGAGAAGCAAAGAATGGTTTCAATGCGGCTGCCTGGTCAATATAATCCAATGCGATCTTTGAGAAAGCTCCGGTCTGACGATAAGGCAAGCGGGTAGATGTACAGTTCATAAGAAGTTGTAAAAGTAAGAAGTTGAATACGATACTGCCAACCGGTCAGCAAATTTTTAACTAAATCGTTCAACAGCAAACGGCTTTATATTCATGCTCAACTGCTGGTTATTCACGATTTCTTTCACCAGTTTGCCCGTACCCGCTCCCAAACTCAGGCCCAGCATGGAATGCCCGGTAGCCACGGTTACATTACTGTATTTTTTTATGCGGCCAAGGTAAGGCAACCCATCGGCTGAGCAAGGCCTGTATCCGTACCATATTTTTTCCTTAGCAGGCAGCGGCACATCAAAATCCGGGTAGAAACGTTTTACTGCATCCAGCACCCCCTGCACCCGGTTCATCCGCGGTGGTGTTTTATGTGATGTGATCTCCATTGTACCACCAAAACGTATCTTATTACCATCCATCGGCGTGATGGCGGCACGGCCCTCCAGCAATACAGCAGGGTAATTGACCTTATAAGGAGAGTCTTCTAACGTGACCGAATAGCCCCGGCCCGGCATCATTGGAATTCTTGTCCCCAATAATTTTGCTGTTTCCCGTCCCCACGAACCGGTAGCCACTACCACTTCATCCTGTTCATACATTTTATCCCCCGTAATGACTTTCGTTATTTTGCCATTGGCCTTTTCAAAACCGATCACTTCCTGGCTGGGTACCAGTTGAACACCTTGTTGCTTCAGGAAATGAATCAAACTGCTCATCAGTTTATTGGGAAAGCAATGTGCATCACAATTAAATAAGATCGCACCGATAGCATTGACCCGGGTTTGCGGTTCCATGGATTGTAATTCTTCTTTGCTGATCAGCCGGGTATCATTCAATCCTAATTCATGGGCTTTCTCCACTGTATGTGTGGCATGTGAAGCCCCTGCTTCCGTTTGAAAGATCTCCAGCAACCCTTTCTGCTCATAAGCAAAATCAAATCCGGGAATCTTTACCCAGGATTCATATTCGCTTTTACTCATTAGCGCAATATCCCTCAATGGTACTGCGGCCGATTGTACATGGTCTTTTGTAGCGCTGCGGATGAATTTCAATCCCCAGTTGACGAGATTCCAGTCGAACCGGGGCTGTACATAAAAAGGACTTTTAGAATTCCACATCCATTTAAAGCCCTGCTTTACAATACCGGGAGTGGCCAGTGGAATAAAATGACTGGGACAGATATAACCACAGTTGCCATAAGAACAGTTGTCGCTAAAGTCGCCTTTATCCAATACCGTCACCTCCCAGCCTGACTGATGCAGGTAAAATGCTGAACTCAACCCGATAATCCCGCCGCCAATGATTGTAACCTTCATTAAATTTCTTTATTGATCTGCTATTTGATTTTGGCACCTTCCACTTCCTGTCCATCCTGGTATAACACCAGGCTATTTACTACTCCGCCTGCATCCTTTACAAATTTTATTTTGGCTTCTACTACTTTTAAAAAGAACCAATCCGGCTTTTCATTAAATAGCTCAAACTTTTCCTGTCCTGTCGCCTGTGCAAATATTTTATTCTGCTCAACAGATATGGAAATGGTAAAACCCGGTGCCAGTTCGTACTCACCCACATATTGCTTCAAAGAATCAGCCGGTACTGTAATTTCCTTTTTCTCTTCCTCTTTTATATCATAAAGTATGTTCCTGATCTTCTTTCCTATTTGTACCTGCCACTCATGATTACGAAGAATAATGATCGTTTTATCTGAATCAAGATGCCGTTCGATCCATGTATTATAGCCGGGCCATCCGCCGGTATGGCTTACCACTTTGCCGATATCTTTCATATCGCCGATGCCCCATCCAAAACCATAGGTTGTTTTCTTACCATCGTTCAGCACACCGGGTTGAAATGCTTCTTCCAGCATTTCCTTTGGCAACAGCTTATCCGTGTACAAAGCCCTGTCCCATTTAAGCAGATCGTTGGTAGTGGAATTTACGGTACCATCCCCTACTATGCCATCAAGACAATATACCATGCTTGCGGTTGCAGGAAGGCTATCAGGCAATACAAATGTTTTGCTGCCCTCATCAAACACATATCCATATGCATAATTGGGCATCTCCTTTTTCTCAAAGCGGCGGCGAAAAACCATTGTCCGTTTCATACCTAAAGGCTTGAAAATATATTTATTTAAATAAGCACCGTAATCGATGCCAGAGGCTTTTTCAATGATACTCGCCAGTAATGCATAGCCGGTATTACTGTATTCCCATTTTACACCGGGAGCAAATAAGATGGCGGGCTTTTTTGTTGCCAGCAATCCGATCATATCTTTATTGGTAGCGATCTTTGTTGTGTCCCAGTTTTTGATAAACAATTCTATGTAATCAGGGAGCCCCGATGTGTGGTGCAGCAGTTGCCTGATGGTGATATTATAATAAGGGAGTTCAGGTATGAATTTCCGCAGGCTGTCATCATAACTAAGTTTTCCTTGTTTTTTCAATAACATGATGCCCATTGCGGTAAACTGTTTTGATACGGAAGCCAGTTCAAACAGCGATTCTGCATTCAAATCTGCATTAGTAGCATTATTAGCTTTGCCAAAGCTCTTTTGGTACAATATATTGCCTTTCTCTGCGATCAGCACATTGCCAAAGAATTTCTGTTCCCGGTGTAGTTGTGTAAATAAGCTATCTAATTGCTTCGCCTTATCCTGTGCCAATACTGCCGATGCCCACAAAATGCTAATTACTACAAACAATTTCTTCATTAGTATTAAATTTAAAGTACCTGGAAGCCGTACGCATACGGATCATCTTCATTATCTATCCAAATGGTGTTGTACCCAAATATCTTTGCCCAGCCTTCCACCGATGGGCGGATAGCCGGTTTGCCAGCCAGCAGCAATTCTTCTTCTATCCTGCCGGTAAATTTACTCCCGATTATGCTTTCATGAATAAAGGTATCGCCTTTCTTAAGCAGCCCTTTGGCATACCATTGCGCCATGCGGGCAGAAGTACCCGTGCCGCAGGGAGAACGGTCGATTGCTTTATCACCATAAAAAACGGCATTTCTCGCCGTAGATGTATCATCCAGCACCGCTCCTGTCCAAAGAATATGAGAACATCCTTTTATTGTTTCATCCTCCGGGTGAATGAATTCATAGTTCGCATTAATGTTCCTTCGCAATGCTCTTGCCCAGGCGATCAGTTTATCAGCCGGGTAATATTCCAGTCCTTTGAAATTTTGCTGCACATCTACGATAGCATAAAAATTTCCTCCGTAAGAAACATCTATCACTAACTCTCCCAATTCCGGACAATCTACCGTCAATTCAGATGAATGAAGAAAAGATGCAACGTTGGTCAACTTAACACTTGAGCATTTATTATTGCTCATTGAATATTGAATATTTACCAACCCGGCGGGAACTTCCATCTTCACCACTCCCGGTGTTTTCGGCTGTATCAATCCTTCCTCTATCGCAATGGTGATCGTACCGATAGTACCGTGACCGCACATTGGCAGGCAGCCGCTGGTCTCAATAAACAAAACAGCCACGTCATTGGCCGGATCATGCGGCGGATAAAGAATGCTGCCGCTCATCATATCATGTCCGCGGGGTTCAAACATCAACCCGGTCCGTATCCAGTCATACTCCCGGAGAAAATGCTGCCGCTTCTCACTCATGTTCCTGCCATCCAGTTTTGGTCCCCCTTCTTTTACCAGGCGAACGGGATTACCACAGGTGTGTGCATCAATACAATTAAGAAGGTGTTTCATACTAAAGCCTTACTGCAGGTTAGATAAAT
>CAYUCU010000125.1:0-12332 GCA_964443345.1 uncultured Chitinophaga sp.
GATCTCTAAAGCGCCACCTTCCAGTTCACCCACTCTCAGTTTCGGTCCTTGCAGATCAGCCAAAACAGAAATATTATAGGGTTCCGTTTTGTTGATCTGGTAGATATGATCAATGATCTTCTGCTTGTCTTCATGATTGCCGTGCGAAAAATTGAGCCGGAACACATTTACACCCGCCCGTACCAGCTCCAGCAGTTGCTCATACGAATCGCAGGCAGGGCCCACCGTAGCAACGATCTTTGTTCTTTTATATGCATGTTGCCGTCCTGCCTCTTTATCAAAATTTTTGTGCAGGTATTTATCAAGGTTCTTACTCATGGTGTTTTAGTGTGTTTCTTTTTCTGCGTTGGCTATTTTAAAAATGCGGCATTAGCTGGCCAGTATTTTTACAATCTTCATCCATTCCTCACTGATCTTTCCTTTATTCTTTACAGCGGCTTCCAGGGGTATATAATGCATTTTGTTATTCATGATGCCTACAAAAACATTATGTCTTCCTTCTATCAGGCTTTCCACTGCATGGTAGCCCATTCTGCTGGCAATCAACCGGTCGATACAACTGGGTGAGCCACCCCGCTGTATATGACCGAGTATGCATACCCTGATCTCTGCTTTTGGTAAACTTTCCTGTAATACTTTCTGAACTTCGTTGGCCCCGCCAAATTCATCTCCTTCAGCAACTACGATCAGGTTCACCAGTTTCTTGCGCCGTTCTTTTTCCAGCAACGATGCAATGATATCGTTCATATTTGTTTTTCGTTCCGGCACTAATATGTTTTCAGCACCGGTAGCAATACCGCTGTGCAGGGCAATATATCCGGCATCTCTTCCCATTACTTCGATAATAAAGATACGATCATGTGCATCCATTGTATCCCGTATCTTATCAATTGCTTCTACTGCAGTATTTACAGCCGTATCAAAACCAATAGTGAAATCAGTGCCGTTGATATCCTTGTCAATAGTTCCGGCAAGACCGATACAGGGAATATCAAATTCCTGGCTGAATTTACCGGCGCCCCGGAAGGAACCATCACCACCGATGACCACCAGGCCATTAATACCCCTTCGTTTCAGGTTATCATATGCTTTTTTTCTTCCTTCAGGGTCAAAAAATTCCTTACAACGGGCCGTTTTCAATATAGTACCGCCCCGCTGGATAATGTTGGCAACAGAACGACCTTCCATTTTATAAATATCATCTTCTATCAATCCCTGGTAGCCCCGCATGATGCCATGAACTTCAAGTCCGTGATAAATACCCGTCCTTACTACAGCCCTGATGGCTGCATTCATGCCCGGAGAATCACCGCCAGATGTAAGAACTCCAATCTTTGTTACTTTTTTTGCCATAATAATTGCCAAAAATAGGCATTTGTCCGGAATGTGTTTGTCTTACACTAACAACTGTTTGCTTTCTTTGCGAATATACAACTTGCATTTCCCGGGTTTCAAAATTGAATATTATCTTATTGCCCGATCTTGTTTTTGTTGAATAGTACTAATCAGTAAAAATACCCGGCAGTACGGACAAGGTTGGAAGGACATTGATCTAAATTGTGAGATAAACATTTTTTATGCGACAGTTGTTTTTTATCGGATCATTTTTTATCACCCTGATTACGTCTGCACAAACGGATACAAGCAAATGGCTCAGAGGTTTTCCCATTACCGATTATATCGTCCCATTGGATGATACCACCAAACTGGTACAGCTTGATCTGCCTGAAGGAGTTCGGATGCAGCAAAACCAGGTGGTTGTTTTGTATGGCGTGTACCATACTTCAAAAGATGAGGCGGTGCAAAAAGGATATGGAAAGTGCAGCCTTATAAAAGAGAACTATTATTATTTTACTATCAGTAATAATAATACAGGATTAGCCATTCAAAAAGGCGACCTGCTTTATACCAGGATGAACAAGAGCAATATTTATTATGGCAGGCTTCCCAAATTGGCAGCGCATTTTATTAAACTCCTGAACGTGTACGACGAACCGCTGTACGACAGGTACAATATATTTCTTAAATGGACACCTGATGACGAAACGAAACTGGTGGATTCGCTTGTGTCGGATATACGATTCACTGGTGATTATTTCCTGAAGAATAATCCATCTATGAATGTGCTGATCAAAACCGGTGATTATAAGGATAAAATGGTGCTGCAGGTAATGATGGAATGCCGGCCGGCTGATGTGGAAAGTTTCCTGGACTATATCAATGCCCGACCAAGAAATTACGCCGGAAACGAATGGAAGGTATCTGAAATATTTGCCACCTGGCTTGCCGAAGGAGCACCTAAAGTTATCCGGGAATAGTTTATTGATCGCTTATCCGGTATAGCGGCCTTTTGTCAGAGGCCGTTTTTTTTGCTGCCAGAATCCGCTATCTTTAAAAACACAAAAAATGAATTATGAAAAAGATATTGATATGGGTTGTTTTTTCATTGCCCTTGCTGGCAACAGCACAATTACTATATCCTGAAACAAAGAAAGGAGAGACCGTAGAAGACTATCATGGCACCCAGGTAGCCGATCCTTACCGCTGGCTGGAAGATGACAGGAGCGAGGAAACAAAACAATGGGTGACAGAACAGAACAAAGTGACCTTTGGTTACCTGGATAAGATATCTTATCGTGCCCAATGGCTGAAAAGGATGGAAGAGATCAACAACTATCCAAAGTATTCTTCGCCTTCTAAAAAGAACGAATACTTCTATTTCTCCAAAAATGATGGGTTGCAAAACCAGAGTGTTCTTTACCGTCAAAAAGGATTGGATGGCAAACCGGAACTGGTGATCGATCCGAATAAATTTTCTGCAGGGGGTACTACCGGTTTGGGCACCTTTGCCTTATCAAAAAACGGGCGATATGCCGTAGTGGGCAAAACACAAGGGGGCAGCGACTGGCGCACTTTCTATGTAATGGATATGAATTCCCTGCAGTACCTGGATGATAGCCTGCTGTGGGTAAAAGTTTCGGGCGCCTCCTGGCAGGGAGATGGTTTTTTCTACAGCCGTTATCCAACTCCTGAAAAGGGAAAAGAATTATCCACCAAAAACGAGAACCACCAGGTGTATTATCATAAAGTGGGTACCTCACAGGAACAAGATGTACTGGTGTATGAAGATGCGGCTAACCCGCAACGTTTTCATTCTGTCTTTACCGATGAAAGTGAACGGTATGTATTCCTGAATATCTCTGACAGGGGAAAAGCAAAAGATGGTAATGCATTGTGGTATTACGATAGTAAGTCAGTTGCCAGCGATAAAATATTCCAACCTATTATCGCTGAAGCAGGGGACTATGATTACAGCTTTATAGAAGAGGTGAACGGGAAATTTATTATGTCCACCAACGATGGCGCATTGAACCAGAAAATTGTACTGGTGGATCCAAAGAACCCAGCTAAAGAAAACTGGAAAACGATCATTCCCGAGAAAGAGGAAAACATTTCATCCATTTCCTCTGCCGGCGGAAAACTCTTTATTTCCTACCTGAAGGATGTGACCAGTCGGGTGTATGTGTATGATTTTAATGGCAAACTGGAACGGGAGGTGAAACTGCCCGCATTAGGTACCGCAGGAGGTTTTGGCGGAGAACGTACTGATAAATTTGTTTTTTATACGTTTACATCTATAACATTTCCGCCTACTATTTACCAATATGATATTGCCACCGGTAAAAGCACTGTGTTCAGAAAACCGGAAGTAAAATTCAACCCGGAGGATTATGTAACAGAACAGGTCTTTTACCCAAGTAAAGACGGGACCAAAGTGCCTATGTTCATTACCTATAAAAAAGGAACGGTACTGAATGGTAAAAATCCAACGATCTTATATGGCTATGGTGGTTTTAATATCTCCAGCAACCCTTCCTTTTCACCCACCAGGATCACCTGGCTGGAGCAGGGTGGTATCTATTGCATAGCCAACCTGCGGGGTGGAAGTGAATACGGCGAAAAATGGCATGAAGCAGGTATGCGCCTGAAAAAGCAAAATGTATTTGATGATTTTATTGCAGCCGGTGAATTCCTGATCAACAAAAAGTACACTTCCAAAGAGTACCTGGCCGTGCAAGGTGGTTCAAACGGCGGAACACTGGTTGGCGCTGTTATCAATCAACGTCCAGAGTTATTTAAAGTAGCGATACCACAGGTTGGAGTAATGGATATGCTCCGTTTTCAGAAGTTTACCATTGGCTGGAACTGGGTAGCTGAGTATGGCAGCAGCGAGAATGCGGTTGACTTTAAGAACCTGTTTGCCTATTCACCGATTCATAATATTAAATCTGGTATTAATTATCCTGCTACGCTTATCACTACTGCCGATCATGATGACCGGGTGGTACCTGCACATTCATTCAAATATGCCGCTACATTGCAGGAGCACTATAAAGGTTCTAACCCGGCGCTGATACGGATCGATGTGAATTCCGGCCATGGCGCCAGCAACTTAAAAAAGGCATTGGAAACAGCAGCAGATATTTACTCCTTTACTTTTTATAATATGGGATTGACACCGAATTTCCCTTCTGCAAAACCTATTGAGAAAAAGGGATTTTAACTGCAGAAAAATATTCAAGCATACAGGCCTCACCCCGGTGGGGCCTTTTTATTTTGTAAAAGGTACATTTGGTATATGAAAATTTTGGTAACAGGCGCCAATGGTTTTTTAGGGCACTATCTCACCGCTCAATTAGTAGCAAAGAAATACACTGTCATTGCTACAGGATTGGGAGCCTGCCGCTTACCTTTTGAAGGGCAGGAAAATTTTTTCTATGAAACAATGGATTTTACTGATGATGCCCGGGTACAAGCAGTATTTCACAAGCATAAACCAGACGTAGTGGTGCATGCAGGAGCCCTGTGCAAACCTGATGATTGTGAACTGCAGCAGGAACTGGCGTACAAGATCAATGTAAAAGGCACTGTTATACTGCTGGAGCAGGCAAATAAATATGGGTGTTCATTTCTTTATGTCTCTACCGATTTTATTTTTGATGGCGAAAAAGGGATGTATGCAGAAGATGATATTCCCAACCCGGTAAATTATTATGGTACCACAAAATGGGAGGCGGAAAAAGCAGTGAGGCAATTTACCGGAAACCGGACCATTGCCAGAACAGTGCTGGTATATGGAAAGCCGTTGGCAGGAAGATCAAATATTCTGACGGTGGTAAAAGAAAAATTAGAAAAGGGAGAGACATATAAAGTGGTAAGCGACCAGGTACGTACGCCCACTTATGTAGAAGACCTTGCCGCAGGTATTGTATTGATGGTGGAGAAAAAGGTTACTGGTATCTTTCATCTTTCGGGAGCAGATATACTTACTCCATTTGATATGGCTTGCAAGACGGCGGCTCACCTGGACCTGGACAAATCATTGCTGATCAATGTAACAGCAGCCACTTTTTCTCAACCGGCACAACGACCGCTTAAAACAGGTTTTATCATTGATAAAGCAAAAAAAGAACTGGGTTTTAGTCCAACCCCTTTTGATGAAGGATTGAGGAAGACTTTTGAATAGTGTTTCGGTTTGAAATTATAGTGAACCACAATAGAAACATAGGTACATAGGATAACACATAGGATTCAATGTGCGCATTTCTGCTGTTTCTATCTGCCTATGTGGTTCAGATCGGGACATTATTAGAAACTAAATGTCACTGCCGCTTTTACATACCCTGGAATGCCGGGTGTGTAATGAATCTCAGAAACAGGATCAGGTTCAGTTTGCAATCTTGATTCTGTATTGAACTGTGCTTCTCTCCATTTTCTGTTCAGTAAATTCTCACCAGACACCGAAAATTCAAATTGATTCAATTTGTAAACGACTACCGCATCCAGCAGAAAATATCCTTGTGCCCTTACGGAATTAATTTCGTCAGCAGGGCGGTTGTCGATAAAACGATAGCGTAAGGAACCACTGAATCCGTTTTTGCCTTTCGCCGTTAAACCACCAATACTGGTAAAAGAAGGCGCCAGGGGAACAAAATCTTCACCTTTTGCTTCACCGATGGCCCTGGCCCGGGTGAGGTTCAGGTCTATATCTCCAAACAACCATTTTGCAAATTGATAGCGGGCGGATACATCAATACCCATACGTCTTGTTTTACCACTTGGCTCCACAACACCTGCATCACCCACATACACAAATTCCTGCTGGGAATAAAGATGCCACAACGCCGTTTTCAGGATCAGGTTTTTATTTGGTTTTAAAATAATACTGAGATCAGTACCAATTACTTTTGGTAGTATATCATTGCCTTGGTTATCGAGTATCACACGGGTATCGTTGGAATGGAAACCGATGCCATTGTTCAGGTATATTTTTACTTTTTGGTTAGGTGAATAACTGAAATTCAGTTTCGGACTGAATGTCCCCTTTTGCTGCTTAGAAAAATCAACAGCACCTGCCAGTTCATCTTTGTATTTAAAAGTAAAATGGTCGTACCGCAACCCGGCATTCAGGCTGAATTTATCACTCAGTTCAACATCCTGGCTGATATAAAGAAAGGAATTCAGTCCCGTACATCACCTTTTTGAATGCTATTGTAAAAAGTGGTTCGGGTTGCTTTGGCCAGTTCAATATCGTTCACATCGTCATAGCGGAAACCACCACCCAATTCGGTATTGCTTTTCAAAGTGCCGAGCAAATAGGATTTAGCAGCAGTGGTATGGTATCCAAAAATATTTCTTGTTTCTTTCTGGTTGATCATATCACCATTCACCCGGTCTTCCAGGTAGAAGGTAAAGTTGGAGAACAGGTTGAATTTATAATGGCTGAAATAAAGCTGGTCTGTTGTCTTCCAGTTGTTCTTCCATTGCTTATTGAAACGCAGATTGAAATTGGTGCGGCTGGTAGTGCCGCCTTCGGTTGCATCAATGGCGCCAAAACGGTTGATGATACCCGCTTTCACTGCCCTGTCAGGTACCTGGCCGGAGGCATTCCATTTACTGTCGAATGTGGAAGCGGTGATGGAAAGTTGTGACTGGTTGCCAAACCAGGCATTGTATTTCCCCATCAGGTTGAACCGGTGAAAATCCTGCGGGCTGTCGAAATAACCATCAGTGGTAGAATATTCAGATGCCACATAAAATTGCTGGCGGTTCTTCTCCGTTGATTTATTAAAAAGTTTCAGTAATCCAACCACTCTTTGTGTGTTAAATTGTCCAACCTCTGCTTTGATACTGTTCTTCTCTAAAAATTCTTTGGTGGAAAAATCAACATAGGCAGAAGTGGCCAGGTTGCCTTTGCCGGCGAAATAGGGGCCTTTATCAAAGCCCACTTTCTCTACTGTTTCAGGAATAAGGAAGTGCAGATCAGCATAGCCTTGTCCGTGTGCATGACTTACCATGTTTACCGGCATGTCATCTACCGTAATAGAAATATCAGTACCATGATCTATATCAAAGCCCCTCAGGAAAATTTGTTCCGCTTTACCGCCACCGGCATGCTGTGCAATGAACAAGCCGGGTACGATACGTAACACATCCTGTGAAGTGTTCACCGGCCGCAATCTTATGTCCACAGCGCTGATAGTATTCAGCCCGGTGGTCCTTTTACTATTGATCCGCACTTCAGACAGATCAAGATTTGCTTTTCTGAGATTGACATTAATGGTGGAAAGCAGGTTTGATTTTACTTCCACTGGGATGATCTCCGTCTTATATCCTACATGAGAAACGATCATTTCATACTGGCCGGGGTTGACAGCGGGTATGCTGAACTTGCCAAACATATCTGAGTTGTCGCCTTTATTTCCGGGGATATTAATGGAGGCCCCGTTTACAGGGGTTTTGGATTCTGCATCGGTGACCAAACCGGTAATTGTTCCTTTTTGGGCAGTAACCTGAACAGAAATTATGGTGAGAAAGGAAAAAAAAGTGATTTTAAAGCACATAGCTGGTTCTATTTCGATGCCATATCTACGATGCAAAGCAGAGAACAGTTCTCTTAATCGTGATTAATTTTTGATAAGCGGTTTGAAAACCGGAGCGGATGAATTCCAATTAATGCCCTTTGCGATATTTCATCTCTCCAGACCTGACGGCAACCGGAAGGTCATTTTCTTTTGGAGGTATCGGGCAATTAAACGTGTTGCTTACATAAGCACAGTAGGGATTATATGCTGTATTAAAATCCAGGAAATAAACGTCACCGGAAAGATCTGCTTCCGTCATATCAATATAACGGCCGTTTTCATAGGTCTCTTCACCGTTCGTTTTATCTGTAAAAGGGGCAAACAAATGATCGGCATACTCTTTTGTGTTCATTAGCCGCTGCGACTGGTAAACATATAATTTCACAGCAGTGTCATTCAATTCAAAATTAAGAATACCATATACCCGGTACACCTGTTTTTCTTTGCCGGAAGTTTCCATGTTGAACCAGGAGGCTTCATAGATCCTCTGAAAACGGGCCCTTACCTTATATTTTTCTGATACCGGGAAAAATCGCAGCAGCGATTTGTCTTTACCTTTTATCACTCCATGCTCTTTTACATACCGTTCCTGGTATTGCTGCATGGAATCCAGGTAGGTACCGGATTGCGCAGTTGCATGATAAAGACAGCCTGTAAGAAAAGATAAACAGAAGACCAATTTTTTCATGGCTGCAAATTAATTCATCATCAATACATTCACACTCCGTTGCAAAATGTTGAAAGCGATCTCCGCCATCAGGTTTTCCTTATCCAAGGTGGGATTCACTTCTGCTATTTCAAAACAGCAGACCTTACGGTTTTGCATAAACTTGCTGATAAGATCTTCTGCCTCCCGTTCTTTCAATCCATTGCTGACAGGGGTGCCGGTACCTTTGGAAATAGAAGAGTCAAGGCTGTCCACATCAAAAGAAATATAAATATCGGTGCAGTCAGCCAGGTACCTCAATACAGCCCTTACCACATTCTCGGCGCCTTTGCTCCGTACTTCTTTGGTGGTGATCACTTTCATATCATATTTCTCTATCAGGTGCCGTTCTTCTTTTTCATAATCCCGCAGCGAAATAAATACCACATCTTCAGGCAATACTTTTGGAGCAGTTTTCCCGATATTCTTCAGGTAATTCCAATAATTGGCGGTATCCTTATCAATGTCATGAACGGCACAGTCTTCATTATTTTTATTAATAGAAACGGCCATTGGCATACCATGCACATTCCCTGACGGGGTGGTGTAAGGAGTATGCAGGTCGGCATGTGCATCGATCCAGATTACACCGAGTTTGCTTTTTGGTTTTGCCATTTTAATGCCTGCAATGGTGGCACCGGCCGTGCTATGGTCACCACTAAGTATAACGGGGAAGAAATTATTTTTCATGGAATCGGATACGGCCTTGCTTACCCGGTCATAAATAGCCGCGATGCCTTTAATGCGCTTGGCATAAGGAGATTCAATGGGTTCATACAACAGTTTGTTTTCTGTTTGTATCTTTTCTGAGGGGAAGTGAATAAAAAAGTTGCTCATAAAATCCAGGGCAGCAATTTTTATCGCTTCAATGCCCAGGCTGGCACCACGGGTACCCGCCCCGATCTCAGAAGGCACTTCGATCAATTTAATATTTTTCATACAAGCAATAGTTAAACAAAAAAGCGGCAAAACAGCCGTTACAAAAAGGGGTAGTTAAGTAAGGGGTGGTGCTTATCTTTTAATCCGGGATGTAAAAGTTGGCAGGCAATGATTGCTCTGCAAAAGAGTAAATTTTCCCGGATTTGCTGGAATAGTATCTCATAAAAGAAATGAGAACAAAGGTAAACATTTGTTTTTACCGCCACCCAACCGCCGAATATTATTCATGTAACGCCAAAACAGGCACAGAACTGTGATAAATAAGCTTTTTGGTATGGCTTTTTACAAACAATTTGGAGAAAATCGTCTGTTCCCGGTGGATTATGATAATAATATCAATCTTTTTGTCATGGGCAAACTGGTTGATGGCCTCATCCACATTTTGCAGCCCCAGGAAATAAAACTCTGGCTTAAATTCGGCAAACATCTCTCTCAGCTTTGCTTTTTGTGCCTGGTACTCATCTGTTATGGCCACATAATGTTCGCTGTCCACATTCATGATATGAAGATGGGCATGAAAGGGTTTCAGCACTTTTTTGATAGGCACGGAAGGCGTATTGGCCTGTACATTCTTAAAATCTGAAGTAAGTAATACATTCTTCACATCATTGTACAAAGCATCTGAAGGAACAATAAGCACCGGACAAACTTTTTGGCTTACCATTTTAAGGGTATTGCTGCCAATGAAGGTTTGTCCGATAGAAGACCGGCCGGTGATGCCCATTACGATCAGATCGGCATGCCGGTGGCGGGCCAATTTTTCCAGTTCCGCAATAAAATCAGCGCCTTCTTCTGCCAGTAGCTCTATTTTAACGACACCAGAGTCTCTTAACTGATTTTTTAGTTGCTCCAGTTTTTGAGTGGCTTCTTCTGCCTGTGCTGCTTTTTCATATACATGGTGAAGTACCATATTAACGCCATAATAGCCATTCAATAATTGTACGGCATACCTGGCTGCATTCAATGATGTTTCAGAAAAGTCTACAGGAACGATAACGGTTTGCATAGTTTTTGTTTAAATACCTAAAAGGGTACCAGGGTGCAAATGTACGGAGAATTGCTGCTTTGGAAAAGCCGGGAGGCCATCGTGTTTCAGCTATTCATGGGCCGCTAATATCGGAATATGGCTGTGATAAGCCAGTCGCTTGGTGTGGCTGGTTTTGAATAGGGAGGTGGAATTACTCTGGTGTTTGGGAATTGTTATCAATATATCAATACTATAGTCGTTTACAAAGGTATCTATGGCCTGGTAAAAATCATTCATCGTAAGGAAATAGCACTCAGTGCGGAAGGTACCAAACATGCCCAGCAGTTTTGTTTTTTCCTCTTCCATTTCAACAGGAAGTGATATGTATATTTCTTTGTTCACATGAACGATATGCAGTTTGGGGTTGAACATTTCCAGTACAGAATTGATCAGGGGTGCCGGGGTAGTGGCTTCCACATTTTTAAAATCAGAAGCAAAGGCCACATTATTTATTCCTTTATACACAGCATCCGGCGGAATGATCATTACCGGGTAAAGGTTCCGGTCGATGAGTTTCAGTGTATTGCTTCCAAACATGGCCTGGCGTACCGCCGATTTGCCGGTAATGCCCATAATAATAAGAGTGGCCCTGATGGTATGGGCAAGGCGGGAGATATTATCGATCAGGTCGCCGCCCATTTCACTTTCACAGACCACATTTTTTACACCGGCACGGAGAAATTCTTTTTTTAAACTTTCCTGGTAATTGTGGGAGATATCAACATCATCATGCGACTCATAATTATGATACAATATAGCCGTAGTATCATTTTTCCCGGCAAGCATTTGGGCGGAAAAACGGGCGGCATTCAGTGAAGTTTCAGAAAAGTCAATCGGAATGATGACCCGGTGCATAGCAAATTGGTTTGTTTCAAAAAGATAAATTTAGCGGATTTGAAACCGATTTTTAAATAAATCTGCAAACCAATCAAATGATGCCTGAACAGGAAATTAATGCTGGTTGCCGTTTCAATAGATCGATTCAAAAGTTTGCTGTTGCATCAGCCGGGAAAAACCGGGCCGGTTACCACAGAGGTCAGCCAGTTTTTGTATGTATTCACGGAATGTGGCTGATTTGAAATGCTGGTTGGCTACCGCTTCCTTTTTAAAACTTTTGATGTGAACGAACGTGCAATCATTGTCATTATCGGCATAGCACTGGCTTCGCATGCCGCCCGGGCCATTTTTTGAAAGCGCATCAAAATACTGGTCAATAACCCGCTGGGCAACTACCTGCCGGCCTTCCGGAACGGAGAAGGACATAAAATACCTTACCATAAAGCGTTTAGTTTTGGTTAGTACAGCCGGTAGTACTATGGCAAAACTTAAAACTAAAATGCTGCTCCGGCCCTGACCGGATGCAGCATTTAATGATGAGTGGTAGTATAGCTGTATTATTGTTGTGGTGTCACATTCAGATTGTCCACCCGGATAACCTTTGATGGTGCAGATACAGTAAACATTTTTTTAATTAATTCACTGTCATGCTGGTACACATCATCCCTGAAATTTAATTGCCCGTCATCATCCACCCAGGCAGTGTAGTAAATAATAAACACCGGGATCGCTTCTTTCAGCTTCACTGCTCTTTCACTGGTCTGGTTCATTGCCGAAACTATTTTTTCCTTTGGCCACTCCGGGTAGTTTCTTAATAACCATTCTGCCATTTTCTGCGGTTCGCTTAAGCGGATACAGCCATGACTAAAAGCCCTTTTATCCTGTGAGAAAAGGCTTT
>CAYUCU010000126.1:0-12260 GCA_964443345.1 uncultured Chitinophaga sp.
GATAAGCATGTTCGAGGAATAGCGATCAGGGCATTAGGCCAGATCGCGGAATCGGGGCAAGCATTGTCTCCAGAAGCCCTGAATGCCTTGATGGCATCCGATTCTTCTCTTGATGGGTATGTTCGAGGAGACGCTATCTGGGCATTAGATAAGATAGCGCTATCGGGACAAGCATTGCCTCCAGAAGTCATAAATGCCCTGATAAAGATGGCATCCGACTTTTTGTATTCATCCACCTGCACCAGGAAACAGGTACCGCAGGTAAAGACCTTCAATGGATAAAAAGCTTCGGGTTCATTCAGCTGCTCTTTTGTTAAAAAAGAGTTGGAGGCCGGTGAATTGATCAGGTCTATAAAAACATGGTTTACTTCAGCATTACAAAATCTGCAATTCATCTGGTTATAGTATTAGTCCTTTAAATGTATTATCTAAGTAAGGATGCTCTTTATCCCTTTCAGAAATTTCGGCATCAGGTAAGATCCAGTCAATACCTACTTTCGGGTCATTATAACGGATCCCTCCTTCTGCAGCAGGTGTATAAAAGGCTGTATGATGATAGATCAGTTCGGTATTATCTGCAAGCGTTTGGAAGCCGTGTGCAAACCCATCGGGTATATACAGCATTTTTTTGTTTTGGGCAGAAAGTTCTGCACCGAAGTATTGAAGAAATGTGTCAGAGTCTTTACGTATATCAATGATCACATCAAAAACAGCTCCGGCAATACACCGTACCATTTTTATTTCTGTGTGCGGGGGATATTGAAAATGCATTCCCCGGATAGAGCCTTTAGTATTTGTAAAAGAATGATTCAGTTGTACCCATTCTTTTGAATGCCCGATCTGTGCAAATTCATTTTTACAGAATGTACGGGCAAACCATCCTCTTGTATCTGCAAAAGGAGTAAGCTCAATAATATAACTGCCCTTCAATGGAGTTTCTGAAAATCGCATTATAACTGCTGGTATTGGCTGATCTGTTCTTTGGTGTATTCAAAAGCATTTTCGGCAGTGGCGTTCTTATACCATTGAATGGTTTTCCCTATTGCCTGATGTGCATCCATCTTTGGGTGCCAGTCTGCTTCTTTTTCTGCTTTGGTTATATCCAATCTCAACAATCCGGCCTCATGTGGCTGATTAGTGTTTTGCAGTACATTGTATGTTCCGCTGCCCCACTCACTGATAGCCTGCTTCACCACTTCTTCTACGGTAAGGGCATCAGAGGGATATGGGCCAAAATTAATAGCGGTACTGAAACGGGCCGGGTCCTTCACCATTTTTGCACCCATCAGCAAATAGCCGCTTAATGGTTCCAGCACATGCTGCCACGGTCGTACAGAAAGTGGATTTCTTACTACTACTGTTTCATTATTCGTGAAAGCCCGGATGATGTCAGGAATTATCCTGTCTTTAGCCCTGTCTCCGCCGCCAATTACATTTCCGGCACGCACAGATGCAATTGATTTTTGGTGCTGCGTATAGCTTAAGGGATTAAAAAAGCTGTTACGGTAGCTGTTGATCACAATCTCTGCTCCTGCTTTGCTGGCACTGTACGGGTCATAACCACCAAGCCGGTCCTCTTCACAGTAGGCAACTCCTGTTTCATTATTCTCATACACCTTATCTGTTGTAATAATAATAACAGCGCAGGGCTTACTGAGTTTTCGTACACCTTCCAGCACATTTGCCGTTCCCATTATATTCACATCAAATGTATAGGCCGGTTCCTCGTAGGATCTTCTGACAAGTGGTTGTGCCGCAAAGTGAAAAATAAAATCAGGTTGAAACTCATCAATAACAGATTCCAGTTTTTCCTTGTTTCTTATATCATCAATAACAGAGTCGCAGAGGTTATCTCCGCCTATCATATTATATAAGCTGTTTTCGCTATCGGGAGTCAATGCATATCCCTTTATAATTGACCCTGCAGTATGAAGCCAAAGGAGCATCCAGGATCCTTTAAACCCGGTATGCCCCGTTAGTAATACTTTCTTTCCTTTATAAGTAGCTTCAAAAAGTTGCTGATAATTCATACTACCATTTTTTCCATTTAGCATTTCCACTTTCCCACAGGTCTTCTAATTCGATCTTGTCCCGTATGGCATCCATGCATTTCCAGAAACCATAATGCCGGAAGGCGCATAATTCTCCGTCGTTTGCTATATCCACCAGGGGTTTCTTTTCCCATTGCACCAATTCCATATCTCCCTCCAGGTATTTGAATATGCCGGGTTCCAGTACAAAAAAACCTCCATTGATCCATATTCCGTCCCCATCAGGTTTTTCCTGGAAATGCTGCACAACGCCTTTACTGTCTATATCAATGGTACCAAACCGCCCGGGTAGCTGAATAGAGCTAAGGGTGGCGAGTTTTCCATGCTTTTTATGAAACGCTGTCAATGCAGCAATGTCAATATCACTCACTCCATCTCCATAGGTAAGCATGAATGTTTCATTGCCTACATACCGTTGAATCCGTTTGATCCGCTCTGCTGTATTACTATCCACCCCCGTATCTACCAGGGTAACTTTGAAGGACTCACTGTTGGTAAAATGAATGTCCATTTTATTGGACCCAAGCTCCACTGTTATATCGGAGTTGTATAAATAATAATTGATAAAATACTCTTTTATCATGTGTCCTTTATACCCGAGACAAATGATAAAGTCATTATACCCGTAATGCTCATATATTTTCATAATATGCCACAAAATGGGTTTACCGCCAATCTCCACCATTGGCTTTGGCTTTACAACTGTTTCTTCTGTTAACCGGGTGCCAAGCCCTCCGGCCAATATTACTACTTTCATAAAATTTCAGGATTATAGTGCGTCAAAAATAAGTTGTCTTTATCGAAAATCTGCTTCTGAGGCTTCACTATGCACTTTACTGTATTTTGCTTTTATTACAAGGAATCTCTTCTCAAAATATTTATACGACAATGATGCCACCAGTATCGTGCCGGCTGAGATCAGTAAAAAAGCAAGTAAGTAACTGGCTGCCTGTGACACTCCCCTAAAAATATTCTTTGCTACAAGTGTAAGCAGGAATATGACCAAAGGGTGGTACACATAAATTCCAAAAGATATCTTACCAAGATAATCGAACACTTTATTCCCCAGCTTTACAAGAGATTTTGGATTACAGGATACATTCATTATCATGACTACTGCAGCAATTGCCACGATAGTATCATCAATCATGGATGTGACGTGAAACTTTTCGAAGGCGATCAGAATCAATAATCCCCAGGCAAGGATCTGTACGGGTAACAAAAAGCAGCCTTTCAGAAACAGGGCGTTCCCTTTGAAATAAAGTACCGCCCCCAATGCCCCTATTGCCATACAATCAAACCGGGTTACATCCAGGAAAAAGTAAGGCATCATATCTCCTGTCTGACTTAGGTATATTCTTGCCAGTATTTTTACTAAAAAGAACAGAAAGAAAAATGCCAGTACGGTCTTAAAAGCATTCTTTGATCTTTTTATCACCAGCGGCCAGAACAGGTAAAATTGCTCCTCTACAGCCAGGGACCAGTAGTGCAAAAGCAACGGTATTCCTGTGCCAAAGATGTAGGGAAAGTTTGCTCCCAAAAAAAAGTACCATCCCGTATTTGCTCCAATAACAGATGGGGTGTATAAATAAGTAATCCCCAGGGCCAGGAAAAGATAAAGAAAATACAAGGGCCATATTCTTAGTATCCTTCTAAAATAAAATTTCTTTATGTCTACGTTTTGAAACCTGTCCTTCTCCACAAGCAGAAGATAGGTAATTAGAAATCCGCTGAGTGAAAAAAAAATGGTTACCCCATAGGAAGCAAAAGAAAGGCCGTGGGTTTGTTGTCCCCCAAAATGATCCAGTGATAATCCGGTATGAGAAAAAACAACTGAAAATGCTGCAATTGCCCTTAATCCATTCAGTCCTTTAAAGTGAATTCTTTGATTGGTCATATCAGCTTTGATTTGGGACTGAAGCATCCAGCCTGCTGATAAAAAAGAGTCCCAATTGATTCTGACTTTTTGTATTCGCAATGCTCCATTTTCTTTTTAGCCTTTTTAACGGAGCTAATATCCCCGGTGTTACAGAAAAATATTGCTTTTCCGTTTCGAAGCCGAAATAATAATCATACTTCACTTCTGTATACCCATGCCTTGTCAACGCATTTTTTAAAGTGAAGTGGGAGTACCAGCAGATATGCTCGGGGTTTATCCAACTTTGCTCTGCCTCCCCGTTACCAACTTTTTTTATAAAATCATGTCCCCATGGATTAGGTGTGGTGATGATCAAAACAGAATCTTTATGCATAAACCGCTTGATCCCTTCGAGCATCAGCCCGGGATTAGTGATATGTTCGATCAATTCGCCGCATACAATTATATCAAACTGGCGGTTTAGTGGTACATTTTCCAGGTGGTTGGCATCCCCAAAATATCCTTCGAAGCCATATTTGCTCTTAATGATCTCCACATCCTTTTCCAGGTAATCAATACCGGTTATTTGAGTGGCCACTTTAGCAATGCCGGAATGCACCCAAATATCATCTGCTATCAATTTCTCATAGAGATGCGAATGCTGCACATAACCAAGATGCAAAACAGTTTTGCCGGTGCAAAGCCGCATAATTTCATCCAACCTGAAAACCGGGTTTTTCATATTTTCTCAAAACTTGGTAAACCAATAATGATACATTTCTCCTTGTAGTAAAAGAAGAGTACAGGATAGCTCTGCCATTGCTCAGGCAGTTGCACTTTGCGGATAGGCTTTGTGCGCCAGGTGTATTTTTGGAAAAGGATAACTGTATTTTCTCAATACCAGGAAATACATAGCGAGACAAATGATCCAGCTAATAGATGATAAAAACTTTGTAATGGATTGAAACAGGTACATATATCCTGGCATCAATTCGTTTACGCCGCCAATTTTATACTCACTGAACAACTCCGAAACCATAAGGGGACTGGCAAAGGGGTAAAGACCTGTTGTTGTGTTCTTATCTACTCCCAGCTCAGCAAAAGACGGATATCCTCTCTGGCTGAGAAAGGTGGTGCTTGCTTCCATATTTGGATCATAATAATGCCATTTGCCTTCGTAGTAGGCTTCGAAGGCAAAATGTCCGGCATTATACGTTTTAGAAAACATTTTTATGGCCCTCACCTGGTATCCTTTTTTAATCAAAATATCCATCATCACCAGGCTTTGCTGTCCGCAGAATGCGTTTCCTGAT
Source organism: uncultured Chitinophaga sp. (assembly GCA_964443345.1). Classification (GTDB taxonomy): domain Bacteria; phylum Bacteroidota; class Bacteroidia; order Chitinophagales; family Chitinophagaceae; genus JJ008. Next base: position 5,223 of record CAYUCU010000126.1, read on the forward strand.
TTTAAAATGTCATTTGTATTCCACACTTCATTCCAGGAGCGGCCGCTGATCTTTGTGGCGAGGTAGGCCAGGAAGTTATTACCTATTGAATAGGTATACAGACCGTCATAGAATCTCTTTTTCACCACTTCACAAAGCATGACAGGATATAGTGCTTTTTGCGACAATTCATTTCCCTCTGTTTTAGCTACAATGCTGTCGGTGTAAGATTCTAATTTAGAAACCGAGTTAAGGCTATTAAGGCGGGGATCATATTCCTCATCACGGTTTATTGATAATTCCGGGTAAAAGAAATTCTTCACGGAGTTGATCCTGAATAAATATTCACAAACACTAAAAGTAAAAAGTGCTGTAAAAAATAGCGCCAATAGATAATGTAATAACCTGGCTTGTTTTTTCATCGCCTGTTTGTTTCAGAGGTAAAAGATTTCAATTGCTAAAATAGCGATTGAATGTTTAAACGTCTATAACACAACTACGCAATAATTATTCGTAATTATACGAATTGCGCTATAGGATAATTACCATGCCAGAGGAAAACAAACAGATTTCTACGTACAGATTCTTTTAAGAACACAAAATTAGAGTCTTATTACGAATTGTCAAAATTTCTTATATCATGCACGAGCTGAATCGCTTTTCTTGCCTCCTGCAGTGTTACGGCATTTTGCAGTAATACCTGCCTGTAAAACTCAGTATGTAGGTCCTCAAACCCCGTGCTAAACTCCAATTCTTTGCCATCAATTTTCAGGGACCGGTATGATCTCTTTTCCACTTCCTGCACACCAGCTGGTAATTTATTCCCGTCGATGCTCATTGCCCAGTTAATAGTCGCCTTTTCAAGCTCCAGTTTTCCCGACGCATTCAGCGCAGTATGTTCTGTTACCCGGCTTTGAACAACATCCCCAAATATCCAGAGCAGTATGTCAAAAAAATGAAGTCCGATATTGGTGGCTACCCCCCCGCTTTTGTCAATATCTCCTTTCCAGCTATGCAAATACCATTTTCCCCGGGGAGTAATATAGGTGAGGTCAACCTCATATTTCTTTCCTGCTGCTGACTGCTCTATCTCTTTCTTCAATTTTATAATGGCCGGGTGTACTCTTAACTGAAGCAGGGAATAAACTTTTTTCCCTGTTTCCTTTTCCATGTCCATCAGTGCATCTACATTCCATGGATTTAATACAACCGGTTTCTCACAGATCACATCGGCACCGATCCGCAAACCAAAACGTATATGGGCATCATGCAGGTAGTTGGGACTGCAAACACTTACATAATGAATGGGTGTACCATTTCTCCGCAGCTTTTCACAATGCCTGTCAAATCTTTCAAACTCTGTAAAAAAATCAGCTTCGGGGAAATAGGAGTCAATGATTCCTACAGAGTCGTTCTTATCTAATGCTGCGAGTAAGTTATTTCCTGTCCCCTTAATAGCTTTCAAATGCCTGGGAGCTATATAACCTGCTGCACCTATAAGTACAAAGTTTTTCATTTGCTTGACTGGCCAATACTGTTTAAACCAATTTTACAACAGCATTATTCACCAGTTGATATGCTGTTCCGCTTTCGGGACAAGTCGCTTTACCGTTTTCAAAATGCAACGGGTGGCCGCTCTCGCTTACCCATCCTTTTTGCACCGCAGGATTTCCCATTACCAGGGCATACGGCAGAACAGGTTTCGTTACCACGGCACCGGCCCCAACAAATGCATACCGGCCGATCTCATTACCGCATACTACTGTAGCATTAGCCCCGATGGTAGCCCCGGTTTTAACCAGTGTTTCCAGGTACTCGTTCTTCCTTGCAATAAAACTCCGGGGGTTAATGACGTTTGTAAAAACAACAGATGGCCCGATAAAGACACCGTCCTCACAAATCACACCATCATATAAGGAAACATTGTTTTGAACTTTCACGTTGTTGCCTAAAACTACTTTGGAGGCAACAAAAACATTTTGCCCAAGGATACAATCTTTACCGATCACACATCCTGTCATCAGGTGACAGAAGTGCCAGATTTTTGTTCCTTGCCCAACCTGGCAACCGGGATCGGCTACGGCAGTGGGATGTATAAAATAATTTGGATCAGGCACCGGCCATTTTTTTCAGGTATTCTCCATACCCGCTTTTGGTAAGTTCGGCAGCAAGAGCAAGCAGTTGTTCTTTGGAAATAAATCCGTTGCGGTATGCAATGTCTTCAATACATCCGATTTTCATGCCCTGCCTTTTTTCAATCACCCGTACAAATTCACTGGCGTCGCTTAGTGAATCAAATGTGCCCGTATCCAGCCAGGCGGTCCCGGGGTCCAGTACGGCCACATTCAGTTTTCCCTGTTCCAGGTACGCTTTATTTACATCTGTTATTTCATATTCTCCTCTTGCTGAAGGTTTCAATTTTTTGGCGATACTAACCACTTCATTATCGTAAAAGTAAAGACCTGGTACAGCAAACCCTGATTTCGGTTCCGCTGGTTTTTCTTCGATAGAAATGGCCCTCATATTTGCATCAAACTCCACCACTCCATACCGTTCAGGATCTGAAACCTGGTAGGCAAATACATATCCTCCATTCACATCGTTAAGTGTTTTCAGTTGCCGGTCCAGGCCGGTGCCATGAAAAATATTATCGCCTAATATCAGTGCCACCTTATCGCTGCCGATAAATTGTTCTCCAATTACAAAAGCCTGTGCCAGTCCATTTGGCGTTTTTTGAATGGCGTATTCAAAATGGCAGCCTATCTGGCTTCCATCTCCCAGCAGCCTTTGAAATTGTGTGCTGTCCTCGGGTGTTGTTATGATCAGAATTTCTTTGATACCGGCCATCATTAATGTTGAAAGCGGGTAATAGATCATCGGCTTGTCGTAAACAGGCATCAGTTGCTTGGAGATCGCCTTTGTTATCGGATACAGCCGGGTGCCTGAACCGCCTGCAAGAATAATACCTTTCATACGGTTATTGTTTATGATACTGTTCGGTGTAGTAGTGCTGGTAATTTCCACTGGTCACATGCTGCAGCCACTCCTGGTTTTCAAAGTACCAGTCGATCGTCTGGCTCAATCCCTGTTCAAAAGTTACGGAAGGATACCATCCGAATTCTTTGTTTATTTTAGACGCATCGATAGCATAGCGTCTGTCATGCCCGGGCCTGTCCTTTACATAGGTGATCAGTTGTTCGCTGGTTCCGGCGGCATTGCCCAGTTTTTCATCCATCAGCCTGCATAAAAGTTTTACGAGGTCCACATTCTTCCATTCATTGAAGCCCCCGATATTATATGTTTGACCAATTGTTCCTTTATGAAAAATAACATCAATGGCTGCAGCATGGTCTTTTACAAACAGCCAGTCACGGGTGTACAACCCATCGCCATAAACAGGTAATGGTTTTTTATTGATGATATTATTGATAAATAAGGGAATCAATTTTTCGGGGAAATGATTGGGGCCGTAATTATTAGAGCAGTTGCTTACTATTACGGGCAGCCCGTATGTATCATGATAGGCCTTTACGAAGTGGTCGCCGGATGCTTTGGATGCGCTGTAAGGAGAATGCGGGTCATACTTTGTTTCTTCAGTAAAAAAACCTGAATCACCCAGGGCACCGTACACTTCATCTGTGGAGATGTGGTAAAATAATTTTCCAGCTTTATTATCTCCCCAGCTTTTCTTTGCTGCATTCAGGAGGTTTACCGTTCCGATAACATTGGTGTACACAAAATCAAGCGGTGAAAGTATGGAACGGTCCACATGCGATTCTGCTGCCAGGTGAATTACCCCATCTGGCTGATATTGGTTGAAGACCCTGTCCAGTTCAGCTGTGTCTAAGATATTAGCCTTTTCGAAAAAATAATTAGCTGCGTTTTCAATGTCTCTCAGGTTCTCCAGGTTTCCGGCATAGGTAAGTGCATCCAGGTTAATGATCTTATAACCGGGATAACGGGTAACGAAAAGTCGGACAACATGCGAGCCGATAAAGCCGGCACCGCCTGTTATTAAGATTGATCTGCTCACTGATTAAACGATTTGGGTCTTATACCATTGAAAGGTTTTGCGCAGCCCCTCTTCAATGGATACGGTAACTTTATAACCCAGTAATTTCTTTGCTTTTGAAATATCTGCGAGACTATGTTTTACATCTCCTGTTCTTTCCGGGCCATGTATTGGCTGCAGGTCACTTCCGGCTTCTTTTTTTAAGCCTTCAAAAAGCTGAATCAGGGATGTTTGCATGCCGCAGGCAATATTATAAACAGTATTGACCGCTGCTGTATCAATAGTAAAAAGGGCGAGCACATTTGCCTGCACCGCATTATCAACATAAGTAAAATCCCGGCTATGCTGACCATCCCCATTTATCACAGGAGGTTTATTTTTCAATAAGGCTTCGGCAAAAAGTGGTATTACAGCGGCATAAGGCCCATTGGGATTTTGCCGGGGGCCGAAGATGTTGAAGTATCTTAACCCGATCATTTCAATGCCATACAAACTGGCGTACACCTGTGCATATAATTCATTCACCAGTTTTGTTACCGCATAGGGCGAAAGTGGATTGCCTATTTTATCTTCCACTTTAGGAAGACCAGGATGATCGCCATACGTGGAGGAGCTGGCAGCATACACTACCCGTTTTACCTTATTGTCTTTAGCAGCAGTAAAAATATTTAAGGTTCCTGTAATATTAATTTCATTGGTAGTAAGCGGATCATTTACTGATCTTGGTACTGAGCCCAGCGCTGCCTGGTGAGAGATTATGTCTATCCCTGTACAGGCGGCCCTGCAAGTGTCTATACTTCGTATATCTCCCTCATACAATTCAAACCGGGGGTGCCCAATAAAGTTTTCAATGTTTGTCCGGGCGCCTGTCATAAAATTATCCAGCACCCGTACTAATGTCACTCTTTTATCATCAAGCAAACATTCTACGATATTGGATCCAATAAAACCGGCACCTCCGGTTACTAATATTCGCATGGAAAGGTCAGGGTTTTCTTTTCTTTGATTTGCCGAATAATCTTCTTACATCCAGTTTCATCAAAATTCGTTCTAATAAATTCTGTGGAGGAACTTCTTCTTCATAATAGCTGCCATAGCCATACCCATAGCCGTATCCGTAGCGACCATAGCCGTAGTAACCATAACCCGGTTTCAGTTTCACATCATTAATAATTATAGAGACTTTTGGCAACTTGCCTTCCTGGTAAAATTCATCGATCAGCGCCACTTGCTTTTTGAACGTGTGTCCTTGTCTTACCAGGTACAGGGTACAGTCTGCAAATTTACTCAGTGTCATGGCATCACTCACCATACCGACAGGTGCTGTATCCACCAATACAATGTCGAAGTTAGCCTGCAGCCATTCAAACATTTCATCCAGGCGGGTGTCAAGCAACAGCTCAGCAGGATTGGGTGGTATCGGTCCGCAACCTAAAACAAACAGGTTTTCATGACCGGGTACCGGCCGGATAACTTCCCCAATGTTATCTGTTTTACCCATCAGGTAATTGGTGATACCGGGCCCTTTAGCAATGCCCATACCTGATAAGACCTTTGGTTTACGTATGTCAAATTCAAGAATAACTGTTTTCTTACCGGCAAGGGCCAGCACAGCCCCCATGTTGGTGCTTACATATGATTTACCCTCACCACTAAAAGTAGAGGTAACCAGTATAGTAGCTTTTTCTTTTTTCTTTAATACATACTGCAGGTTGGAGCGGATAATACGAAACTGTTCTGCCACCATGCTACGGGTGGTTTTATTTACCACCAATACTTCATTAGAATAGGAGTGGCCGATCTCACCAAGAATAGGTGCAGAAGTAAGCTTCTCAATATCATATCTTGTTGCTACTTTATCATTCAACACTTCGGCAGCAAATATGAACAAAGCAGGAATGCCCAGACCGGCAAGTATCGCCATTATTTGTATGGCCCTTCGGTTGGGTTTAATAGGCCGGGTGCTTGGATAGGCTTTGTCAATGATATCCGAATTAGAGATAGATGCAGCGATCTTAATACTCGTTTCTTCTTTCTTTTCCTGCAACAGCTTAAATAACTCTGAAACCCTTTCTACCTGCAATTTAAGTTCACCCAGGTCTTTTACTTTAGCGGGCATCGCCCGAAGTTGCGACTCTGTTATACCAGTCCGTTTCCGGTAATCACTTATCAGGGAATTTACTGATGTCTTGATATTCCTGAGGTTTTCCCTGATCCTTGCTCTTGATCTTTCGATCTCCCCGGTTATTTCCTTCACTGCCGGATTGTTTACAGGTACATTAGACTCGATCAGGTTTTGCCGGTCTACCTGTACTTTGTTATAATAAGTAACCAGTTCATTCAGTGTTTCATCCTCAAGACCCAATGATGAAGGCACCACTACTTTAGAGAATTCATTCTTTTTATCCGACAGGTAGTCATCCAGCATTGTGGCCCTGTTGAGCCTGTCTACTTCTCCGTTGTTCGCTTTATCTGCTTCGCTGATAATATCAAAGTACATCGACTGCTGTGCTTGTGCATCTATCAGGTTATTCGTGGTTTGAAAGTTCAGCAATACCCGTTGCACACTATCCAGCTTGTGCCCATACTCAATCAGTCGTCCGTCTATAAAGGTCAGTATTTGTTCAGAAGACTTGATTTGTTGCTCCACACTGTATCCACTGTATTCCTCCATCAGTTTATTGATTATATCGGCGCCCATTACCGGGTTGGGTGTTCTCATGCCGATAGAAAGCAAGCCTGTTCCCGGAGATTTTGGAACCACTCCGATTGCGGATGCATACGCCCCTGCAGCCGACGTGGTGGGCAGATACGTTACATTATAATCATTGCTTGCTGGTGCAATATTCGTTTTAATAAACAGGAATCGTCCGAATGCATTTACTATTTCCTGGCCAAATGTGTGGGTGCCTTTTTCGTCATTTACCCTGAATTCATCGTCATTGATGAATTTTATTTTAAAGGAAAAAGTCTTTCCGGAATCGTTGAGATGCAGATGCCTTACCAGGAAGGGGCCCTGGTTATAAATGTTTGCTGTTTTGATCTTG
>CAYUCU010000127.1:0-12254 GCA_964443345.1 uncultured Chitinophaga sp.
TGATGGGTTCGCCAACGGTCCCCAATATCCTTAATGAGGACAGTTCTTTTCCTTTTAACGGCTCCAAACCAAAACTCATCAGACTTCGGATAGCAGTTGGTGCAGTATAAAGAATATTCACTTTGTGTTTATCTGTAATATCCCAAAACCTTCCGGCATCGGGAAATGTAGGGATCCCTTCAAACATTACAGAAGTGGCGCCTGCACTCAGCGGGCCATATACTATGTAGCTATGACCCGTTATCCATCCAATATCAGCCGTGCAGAAATGCACTTCACCGGGTTTATATTGAAATACATTTACAAAAGTGTAAGTGGTCCAAACCATATAACCGGCACAGGAATGTACCACCCCTTTTGGCTTACCGGTACTGCCGGATGTATATAATATGAACAAGGGATCTTCTGCATCCATTTCTTCCGCAGGAAAAGAAACCACACCATCCTTCTCCACCTGGTCTTCCGCTATGTCCATTTCATCTTCCCACCATACATCTCTTCCTTTTATCATACTCACCGGTGTTCGGGTACGGGTATAGACAATTACCCGCTTCACGGTTTTGTTACCGATCAATGCATCATCGATCACACTTTTCAGCGGAATGTCTTTGCCACCACGATAGGCGCCATCGCAGGTTACAATACAAGTGGCCTGTGCATCTTCCAGCCGGTCGGCAATGCTTTGTGCAGAGAAGCCGCCAAAGATCACTGAATGGATGGCACCTATCCGGGCACAACCCAGTACGGCATAAGCCAGCTCCGGCACCATACCCATATAAATGCAAACCCGGTCACCTTTCTTTACACCATTATTCTTTAATACCTGTGCAAACTGGCAAACTCTTTTATGCAACCGTTTATACGTTACGATTCTTGTTCTTTCCTCCGGGTGATTGGGCTCCCAGATGATGGCTGGCTTTTCGCCCATTGTGGCCAGGTGCCGGTCGATACAGTTTTCGGTAATGTTCAGTTTGGCCCCGGCAAACCATTCTACTTTTGGTTCTTTGAAATTCCAGTTCAGCACCTTTTCCCATTTCTTTTTCCACAGAAAGTTTTCTGCTACTGCCGCCCAGAAGCCATCGGGATTCTCTGTGCTTTCTTTATAGTCTTTGTGATATTGCTCTAAAGATGTTATTTGAAAGGGGTATGCCATAAAAGTGAATATGAATGATTTGGATAGTGGGGTTAAATTTACATAATTCAAAAGAATCTCGCCCTGAGAATAAAGAGGAAAAGAGAATTGGCTGCAATAGTTTACTCTCGCAAAGGCGCTAAGTCGCAACGGGTTCTCTTTGCGCCATGGCGTCTTTGCGAGATATTATATTGTGAAACGATTCTTTTTCTCTTTATTCTCAGGGCGAGACGTATTCTTTCTCCTGTCGAAGTATTCCCACTTCTTTATTCTTGCCTGCCCCGCCTCATCCGGGTTCATCTGTTCGATATTCTTTTTGGCAAAGGGTATCACCCGATGCTGGGTATACCGCGCCTTCAGGGCTGTTTACTTCATCATTCCGGGTTCCTTGTTCATCTGTTCGATATTCTTCTCTTCAGCGTGCCACCAATCCTCTTTCTCTCCTTTTCTCTTTTACCCTCTTAGCCCTGTATTATTTTTTTTCCTTCTTTTACAATTTACTATCTTGATCGTATGAAACCAACGAGCTCTGCTAAAACCGTTCGCTCCGTTATTGCGGCGTCTTCGGTAGGCACCATGATAGAATGGTACGACTTCTATATTTTTGGAATGTTATCCACGACCATCTCTGCTCAATTTTTTCCCAAAGACAATCCCACTGCAGCCCTGCTCAGTACCCTGGCCATCTTTGCCGCCGGTTTTATTGTACGTCCCTTTGGTGCATTGGTATTTGGCAGGTTGGGTGATCTGATAGGAAGAAAATACACTTTTTTGCTTACCCTGGTACTGATGGGAGGTTCTACGTTTCTGATAGGCTGTGTGCCCAATTATGAAAGTATAGGAGTAGCAGCGCCGATCATTGTTTTGCTGCTTCGCTTATTGCAGGGTCTGGCATTGGGTGGTGAATATGGTGGTGCCGCCACTTATGTAGCTGAACATGCACCGGTTGGTAAACGTGGATACTATACCAGCTGGATACAAACAACAGCCACGTTGGGTTTATTCCTGGCGCTGGGTATCATACTGCTTGTAAAATCAAGTATGCCGGAAGCCAGGTTTAATGCGGAGTGGGGTGGATGGCGCTACCCGTTTTGGATATCTGTTCTGCTCGTTGGCGTATCTATTTACATACGGTTGAAGATGAAGGAATCGCCAATGTTTTCTAAACTGAAAGCAGAAGGCAAAACATCAGTAAACCCGTTAAAAGAAAGCTTCCGGCATAAAGCCAATTTTAAAATGGTATTGCTGGCCTTGTTTGGCGCTGTGATGGGGCAAGGAGTGGTCTGGTACACTGGCCAGTTCTATGCACAGAATTTTTTAGAAACAAAATGCTTTATTGGTTTTGAACAAAGCCGTACCATCATGCTCTGGGCCATTGCCCTGGCCACGCCTTTCTTTATTTTATGGGGATGGCTAAGTGATAAGATCGGAAGGAAATGGATCATGATGGCGGGGATGGCGCTGGCGATATTGACGTACAGGCCGATATTTGACACCTTCCTAAAAAATTCTTCGACAGGGACGTTAAATATTAAAGAGGAAAAACAGGTTTCTCAAAAATTCGAGTTAACAAAAAATAACCAGGACTCGATCAGCATAACTGTATCAAAAATTACTTATGAAGGCGGTTTAAGTTTGCTTCAAACAAAGACTGATACAAATGTCCGGTCTATGTACATGTATAAATTTATTCCGCCAAAATCGGGTATTACATACACCAACAAGCATCTTCCTTCTGATATTTATTGGAAATTCGTTGGTCTCGTTTTCTTGCTAATACTATACGTCACCATGGTGTACGGCCCTATCGCCGCTTTCCTGGTAGAATTATTTCCTACCAAGATCCGCTACACTTCCATGAGCTTACCGTATCATATCGGCAATGGTGTTTTTGGCGGCTTGGTCCCGTTCATTGGTTTATTGCTTACCACTACCTATAAAGCAGATCCGCTGGTTGGCCTCTGGTACCCGATAGGTGTGGCCACACTATGCCTGGTGATCGGCACGTTGTATTTAACTAATAAGATTGACAGGAATATAAAAGATTGAGCTAAGAGATGAAAGAGAGAAGGAGGTAAAGAGGGGGTTTTTGAATATGCTGAATAGCCCGCAGGGTCATGTGAATAGTACTCAAGCCTGGTAAAAAAAATTCTCTCAGAGACACAAACCTGCCTGTCGGCAGACAGGGACGCTAAGAATAACACGCCAACTTTAAACGTTAAACATGAAACTTTAAACTCAAAACATGAACGCATTTAAAAGATACTTCGGCCTTCTCTTTTTATTGATTGCCCCGCTGGTGATATATGAATTGATAAGTGGCGCTATCGCCAATATTGATACAGCCGGAAAAAAAGACATCAATAACCCGGTGATATGGATCATCATTATCGCCATCTTCACTCCCATTGCCATCGGGCTGGTCATTTTTGGGTGGTATGCCTTCCGGGGCGAATATGACCACCTGCCCGAAAAGTCTAAAGATCTGTAAATCAAGGCTAAAAAATATTTTACAATTTTTCAACAATCCGGGCTTGGACCTGTTATAATGGCTGATATTTTTGCACCACATGAAAAGAATTGCACTTTTCATATTACTGATATTCTCCCTGGTTCAGGTATCCCCTGCCATGCAGTCCGTCTTTGGCGATTCTGTAACTATTACATTCACGACTGATGAAGAAAAGGGCACTGATAAATCCGATATTGAAGAAAAAAAGGAAAAAAAAGACTATCAATCAATTTACTCACTAATGCGGATACAGTCTTTAAAGATTGTTGTTGCATTCCACCTCACTGAAAAGATCCATGCTTTTCCCTGTCTGGAAAAACTGACCCCTCCGCCCAATTTTTGTTAATCCTTATCTCCAATTCTACGGCAAGGTATGCAGCAGCATACCAGCATCATTCTGTAACTGATTAACAAAAAATTCCATGTCAACAGTAAAAAGCCCGGTCGGCAGGATACTGAACCTGCTGAAACTGGAGCGGAACGAAATCACTGCTATTTATTTCTATGCTATCCTGAACGGGATGATCCAGCTATCCCTGCCTGTAGGTGTGCAGGCCATTATCGGCTATGTCATTGGCGCCTCTATGCGGGCCTCATTAGTGGTGCTGATAATCCTGGTTGTACTGGGTGTACTCATTGCCGGCATCATGCAGGTAAACCAGATGAAGATTATTGAAAAGATCCAGCAGAAATTGTTTGTCCGTTACTCATTTGCTTTTGCGCAGCATATACCCGCATTGGATTTAAAGAAAAACGATTCAGTTTATTTACCCGAGCTTGTCAACCGGTTTTTTGATGTGCCCTTACTGCAAAAAAGCTTGTCCAAAATATTATTAGACATTCCAACTGCGGTAATACAAATTCTTTTTGGCTTGCTATTATTGTCTTTTTATCATCCGGCTTTTATTCTGTTCGGGGTTATATTGGTTACTATACTTTTCCTGATATTAAAATACACCGGTGGAAAAGGACTTGAAACCAGCCTTGAAAAAAGCAAGTACAAATACAAGGTAGCGGCCTGGCTGGAGGAAATGGCAAGGGTTATTAAATCCTCCAAGCTTGCCAAGGGCAATGAGCTTCATTTGCAAAAAACGGATGAGCAGGTAAGCAATTACCTCACTGCCAGAAACAATCATTTTAAAGTATTGCTGTTTCAATTCAATGTGCTGGTTGTTTTTAAAACAGTTATTACTGCTGCTATGCTGATTGTTGGTACGCTGCTGATGGTAAACCAGCAACTCACTGTTGGCCAGTTCATCGCTGCAGAAATTGTAATCCTGCTGGTGCTGAATTCGGTTGAAAAGCTCATTATCAACCTTGGCAGCGTGTATGATACGCTTACGGCCGTGGAAAAAGCTTCGGAGATAACGGATAAGCCGGTTGAAAAAAGCGGTACGGTTGAGCTACCCGTCATGAACACCGGGGTTAAGCTGGAAATGAAAGAAGTAAGCTTCAGCTACAATGATGAAACAGATGTATTGAAAGATGTTTCACTGGAGATAAAGCCCAATGAAAAGGTTTGTATAACCGGTAAGGACAGTTCAGGCAAATCAACGCTGCTGAAACTGATGACTGGCGCCTATAGCGATTTCAAAGGTTCCGTTATGATTGATGATGTGCCGCTTGGGAACTATGAGATTGATTCGCTGCGGGCACAAACCGGGGTGCTGCTGAGCCAGCAGGATATTTTCCAGGGAACGCTTGAAGAGAATATTACTCTTGGCAACAGCAACATCAGTTTAGGTACAATAAAAGAATACGCAGGAAAGTCAGGCCTTAATGATTTTATTGCCACACTGAAGAATGGCTACAATACCATGCTCGACCCGACGGGAAAACGCCTGCCAAGAAATGTGGTGCACCGTATCCTTCTTGTAAGGGCTCTGGTAAACAAGCCGAGGCTCCTGCTGCTTGAAGAGCCGTGGATGTATTTCAGCAACGGGCAGCGCAAACAACTTATGCAGTTGCTTACAGAGCTAAAAAACACCACAATGGTAGTGGTGACAAATGACGACGAATTTGCAAAACAATGTGACAGGGTTATTATAATGAATGAAAACGGAAGTATTAAAAACTAAAAAAAGATAAGATGAGAAACTTAAAATCATATTCACTCATATATCACTATAATAAAAAAAGCAGGGTAAAGCTGTGGTTCTTTATTTGCCTGAGCATTTTTATCATCTTTCTTTTCCTGCCATGGACACAAAATATCCGGGCCAAAGGCTCTGTGACCACACTCTACCAGGGCCAGCGGCCCCAGCAGGTGAACACAATCATTGGCGGAAGGGTGATGAAGTGGTACATTAAGGAAGGTGACTATGTAAAGGCAGGTGATACGCTGATACAATTAACTGAAGTAAAAACAGATTACCTGGATCCCAACCTGCTGCAGCGTACCCAGGAACAACTGGCGGGCAAACAAATGTCGGTTGAATATTATAAAAGTAAAGTAGGTGTTGCTGACCAGCAAATCAATGCCATCAACAGCGGTTTGCAACTGAAGCTGAACCAGCTCATGAATAAACTTGGCCAGCTGCAGTTAAAAGTGCAGGCCGACAGTGCAGAATCCGCTGCTGCCCTGAATGATTTTAACATTGCCAGCCTCCAGTATAATCGTCAAAAAGCCATGTACGACAGTGGCCTGGTTTCTTTAACACAGTTAGAAACCCGTAACCAGCAATATCAAAATTCACTTGCAAAAAAAATAAGCGCTGAAAACAAACTGGCTAACAGCAAGCAGGATCTAACTATTACCAGAATTGAAATGAATGCGATGCAGCAAGAAAATATTGAAAAGGTGAGTAAGGCGCAGGGCGACCAGTTCCAATCGCTTACTCAAATTGCCAGCGGGCAGGCAGATATTGCCAAATTAGAAAACCAGTTTGCGAGCTATACTATACGTAATGGGATGTACTATGTTATCGCCACGCAAAGCGGCCAGGTGGTGAAAGCACAAAAAGCAGGTATTGGTGAGTTTGTAAAAGATGGCGACATGATTGCTGAAATTGTTCCGGATAAAATTCAATATGCAGTTGAAATGTTTGTGCGGCCGCTTGATTTACCCCTTCTGGCGCCGGGACAAAAAGTCCGTTTTATGTTTGATGGTTTTCCCGCTATTGTGTTCAGCGGATGGCCAAAGGCTTCATCTGGCACTTTTGGCGGAGAGATAGTAGCTGTTGAAAGTAATGTAAGTATAAACGGAAAGTTCAGGGTGCTGGTAAAAGAAGACCCGAAAGATAAACCCTGGCCCAAACAATTGAAAATGGGAGCAGGTGCACAAGCCATTGCTTTATTAAAAGATGTGCCGGTGTGGTATGAGTTGTGGCGGAATATCAATGGCTTTCCGCCTGATTATTATAAACAAGAGACAGGAATTAAAAATAAATGAACAAAAACAAGATGATACAATACTTATTTATCTGCAGCCTTGTATTGTTGAGCAGAATTGCATATTCACAAGACAGTACTAAATCGCTTTCATCAGAGCAGGTGATGCAGATTGTAAAACAATATCACCCGGTTGCTAAACAAGCAACCATATTTATTGAAAAAGCAAAAGCAGATATAACCATTGCAAGAGGAGGCTTTGACCCGTTGTTTTATAACACTACATCACAAAAAACTTTTGACGGTACTGATTATTACAAATACAGCCGGCCTGAACTTACCATACCTACCTGGTTTGGTGTGGAAGTAACTGCCGGTCTGGAAAATTTAAGCGGCAACCGCACCGACCCTACCGAAACAACAGGTGAAACAAGCTTCTTTGGAGTAAGTGTGCCGCTTGCCAAAAACCTATTGATGGATAAACGGAGGGCCGCATTGCAAACTGCAAAGATTTTCCGCCAGGCTTCTGAAGTAGAGAGAAGAAATTTACTCAACAACCTGTTGCTGGAAGCCATGAAAAATTACTGGTACTGGGTTCAGCATTACCGGGTGTATAAGATACTGAATGATGCAGTGCAGGTAAATGAAAAAAGAGTAGCCCTTGTAAAAACAGGGTTTAACCTTGGCGACCGGCCTGCGATTGATACCACAGAAGCGATTACACAATTACAAAACTTCCAGGTGCTGAGAGAAAATGCATGGATGCAATTTCAGAATGCGGGACTTGAGTTATCCGTTTTCCTCTGGGCGGCAAATGACAAACCAGTGGTATTACCTGCTGGTATAATTCCTGCAAATGAGAATGTACTGGAAACAATAAGCAGCGCCACGTTGCCGGTATTAAATGAATTGCTGGACGCAGCATTAAACAATCACCCGGAACTTGTACTGTACAATTATAAACTGGATGCATTACAAGTAGAGAAAAAACTGAAATTCCAGGAGTTGTTACCGGTGCTTAATTTCAGGTATAACCAGTTAGGAAAAGGTTATGATGTCCTGAAAACTGCCACAGGGCCTTTGTTTGAAAATAATTTTCAGTATGGAATCAGCTTTGGCATTCCGCTGCGCTTGTCAGAAGGAAGAGGTGAATACCGGAAAGCAAAACTGAAAATAGTAGAAACACAACTAAGCCAAAACCTGAAACAGGTGCAGGTTGAAAACAAAGTGAAGAGTTATTTTAATGAACTGGTTGCATTGAAAAACCAGGTGTCGGTACAGGAAAAAGCATATCAAAATTTCCTGCGGCTTCAACGGGCGGAAGAAACAAGGTTCCAGATTGGTGAAAGTTCACTCTTCCTCATCAACGCAAGGGAAAATAAAACCCTTGAGGCATTGCAAAAATTACAGGAGCTTAAAACAAAATACCTGGTAACCGTAAATGCGCTGCAATGGGCAGCGGGGTTGCTGGTATCATAAACAATTTTGTAAACCTTAAAAATTAAATTGTATGAAATGTCCTAATTGCGAAGAAACACTAGTAATGACCGAAAGGCAGGGAGTGGAAATTGATTACTGCCCCAAATGCCGTGGTGTATGGCTTGATAAAGGCGAACTGGATAAAATAATTGAAAAGTCAGCTTCAGCACAGTCATCGCAGGAACAGAAACAGTATGATGAAAAAAGAAGAAAACGGGATGATGACGATGACGATGATGATGAAGATGGCGGGTTTTTTAACAGGGGCAGAAAGGACAATAAAGACGATAACCCAGGCCGTAGAAAAGGTGGCGGGTTCCTCGGTGATTTATTTGATTTCGGTTAAGTTCCCATTTCTTAATTTACAACTAAACGATTTTGACAAATTTAAACACCCATAACAAAGTTTTTATTAAACAAAGGGGTAAACGAATACTACTTTGCATCGGTATTGTTTTTCCGACCTGGGTGAAAGCCTATTCGCAATCTGCTGATTTAGGCAGTTGGAATATTGTAAACGTAAAATATTCGGTGGATGATAAATGGAGTGTATTCGGTGAAGCCCAGTTAAGGTCATTGCAGTTCTATAACCAGTATCATTATTATGAATACAAAGGCGGTGCAAATTATAAGGTTCACCCAAACCTAAAACTCACCCTGGGTGCCGGCCACTACGTAACGTATAAAGAAGGCGGTAATTTTGTAAAACCAAAAAACAATGATGAATTCAGGATATGGCCGCAGGTTACACTCAACCATTCCCTTTGGAACCTGAAAGTTGAACAGCGGTACAGAGCCGAAATGAGATTTACCAGCAATGGATACCGTAACCGTTTCAGGTACAGGCTGGGCTTATCTTATCCTTTTGGTGGAGATAAAAAAGGATACAAACCTTTTCAACTAAATGGAAGCAATGAATTATTTTTTACTGACAGGGAACCTTATTTTGAAAGAAACAGGCTCTTCTTTTCCTTTAATTATAAAACAAGCCGGACCACCTCCCTGCAATTTGGCTACCTGCACCAGTTTGATTACCGGATAAACGATGAAACAGGCCGGGATTTTTTAGTGCTGGGTCTTTTCTTTGAATTCAGCAGAAAACAAAAACAAACCCTGCCAGATGAAATTGACATAAAGGATAATTAAAATTAATCCCACAAACAGATAACTATGAGCGGCACATTACCCTGGATAATCTTTAATGCATTTGTACTGCTGATGCTGGCACTAGACCTGGGTGTATTTCACCGGCAGGCAAAAAAGGTTTCTTTTAAAGAAGCCCTGACATGGTCGGCTGTGTGGATTAGCCTTGCTTTAATTTTTAATGGCTGGATTTATTACAGCATGGGAAAGCAACCCGCCGTTGAGTTTCTCACCGGCTACCTGGTTGAAAAATCATTAAGTGTTGACAACATCTTTGTGTTTGTGCTGCTCTTTAGTTTTTTTAAAGTGCCGGATGAGTACCGGCATCGTGTTTTGTTCTGGGGTGTGATTGGCGCTTTGGTTATGCGGGCCATTTTTATTGCAGTCGGCGCCGTACTCATTTCAAAATTCCACTGGATCATTTATCTATTCGGCGCCTTTCTTGTTTATACAGGGTATAAAATGTTTAAGAAATCGGCGGCTGATATACATCCGGAAGATAACCCGCTGGTGAAATGGTTTGTAAAAAGAGGCAGGGTAACAAGTGAGTACCATGGTAAGAGGTTTTTTGTAAACATCAATGGAAAAAATTTAGCCACTCCATTATTTCTCTGTCTGCTTTCCGTTGAATTCACCGATTTGATATTCGCAGTAGACTCCATACCAGCCATATTTGCTATTACCAAAGACCCGTTCATCGTTTACACTTCCAATGTATTTGCCATTCTCGGCTTGCGTTCATTATATTTTGCACTGGAAGGTGTGATTTCTAAATTTCCCTATCTGCGGTATGGTCTTGCCATCATTTTAGTTTTCATCGGTATTAAAATGCTACTGGTAGATGTGTTTAAAATTCCGGTGGTGGCATCGCTGGGTGTAATTGCCTTTGTTTTGACGGTCTCCATATTGTGGGAGAAAATATTTCCGAAAAGAATTACCAGTTGATAAAAGAAGAAAGCACAAACCCATTATTTCGTTGCATAATTGTTGAATTATTTATTCTGCGGCCCTGCTGAAGCGTCTGATTCATATAACCAGCCTCAACAGAAATTTTTTTATTTAGTTTATGACCCAGCAATAAAAAAATCCTGTTCTGGTCAAAAATATTTATGCCCAGGTTTTTTCCGGCGCCAATAAATAATTCATCGGCTGTAGCAGCATAGAATTGTTTATCCCCTTTTATCCATATTGGATATTGAGTGCGGAACTGGTAACGGAAGCGGTGCAGAAAGAACCAGCTCTCTATCTCCCTGTTACCGCTTGTACTCGCCTTAACTCTTCCCAGCCATCGCTGCTCTACCCGGAAGCGATGAGTAAAGATCCATTTACTTACCGGCTGCCGGAAGGTCATCTGCTCATAAATACGGTGTTCGGGAAAGGTACCCGCATTTGCAATGGGAAAATCGCCGTAGGGAAACGTTTCGATCCAGCCATAGCCGATATGTGCTGATACGTTTTCATGCAGTTTATAATTTACACCAAGACGCAATAAACTTTGCTGCCAGTATTTCAATCCGTTTTCCCTGCGCCATTGATATTCGGCATGAATACTCCATTTTTTGCCGAGAGGGACCGTATTCACCGATTGTAACCAGTTAATATTATTATGGTCATTCAGCCGGTCGTTTTGGGCAGCTGAATAAAATGCGGCCAATAAAAGGGGCAATAGCAATATTTTTTTCATCTTAAGACGAACGGAACGCTACCGGGTGATATAGTTTTTTATGCGGGCCTAAAAAGATACGCAGCAAAATACGGAACGCAGAAAGTTCAATGAAAATAAAACACAAGGCCATAAGTATAATCAAAGTCATCTGATGATTGTGTACATAGGTAAACAGCACATCAATCCCAATAAAGGCCGCCGTCAATGGAAAGCCAAGCATACCCATAGCTGCCACTAGAAATAAAAAACCAGTTGTATTTTGTTCATACACATAACCATGAAACCGGTTGAGTGAAATATCGTTATCAATCCTTTTAATTTTTTTCAAACAATAATACCCAAGCAAAAAGGCCAGCAATACACCGCTTGCATAAAATATAATTTCAACCAGGTTGATATGCGGCGCATTAAATAACACAGCAGCCATGATAAACAAATGCCCGGTCATTAAATACACCCATGCTTTAATAGCTGATTTACGGAAAGAGAAAGCAAATAGGATAACCGCCAGCGCAATACCCATCAGAACAATTGGCAATGCCCCGCCTAAAGACGGAATACTATCCTGGCGGGCATAACCGAGAACTAAAAGAGCAACGCCGGCAATGGCAAGAATGCCAATGAAAATAGTTGACTGCAGAAATTGAAATTTCTTTCCAATCCATTTAAAAGGGCTCCACAAATAGGTAAACATGATTGTATCGAGGTTCCATTCTTTGATTCCCAGCATGTAAATGGAAGCCTTAAATTTGGATACAACTTTTTGTGCAGGCTTTACGTAATGAAAAAACTGGTGATGCACCAGGTAGTTTAGCACCGAAGGAGAAACCAGTAACTGGTAGGTTCTTAAAAAGGCATTGCCTGCAAAATGAACCAGTACCAGCCAGTGAAAGCCCAATGCTATTTCAATAAACATTAAACCGATCTGTGCGGCAGACGAATAAGCGATTTGTGTTCTAACAGTTGGTTGCACCCTTGCTATCATGGTTCCC
>CAYUCU010000128.1:0-12197 GCA_964443345.1 uncultured Chitinophaga sp.
AACCGGGGTGAAGGGGGCATTTTTTCATTATACACTTTAGTAAGAAGAAGAAAAAAATGGCTGGTGCTTCCTGCCATGATTGGCGGAGCGGCTCTGCTGGCAGATGGTATGATCACACCGCCTATTTCTGTTACATCAGCAGTGGAAGGTTTGCGCCAGTTATCTTATTTCAGTTCAATCTCTACTCGGGATATCATTATTATAGTAATAGCTATTATTACAGTCCTGTTCTTTCTGCAGCAATTTGGAACGGCATCGATCGGCCGGCTTTTCGGCCCCCTGATGAGTATCTGGTTTGTAATGCTGGCGGTGATGGGCTCTCTTCACTTGTTTGATGATATCGCCGTATTTAAAGCCTTGAGTCCCCATTACGCCCTCAACCTCTTGCGGTCTGATGGCGGCCAGGGATTCTGGATATTGGGTGGCGTATTTCTTTGCACTACGGGTGCTGAAGCCCTGTATTCTGATCTGGGCCATTGCGGAAAATGGAATATCCGTTACTCCTGGATATTTGTAAAAACCTGTCTTATCATTAACTACCTGGGACAAGGTGCCTGGTTATTGCACAACTGGAAAGGACAAGTCGTTACCGCCGAAATGATAGATGCCGGTTTCAATCCTTTCTATGGTGTGATGCCGCAGGAGTTTAAAATAATCGGTGTTGTCATTGCCACCATGGCAGCCATTATTGCCAGCCAGGCGCTGATATCCGGTTCCTTTACCCTGATAAGTGAGGCAATGCGCCTGAATTTATGGCCAAAAATGAGGATCAATTATCCTTCGGAAGAAAGAGGCCAGTTGTATGTGCCCGGTGTAAACTGGCTCCTGTTCTTTGGTTGTGTTGGTATTACCCTGTACTTCCAAAAAGCATCCAATATGGAATCGGCCTATGGCCTGGCCATTACGCTGTGTATGATAGCAACATCTATTCTTTTTGCTAATTATCTTGTACTGCAACGGGTACGATCGGTATGGATATATGGATACCTGGCTTTATACCTCACTATTGAGCTGTCTTTTCTGTTTGCCAATCTAGATAAGTTCAGTCACGGAGGTTATGTTACCCTTATAGTGGGCGGAATACTGTTCATGGTGATGTATATCTGGTACCGGGCCCGAAAGATCAAGAACCGGTATGTGGAGTTTGTACGGATGGAGCATTATATTCCCAAAATACAGGAACTGAGCAATGATAAATCGGTACCGAAGTATGCCACACACCTCGTTTATCTTACCAGTGCCAATAACCCTAAAGAAATTGAACATAAGATCATCTATTCAATCCTTAACAGGAAACCCAAACGGGCAGATATTTATTGGTTTGTGCATGTGGACACCATGGATGATCCTTATGCCTGTGAATACAAAGTAGAGCATATCATTCCCAACGATATCATCCGGGTTGATTTCCGGTTAGGATTCCGGATGGAACCGAGGATCAACCTCATGTTCCGCAAGGTAGTGGAAGACCTGGTCGCCAACAGGGAAGTAAACATCATCAGCCGGTACGAAAGTTTGGCGAGCAGCAATACGGTGGGTGACTTCCAGTTCATGGTAATGGAAAAATACCTGAGCCAGGATAATGAACTTCCATTTACCGAAAGGATCATCATGAAATTCCATTTCTGGCTGAAAGAACACAGCCTGTCGGAAGAAAAAGGCTTTGGACTGGATGCCGCCAATGTAACAGTAGAGAAATTCCCGCTGATCGTGGCGCCGGTAACTAACCTGAAGCTGAAGCGGGTAGAGGAATAGAGAGAGATGATAGATGAAAACTGACAGATGATAGTTTCTCTGTCACAAGTGTTCTTACTGAATAACCATCTTTACTGTTATTCGGTTTTGTATATTCAAACTTCTGGTTACATTTGATAACATTCGGTAATAATGGAACTATCATCTGTCATCTATTAACTATCATCTGTTATCTTGCCTTCCTTCATCTGGTATATCATCATTGGCATTGCTGCGCTTTCCATTCTTGCCTACTTCTTCCAGGAGCGCCTGATATTTAAGCCGGAGAAACTGAAGCAGGATTTTAAATTTAAATACGATGTGCCCTTCCGGGAATATTTTTTTGATGTGGAACCGGGTGTTCGCATCAATGGCCTGCACTTTTTCCGGGAAAAGCCCAAAGGCCTGATCCTTTATTTTCATGGCAATACCCGCAGCATAAAAGGATGGGCCCGCTATGCCAAGGATTTTTACAGGTATGATTATGATGTGGTGCTGGTGGACTACCGTGGTTTTGGAAAAAGTACCGGCAAAAGAGGGGAAAAGGAAATGCTGGGCGATATGCAATTCATTTATGAGAAGCTAAAAGAGCAATACGGTGAAGACCACCTGATCGTGTATGGAAGAAGCATGGGAAGCGGCTTCGCCACTAAGCTGGCCTGTGATAATACGCCCCGGTATCTAATTCTGGATGCCCCTTATTTTAATTTTCTCAGGGTCATTGAACGGTTCCTTCCAATTCTGCCCATCCGTATCGTACTCCGTTTTCACCTGCGAACGGATAAATGGCTGCCGGGAGTAAAATGCCATACCTATATCATCCATGGCACCAAAGACTGGCTGATCCCTATCCGCCACAGTATGGCCTTGCAAAAGATAAACCCGCAAAAGGTCACCCTGATCCGTATCCATGGCGGGGGACATAACAACCTTCCTTCCTTTGATGAGTATCACAACTTTGTGAGGGATATTTTGAAATACTGATCCCTTCGCCCCTCCTGCTGCCAATCGTAAAAACCTTATGGCAACTGTTAAGGATTGTCTAATTCCCGGGGGCACCCCGGCAAATGGACTATTATTTGACTTACTACCAAAAAACGGAGGTATGTATGAAACTGAAACTTTACATTCTGATTTTCGCCTGCTTAAGTATCCTGGCCCTTTCCTGTAAGACTGCCAGCAAACTGTACGAAAAAGGAAACTACACGGAAGCTGTGGAATTAGCAGCAAAAAAACTGCAGAAAGATCCTGATGATCCTAAACTGCTCAACATCATTCAAAGCTCTTACAGCTTTGCCGTGAATGATCATGAAAGCCGTATCCGGAATAATGCGGAAAGCAACAATGAATTAAAATGGGAGTGGATGTATAATGAATACGTTTCGCTGCAACGTATGTATGATGCGATATACCGGGTACCTTCTGTATTCAATTTAGTAAAACCAGCAGACTACTCTTCTTACCTGGTCACTTATGCCGAAAAAGCAAGTGCTGTTCGTTATAACAGGGGCATGGCCTTTATGGAGCATGGAGATAAACAAAGCTCCCGGAGTGCTTACAGGGAATTCCAGGCAGCGCTGCGGTTCATGCCTGGTGACCGGGAAATAACCATGAAACTTAATGAAGCGTATGACTATGCTGTAACGAATGTGATCATACTGCCTATGCAGCAGCAGGGTGGTTATGTTTACAGTTCTTATACAG
Organism: uncultured Chitinophaga sp.; assembly: GCA_964443345.1. Lineage (GTDB taxonomy): Bacteria > Bacteroidota > Bacteroidia > Chitinophagales > Chitinophagaceae > JJ008. Next base: position 3,439 of record CAYUCU010000128.1, read on the forward strand.
TTGGAGGCAATAACCTGGACGACCAACTGATCCGCAGCCTGCAATACAACAGCGGCAATGAGTTTGTAAAATTCTATTCCGCCTGGGATGCAAGGAGCAATAATGTACGGGTGGACCAGGAAGTGGATATGCGTTTGGCGGCCATCAATATCGGAAGAGATTATGATGAAAGAAGCACCCGGAAAGTGATGAAAGAAGTGGTGATCAAAGAAACGGTATATAAACCTGACTCAGTAGTAAGGGAATATGCAAAAGTGTATGCCAATATTACCACCACTCAAAGAACGATGAGCTCTACTGCCCTCCTGCAGATATCTGTCAGAGATGAGAACGGAAGATGGTTATGGAATGACAATGTGACCGGCAATCACAACTGGACCACTTCCTTTACCACTTATACCGGAGATGCAAGGGCCCTGAGTGAAAGCGACAAACAACTGATAGAAAGAAGAAGGGAGTTTGCACCCCCAGAAAGTGAGATCCTGAAATGTATGCTGGACCAGATCAGCAACGATGCACTATACCGGATCAAAAACTACTTTAACAGGTATTGATAAATATATAACGGAGTAAATTAAAGGACATGAGACCCATGTCCTTTTTTCTTTTCATCTTTGCCCGGCAATTGAATTAAGCAACAGGGTTAATCCTCCGGATGAATAAGAAGAACGTTTTAAAATGGCTGAAGATCCTCGTCGTCATCTACCTGGCTGGTGGAGTGGCGCTGTACTTTCTGCAGGATGTGATCCTTTTTCATCCCGTATCGCTTAAACGGACACACCAATACGATTTCCCGCAGCCGCATAAAGATATCAGTATCCCGATCAATGATAAAGACACACTTAACCTCATCGATTTTTCTTCTACCGGTCCGGCAGCCCGTGGTGTGGTGCTTTACTTTCATGGAAATAAAAGGAACATCTCCTGGTATGCCAAATACATCCCTTATTTCACCCGGCATGGATACGAAGTGCTGATGATAGATTATCCCGGCTACGGAAAAAGCACGGGCAAACTGACGGAAGAAAAACTATACGACTGGGCATTACAGGCATATAATATCGCTATAAAAAAATTTGCGGCAGACAGCATCATCATTTATGGAAAAAGCATGGGTACGGGCATTGCGGCACAACTCGCTTCAATAAGAGGATGCAAAAAACTGATACTGGAAACGCCGTATTATGATTTCCCGTCAGTGATCGGTCATTACCTGCCGATATACCCGGTGCGGTGGATGATCCATTACAACTTACCCACTCATGAGTACATCAGCCGTATCAGTGCCCCAATCACCATTTTCCAGGGAACAAAAGACCGGCTGGTGACCTATAGTAATGCAAAGAGATTAATTCCGTTATTAAAGAAAGGTGATGAGTTCATTACGGTTAAAGGTGGTGGACATAATGATCTGTACCAGTACCCGGAAGTGGTAAGCAAACTGGACTCTTTGCTACGATAAAGGTTGATATTGCGTTCGCCACTTCTCAAAATACCACAAATAGGGTATTGCCCCGGAACTGTTACCATTCTATCTTTACCGGGTGAAACAGCTACTTATTCTATGCCTGGTGTTCTCCACCTTTCGGACCACTGCACAGCAAGCAGCCACTTACTCAGAGTTGCTGAGAATTGCCAGTGAAATAAATTTAAATGACAGCCTGTTACTGACCTCTCTTGATAAAAGCATGAGCCCCGTTGATACTATTACCGTTAAGAAATGGTTCTCCCAGGTATTGTCCGGTTCGCAAAACAGCAAACTAAAGAACAGGGATTTTTTCCTTGCCGGAAAGATCACCAGCAACGAAAACTTTGACCTGTATATACTGGTGGAAGACAAAAAGAAGGCTGATACATCAGTAATGCAGGTTGTACACCTGGTAACTACTAAAAAGGACGGGCATTATATTGCTTCCTTCAAAGCAGCGATCACGGGCAGCAAGAAAAAATCAAGCTATAATACTTTTTCCTGGTTGTATAAGGGATTCAATATCGTGCAGGATTCGAAGATCACCACCAGCACCGCTTCGCTGACAGATGTGACCCAATATAAGATCAACAATACAGGAAGATTCATCATGTCTTCCAACTACTGACAGCTATTCTTCCAGCGTTACGTTCGTTGTTGTTACGGCAAGGGTGTATTCCACTCCTACTTTCAGCGCATAATTCCTGTCGGAATGGCTTACCGGGAAATCAAAACAAACAGGATAGTCATACGCACTGACAATATCCCTCAATATCTCATGAACCGTTTGTCCGAATGGCCTGTCTGTATCTTTTGTATCGGTAAAGCCCCCGAAGATCAACCCTGCCAGTTTGGATAATTTGCCGCTACGCTTGAGCTGGTGCATCATCCGGTCGATATTGTATAATTGTTCCCCCACATCTTCAATAAATAAAATACGGCCCTTTGTTTTTATATCAGAAGCGGTTCCTGTCAAATGCGCCAGCAAGGCCAGATTACCACCCACCAGTTCGCCGGTAGCTTCACCCGCCCTGTTGAAGGCATGCACCGGGGACTGATACTTTGCTTTCTTTCCTTCCAGCGCATCTTTCAACGAAAGAACATATTCATTCTTATATCCATCTTCATTAAAGGCCGCTGCCATAGGTGCATGCAGCGATGCAATACCGTAATTGGTATAAAGATGTGAATGCAGTACCGTTACATCACTATACCCGATGATCCATTTCGGATACTTCCTGAATTTCTTAAATTTTATCCTGTCTATGATGCGGCCGGTGCCATAGCCACCGCGGGCACAGAGCACTGCTTTTACTTCATCATCATCCAGCATTTGTTGCAGGTCATTAAGACGCTCTTCATCCGTGCCTGAAAAATAAGTGATGGAGGAACTGCCGACCGTAGTGCCCACCTTTACGTTGTAGCCCCATTCCTCCAAGGTGGTAATACAGGTCTGCACCTTATCCCTGTTCATATATCCCGCCGGGCAAACGAGGCCGATGGTATCTCCTTTCTGTAAATAGGGCGGCACCTTTATCATGATTCAAATTTTAATGGTTCAAACTTCAGATACCAACAAAATAAACCCTTTTACGTAATTCTTTTACTAATTTTCTGCTGTGGATGACTTACAAAGAGCCATAGAAACTATTTCGCCGCTGTCGGCCGAAAGCCTGCCGTCTTTTTTGCAAGCCTGGAAATACTGGTCAGTTTCAAAAGACCAGTTACTGCTACGGGAGCATACCGTTTCCGACTATATCTACTTTATCAAAAAAGGAGTGGCACGCATTTATTACAAGAAAAATGAAAAAGAGATCACTGAATGGGTGGCCATGGACAGGCAGTTCTTTTTATCTATCACCAGTTTCTTTCAGCGGCAACCCAGCCACCTGATCATCCAGGCCCTGGAGCCTTCGGAAGTGTATGGCATTCATCATAACGAACTGATGGCCCTGGCCGATCAATACCATGACGTGGAAAGATTGCTACGCAAAATGGTAACCGCCTCTCTCATCCTTTCCCAAATAAGAATGGACTCTATACAGTTTGAGACTGCCCACCAACGCTATGAGAGATTGTTGAAAACCTCCCCGCAAATTATTCAACGGGTGCCCTTGTCCTACATTGCCTCCTTCCTGGGAGTGACGCTGGAAACCCTTAGCCGCATCCGGTCCGGGAAATAGTATTATTTGACAATTATCAAATCACCCTGTTACAATCGCCATGACCTTTGTCTCCTAAAACGATTGTAATATGAAACTCCTCTTCGCTATCACCTCCTTATTGCTGATACCTGTATGCGCCTTTTCCCAAACCGCAAAAGCCAAAGAACTGGTGGCCCAACTAACACTGGAAGAAAAAGTGAACCTGGTAGTGGGAATGGGCATGAACATTCCCGGGCTGAACACTGGTGGAGCGGTAATTGGCCAAACCATGGATAAAGTACCCGGTGCAGCCGGCACTACTTATGGTATTCCCCGCCTTGGCATCCCCAATACCGTTTTGGCCGACGGACCTGCCGGTCTGCGTATAGAACCGACCCGGAAAGACGACAGGAACACTTACTATGCCACTGCCTGGCCGGTAGCTACTTTGCTCGCTTCCTCCTGGGATACCAAACTGGTGGAGCAGGTAGGTGTGGCAATGGGAAATGAAGTAAAAGAATATGGCGTGGATGTGCTTCTTGCCCCTGCGCTTAACATTCACCGCAACTCATTAGGTGGAAGAAACTTTGAATACTACTCTGAAGACCCGCTGATCTCTGGTAAGATGGCTGCTGCCATAGTTAACGGCATTGAATCAAACGGCGTGGGCACTTCTATCAAACACTTTGCAGCTAATAACCAGGAAACGAACCGCACTTCTGTGAATACGATACTAAGTGAAAGGGCCCTGCGGGAAATTTACCTGAAAGGATTCCAGATAACGGTGAAAGAATCGCAGCCATGGACCGTTATGAGTTCGTATAATTATATTAATGGAACCTACACTTCTGAAGATTATGACCTGCTGACAACCATACTCCGGAAAGAATGGGGCTTTAAAGGAATGGTGATGACCGACTGGTTTGGCGGCAAAGATGCCGTAGCACAAATGAAAGCAGGCAACGATCTGCTGATGCCCGGTACACCAGCACAGAAAAAAGCGATACTGGATGCTGTGAACAACGGTACCCTGGATGTGAAAATACTGGATGAAAATGCAGGGAGGATAATCGACTACGTACTGGGTTCACAAGCCTACAAGAAATATGCTTTCAGTAATAAGCCCGACCTGGCCGCTCATGCCGCACTGGTACGCAGTACAGCGGCAGAAGGAATGGTATTATTAAAAAACAATAGTAATGCGCTGCCGCTAAAAGGAAAAACGACTGTAGCTGCCTTTGGCAATACCTCCTACAGCTTTATTGCTGGCGGCACAGGCAGCGGTGATGTGAATGAAGCCTACACCATCTCCCTTGTGCAGGGCTTAACCAATGCCGGTTATCAATTAGATGAGGAAATAAAAACAGGATACACCAATTATCTCGATGCATATAACAAGACAAACCCAAAAAAGGGGTTCTTCCAGGAAATAATGAACCCTACGCCTGCCGCACCTGAGTTTGATGCATACAAAAACATGCTGGAAAAAAAGGCTGCTGAAACAGATGTAGCATTAATAACCATCGGAAGAAATGCAGGTGAGTTTCGTGACCGTAAAAAAGACAATGACTTCTATTTATCGGATGCTGAAAAAGCATTGATCCATAATGTGGCAACCGCCTATCATGCCAAGGGCAAGAAAGTAATTGTGATCATCAATGCCGGCGGAGTGATAGATATCGCATCGTGGAGAGAGGAAGCAGATGCCATCCTGCTGGCCTGGCAGGGCGGACAGGAAGCAGGTAATGCCGTGGCAGATATACTGAGTGGTAAAGTAAATCCTTCAGGTAAACTGGCTACTACCTTCCCGGTAAAATATGAAGATGAAGCGTCCACCAAAAACTTTCCGGGAATTGAATTCCCTGAAAAAGCCACCATCGGAAATATGGGAATGAAGATCGTTCCGGGTGAAGTAACGTATGAAGAAGGTATTTATGTAGGCTATCGCTATTTCAATACGTTTGGTGTGAAGCCGGCATATGAGTTTGGTTTTGGTTTATCCTATACTGATTTCAGCTATAGCAACCTTATACTAAGCAGTGCCAGCTTTGATAAGGAAATGACGGTGACGGTGAACGTGACCAACACCGGTAAAACTGCGGGAAAAGAAGTAGTACAATTATATATCTCTGCCCCGGCTGATAAACTTGACAAACCGGCAGCAGAATTAAAGGGTTTTGCAAAAACAACCCTGCTTCAGCCCGGACAATCACAAAAGATCAGCTTCACTATCACCGCAGCGGACCTGGCATCTTTCAATACAGCCACCACTGCATGGATAGCAGATGCGGGAACTTATAGTGTAAAGATCGGCGCCTCTTCCACAAACGTTAAACAAAGTGGTAATTTTTCTTTGGCAAAGGAAATAGTGACGGAAAAATGCTTTAAGGTGCTGGTACCACAAGTGGCGATAGCAGAATTAAAGAAATAACTACCGGAAACTGTTGGAGTGTTTCAGTTTTGGAATTGGCGGCCTTGAAATATTTTTGAACCACATAGAATCATAGGGACATAGGCTAAACATAGGATTAACTATGTGTGTATTTCTATGTTACTATCTTTCTATGTGGTTCAAATTTATCCCGAACTGACCCGCTACCCGCTGTTTGCAGCCGGGTTTCTTTTAGTAACTTTAGCCAGCTTCACTTTAAAAATGAATTATATGAAAAATTGCTTTGCCGTATTGTTGCTCGTGTTATTTACCCATCCCTGTTTTGCGCAGGACATGAGCCTTTACCAGAAAAAAGAATACGCCTATAGTGAAGGGAAGGTATTGCCTTATCGCATACTGTACCCGGAGAACTATGATAAAAGCAAAAAATACCCGCTGGTGTTATTCCTTCATGGTGCCGGCGAAAGAGGGAATGACAATGAGAAACAATTGGTGCATGGTTCGAAAATGTTTCTGACTGAGGCTAACCGGAAAAGCTACCCGGCCATCGTGGTATTTCCGCAATGCCCGGAAAACAGTTTCTGGAGCTCTGTATCTGTTGACCGCAACAAAACACCCGTCTTGTTTGAGTTCAATTACGACAATGCCATCACCTGGCCGCTGGATGCGGTGCAACAATTAGTGTCGCAGTTGCAAAGCACAGAAGCCGTGGACAAGAAACGGACCTATATCACCGGGTTGTCCATGGGTGGCATGGGCACTTTTGAACTGGTGTACCGGTTCCCTAAATTATTTGCTGCTGCACTACCCATCTGCGGCGGTGGTGATGCCATGCGGTATGATGAACGGGTGAAGAAAACCTCCTTCTGGGTATTTCATGGCGCTGTGGATGCGGTGGTGAGTGTAAATGAGTCAATAGCGATGGTGAATAAGCTGAAAGATATAAAAGCTGATGTTACCTACACGGAATATCCAAACGTAAATCATAACAGCTGGGACAATGCGTTTGCAGAACCCACTTTCCTTAGCTGGATGTTTTCACACAAAAGAAAAAAGTAAGTGGTTGGGGTGATATTTTTTTAGTTTGAACCACAACTTGTCTGTCCGGTGTTATACATCTGTCTCTGTCAATCCCAATCGTGTACTCACAACTAATACAAGCACACGGATGAGACGGGTTGGACGCCTGCCTGTCGGCAGACAGGGATGAACACGGATTTTTTACGCTGCTTCGCAGCATAAATTGGATAACAAAGACCTAACAAAGATGAATGGGATTGAAAATAATCCTAAATGCGGCGAAGCTGCATTAATCTGTGTTCATCCCTGTCTGCCGACAGGCAGGCGTCCAACCCGTGTTATCCGTGTGCAAAAAAACAAGTAATATACTTGTGGTTCAGTAATACATCAACAACACATCAACCAAATACACCACCAACGTTTTCCCGCATCAGGGAATATCTGTTTTGATCTTTCGTCTCTTTTCCTCGGCGGTGATCAATTGCATCAATTCTTTTGATACATAGTAGTCGGGCACATTGTCCAGCTTCAATGCCGGATCAGGAATGTACCAGTTGTATTTGGAAAAGACCTTCTTCAGCCCTTCGTCTTTAAAATCATATCCCATGCGGGCATAGTTAAGGTTGCGGTACAGCCGCAGTTCCGCATCCGTCAGTTTGCTGACAGCGGACTGAACCGAATCGCCCCAGACCAGCTCCATAAAATTGGCAAACTCATTCTTCACTCCCTTATCACACCAGAGGTTCACCTCATTATGCAGTTGCCAGAAAGAAATGGACAGGTCTTCAGCAGGTTTAAAATTGGCTGCTCTTAACTGCAGCTTGCCCCTGCGCAGGTACACCATTCTTAATTTACCACCACCTTCTGCCATGTATGGCACCCTTGCACTATTTTTAGCGATGCGGCCAATACCAGCCACCTGCCAGGCAGCGGGTGCGGGACCAAATCCGGCAGGAACAGAAAAATAACTATCATCACCCATATTGATATTCAGTTCAAAATCATCAATGCCACTGTTGGCCCAGGTGGTACCGGTAGTAAGGCGGTAATCAAATTCATGAGCAGCCTCTACTGAACCACCTCCTTTGTATAAATAACTATGACGAATGATGGTGATGCCGGTGGCAAACTTTACCGTGAAGTGATACACAAAATCATAACCGTTAGCCAGTTTGGAGTTTATTTTAAACCCGGTCTCTTCCATCTTTGCCACTTTGTAGGGCAGCAGGCGATCACCAAGCATGACCATAAAATCTTTTACCTGCGGATGTTTGGCTTCTTCTTCGGTCACATCGCCGTCGGCGGGAGGAGTGACGAATCCAACAGTGAGTTCTTTTTCCGGACCGGGATTAAAGAATTCGAAATAGATGTCCACCTGCATCCAGTCACCTTTACGTTCCAGGTTCAGTATCTCTTTTTTCAGCCGGATGGTGGTTTCCTTTAAAGGAATAAGGGTGTTGCCGGTGGCATAGAAAACGCCGTCGTTGGCCTTCATTTGTTGTACGGCAACAAGCAGGATTATTAAAATGAGCTTACGCATGGTGGTGGTGATTTGTTGCTTAAAGTTAGGAGTTAAGAGATAAAAGTTAAGAGATAAAAGTTAAGAGTTCGGCGTGCAGGTGGGGGTGGGAAGTGGGGAGTGGGAAGTGGCGAGTGGGAAGCGTGCAAGTGCGAGTGTGCACGGTGCAGGTGCGATCGTGTACGGTGCAGGTGCGATTGTGCACGGTGCAGGTGC
>CAYUCU010000129.1:0-11955 GCA_964443345.1 uncultured Chitinophaga sp.
TCCTTTTTATGATAAGGAAAAGAAGGTGCTGCATTGGGCAAAAGAGTTCTCTGTTCCCGGGCAGGATGAGAATACACTGAACTACGATATCAGGGTTTTGGGAAGGAAGGGAGTGCTGCGCTTACAGGCAGTAGCAGGGATGACAGCATTGGATAGTGTAAAAGCGCATATCAATGATGTGCTGGGAATGGTGGCTTTTAATGAGGGGCACCGATACAGTGATTTTGATTCTAAAACAGATAAGGTGGCTGCCTGGACCATTGGAGGCCTGGTGGCAGGTAAAATACTGGCGAAAGCCGGACTTTGGGCAATACTGGCCAAGTCCATCAAATTCATTATTGCAGGTATTGTTATCGCCGGAGGCGCTATCTGGAGGTTTATTACCGGAAGAAAGAAAAAAGAGGAAGAATTCGTGTACGAACCACAGCCGGCTCCGGACCATAATAAACCGGAAGAAACACCACCGGTTCAATAAGTGCAATTAAGTGATACCGCCCCCTGTCCTTGTTTTATCGGGACAGGGGTTTTTGTTTTTAAGGCAACAGCAGCTCCAGTTTTACCCAAAATGAAGTATTTTCACCTGAGCTGCTTGCTGTATCATTTGTCAATTGTATAAACCAATATAATGGATCACTCATCCAACAGGGCCTTGCAGCAATTCCGGAGTGAAGTGGGCATCCGCTTCCAGTTGTACAACAGCCTTTTTACATCCCTTCCTTTTCACCGTATTGAAAAAACAGGTATCCTGTTGTCATTGCTTTCCAATAATTGTGAGGAAGGCTATAAAAAACGACTTAGCCCCGCTGAGATCATTGAAGATTTTTTTAACAGGCATACTACATATACAAAAGAGGAAGAACGAAATGACCTCCTGTTCCGTTTTGTTCAGTATATAGAAAGGCAAGTAGTGCTATTTGATGCTTTAGAAGATGCGGCTTTTAAGAATGTACACGACCTGAACGGGGTAGGCACACTTAAGCACCTGGAATCTGAAGTGATACAGGGGAACAAGGAAGAAGAGCTGGCCGAAAAACTGAAGGATTTTGGCATCCGGCTGGTACTTACTGCACACCCTACCCAGTTTTATCCCGGTACTGTGCTGGGCATTATCAATGACCTGGCAAAGGCTTTGATCGATAATAATACCAACCTTATCAATACATATCTCCAACAGTTGGGCAAAACACCTTTTTTCAAAAAGAAAAAACCAACACCCTATGATGAAGCGATAAGTTTGGTTTGGTACCTGGAGAATGTATTTTATGGAGCGGCCGGTCGTATCATCTCCACCCTTAAGAACCAGTTTCCGGATGCGGTAACCAATGATAATCCTGTTATACGCATGGGCTTTTGGCCCGGCGGCGACAGGGACGGAAACCCATTTGTTACCAGTGATGTCACGCTTCGGGTGGCAGATGCATTGCGGGGCAGCATCATCAAATGCTATTACCTGGATGTAAGAAAGCTGCGCAGACGACTTACGTTTGAAGGAGTGGATGTGCTGTTGCAGGAGTTGGAAACTAAATTATATAACAACATATTTATTCCCGGGTATAAAACGGACCTTGGCAAGCAGGAGATATTGCAAACGCTTTTGCAGATCAAAGAAGTGATCGTGCACCAGCACAACGGTTTGTTCCTGCATATGGTCAATAACCTGATCAATAAGATCGGAATATTCGGATTGCATTTTACGTCATTGGACATACGGCAGGAAAGCAGTGTGCATGGAAAAGTAATAGAAGCTGTTGCTCAAAAATACCCGGACCTGTTGCCGGGCTATGCGACACTTAATGAGGATGAGAAGATCACTTGCCTGACAAATTTATCGGGTGAAAAGAATATTGAACTGCCAGAAGAGCCGCTGTATGCAGATACGATCAAAACCATGGCGGCTGTAAAAACGATTCAGCAGTATAATGGTACAGAAGGCTGCAACCGGTATGTCATCAGCCAGTTCAACAGTGCCCTTAATGCGATCGAAGTATATGGTTTGTTCCTGCTCAGTGGCTGGAAGAAGGAAGAACTGAATATTGATATCATTCCTTTATTTGAAACGATTGATGATCTGCAGCATGCAGCTGATGTAATGAAAACACTGTATACCAATCCTGTTTATAAAGATCATCTTGCCCGCAGGGGAAACAGGCAGACGATCATGCTGGGTTTTTCAGATGGTACGAAAGATGGCGGCTACCTGATGGCTAACTGGAGTATTTACAAAGCAAAGGAAGCACTGACAACAGTATCCCGGGCATATGACATGGATGTTATTTTTTTTGATGGCCGTGGTGGCCCGCCTTCACGGGGTGGAGGTAAGACACATAAATTCTATGCGTCTATGGGGCATAATATTTCCAATAAAGAAATCCAGCTGACGATACAGGGCCAAACGGTGAGTTCCAACTTTGGAACAATGGATGCGGCTCAATTCAATATCGAGCAATTGCTGAATGCCGGTATTTCCAACGACCTGTTTACTAACCGGGATATTACGCTAAGTGAGAAAGAAGAAGAGCTATTGGGTGAGCTGGCTGCGATCAGCCTTATTTCTTATAAAAAATTAAAGGATCATCCCTATCTGGCGGATTATTTATTGCAGGTAAGTCCGTTACGATTTTACAGTGAAACGAATATTGGGAGCCGGCCTGCAAAAAGAGGTGCGGCATCAGGCTTATCATTAAAAGATCTGCGGGCCATCCCCTTTGCCGGCTCCTGGAGCCAGTTAAAACAGAATGTAACGGGATATTATGGCGTGGGTTCCGCATTGCAGCAAATGGAAAAGCAGGGAAAACTATTACAGCTGCAAAAGCTATATCACCAGTCTCTTTTCTTTAAAACACTGCTGGACAATTGTGAAATGGCAATGATGAAATCATTTTTCCCATTAACGGCATTTCTTTCAAAGCATAAGCACTTTGGTGAACTGTGGCAGATGATCTATGATGAGTATGAACTGACGAAACAATATTTATGTAAGATCACAGGTCAAACGGCACTGATGGCAGAGTATCCCGTAGATCAGCTGTCCATACAAATGCGGGAGCGGATCGTATTGCCACTGGTAACGATCCAGCAGTATGCATTAACCAAAATAAGAGAGTTTGAAGAGCAACTGGTACAGGCCCCGGTAAAGGAAACGTATGAGAAGCTGGCGATGAGGTGTTCGTTTGGAATCATTAATGCGGGCCGTAATTCAGCCTAAGTGCTTTTTGAACCACATAGAAAGATAGAAACATAGACCGATATATAGTAACGCTATGTGTGTATTTCTCTGTTTTCTATGGCCTATGTGGTTCAGAATATTTTAATCTTACAAAGAATCCAATCAATTAATTTTGCAATTCAATTCTAAAAGATGAGTAAAGTAAAAGTTGGACTCGTACAAATGAGTTGTACTGGTAACAAAGACGAGAACCTTGCCAAAGCAATCGAAGGGGTTAAAAAAGCGGCTGCTGATGGCGCCCAAATTGTTTGCCTGCAGGAGCTGTTCACTTCTTTGTATTTCTGCGATATGGAAGATTATGAGAACTTCAAACTGGCAGAACCGGTTCCTGGCCCATCCACAGAGGCTTTACAAAAAGTGGCTGGTGAATTGGGCGTCGTTCTCATTGCTTCTTTGTTTGAAAAAAGGGCACAGGGGCTTTATCATAATACTACAGCTGTAATTGATGCCGATGGAAGCTACCTCGGGAAGTACAGGAAGATGCACATACCAGATGATCCTGCTTACTACGAGAAATTCTATTTTACTCCGGGCGATCTTGGCTATAAAGTTTTCAAAACAAAATTTGCCACGCTGGGTGTATTGATCTGCTGGGACCAATGGTACCCGGAAGCGGCAAGAATTACCGCATTAATGGGAGCAGAGATATTATTTTATCCAACAGCCATCGGCTGGGCCACCGCACAGGACGAGGCAACTAACACAGAGCAATACGGTGCGTGGCAAACCATTCAGCGCAGTCATGCAGTAGCAAACGGCGTACATGTAGTAAGTGTGAACCGGGTAGGACTTGAGCAGAATGGAGCCATGAAATTTTGGGGCGGATCTTTTGTTTCTAATCCATTTGGAACGGTACTGTACAAAGCATCGCATGATGACGAAGAAATAAAAGTGCTGGAAATTGATCTGGCGAAAACAGACCAATACAGAACACATTGGCCTTTTATGAGAGACAGGAGAATTGATTCTTATCAGCCGATCACTAGACGATTCATAGACGAAGAGTAGAGAGAAGACGGGAAGACGGAAAGACGGAAAGATCGGCGCTGCAAGTTGAACAATTCTTTATACCATTTGCCATATACACTTTTAAGGTTTGTATTTATCAACTATTTAAAAGTGATTATTATGGCATTTAAATTTGAAAAGCTGATCGTTTGGCAAAAGGCTGTTGACCTGTCTGATGCAGTGAACCAGGTAACGAAAGGCTTTCCCAGGGATGAATTGTATATCCTTACCTCGCAAATGAAAAGGGCGGCAGACTCTGTATCTCTAAATATTGCAGAAGGTTCGACCGGTCAGTCAACACCAGAGTTTAAGAGGTTTCTTGGAATTGCCTTACGATCAGGTGTAGAGGTGGTCGGTTGTATATATTTAGCCCAAAGAAGAACATATATCAGTGAATCAGACTTTGAAAGAATATATAGGATGTGTGAAGAAATACTTGTCATGATAAATGCTTTACGCAATTCATTAAAATAAAACCAGCAGTATTGAATACGCAAAAACTTTCCGACTTCCCGTCTTTCGGTCTTCCGGACTTCCCTAAAGCCGCAGGCTATTACTTCCCCGCCGAATTCGCTCCTCACATCGCTACCTGGCTCAGCTGGCCACATAAAGAAGCTTCCTGGCCGGGAAAGATCCATACGATCTATCCATCTTATACTAAGTTCATTAAGGAGCTGACAAAAGGCGAACTCGTCCGTATCAATGTAGCGGATGATGAGATGAAAGCATTTGCGACCGGCCATTTGCAATCGGAAGGAGTTGACTTGACAAAAGTGGAATTCTTTTATCACCCAACAAACGATGCCTGGTGCAGGGACCATGGCCCGGCCTTTTTAATAAACCCGACAGCAAAGCAGCAAAAAGTAATTGTTGACTGGGGCTACAATGCCTGGGGCAATAAGTATCCGCCTTTTGACCTGGATGATGTGGTGCCAACATTGATTGGTAAGCATTTCGATATTCCCGTTTATCATCCGGGTATAGTAATGGAAGGAGGCTCTGTTGAATTTAATGGAAAGGGAACAGTGATGACCTCCACCGCCTGTTTGTTAAATAAGAACCGTAACCCGCATCTTAACCAGCAGCAAATAGAGGAATACTTGTGCAATTACTATGGTATGGATCAGGTGTTGTGGGTAGATGAAGGAATAGTGGGTGATGATACAGACGGACATATTGATGACACCGTCCGGTTTGTAAATGAGGACACCGTTATCACTGTTATTGAAGAGAACAATAATGATGAGAATTATTCATTGCTGCAACATAACCTGAAACAGCTGAAAGAAATGCGCCTGCTGAATGGCAAGCAACTCAATATTATAGAGCTACCCATGCCGGAAGAATTGGTGTATGAAGACCAGCGGCTGCCTTGCTCTTATGCTAATTTCTATATTGCTAATAAATCGGTGATCGTTCCTACATTCCGCTCTGACCGAGATGACAAAGCTTTGCAAATAGTTCAGTCTTGTTTTCCGGACAGGGAAGTGGTGGGCATTGATTCCACCGATATCATCTGGGGATTGGGAAGTTTTCATTGTTTAAGCCAGCAAGAGCCCCTGTGAATACAGGAACAGACGAACAGATGAACAAGGAACAAGGAATGAAGAAGTAGGGAGACTCCGATTATCGGGTTTTACTTCATCATTCGAAATTCCTTGTTCATCTGTTCTTCTGTTCAAAAAAAGGCCTCCCGTGGAAACGGGAGGCGGTTAACGATTGCCTGCCAGGCTATAATTCTTTTTAATATTACCGGCAGACTGGCTTGCCATATAACGATTTCTAACCCATATTGTATCAGAATGAATAGACAGCTGCTATCAGGAAACTGGCGGCTGATTTTGTAAACACTCCATCCTTATCAGTAAACAGTATTTCTTTATTGGCATTATCCAGGCGGAATTCAGGAATGAAGATAAAGCCGCCTTTCTTGAAGTTGGCAGAAAGGGTGGTAGAGAAAATAGTACCGCCCTCAGAAGCACCGCTAAATGCTTTGAACTGGTTCTTATCACCAAATAATTCTCCACGAAGCGTAAGGCCAAACCATGATTTAGGATCAAAATTCAGGTACAATGCTGAACCCCACCAGGCTTTGCTTTCAATATTCTTGGAACCATCCCACAACTGGGTGGAATTAACTGTTCCATTGTATCCAATATTAAATTTATCGCTGAACTTGGCTGTCACCACGGCATCAAACTGGTTGGTCTTTGAGGTGTCCGGGTTTTGTCCGCCCACATAGTTCAGGTAGATCTTTATTTTATCTGTTGGTGCAAAGGTGTATTGCGCCAGCAGGAATTTTTTGTTGATCTGTCCGTCCATTGGTATTCTAAAATCAGTAGCATTGGATACGCCTAACATGGCGCTGTGTTTTCCTTTTGCTACTTCTGCTTTCAGACCGGTGTGGGAGAATGGCCCGTTGGTGAACATATAGCTCATGCTGTAGTTCCGGTTCAGTTGCGGATCAACCAGCTCATAACCTACATGGGTAGCCCAGGTGCCTAATGTAAACTTGAACCAGTCGGATGGAGCATAGCTTATGTACAATTGTTTTATGGCCTGGGTGATCCCGTCATCGGTATAAGAAAAATCCTTTGCCCTTGGGCCAAAACCGAGGTCGGCCACGGCGCTTACTTTGTCGCCTTTATGTTCAAATTTTACACTGGCCATTCCCAGTGAGAAGGAGTTATGGGTTTGTGTAAAACTGGTCAGGCTATTGACCTTAGATTCAGCAAAATCAAATTTGTAATAAGCATCCATAGAACCAGTTACGGTAAGAAACGGTTCTTTCTTCGGTTCTTCACCGGCTTTAGCGGCAGAGTCTGCAGGAGAAGCGGGTAAGGAAGCGGTTTGAGCTATTGCGAAAGTAGTGGACAGCATAGCTATGGCTGCCACAAAATATTTTTGTAACATTGTAATACATTTTAGATGTTAAGAAAAGGGCACAGCAGGAATAAGCTTTTGCGAGAAGTTTATCCCACTTATGCAGTGCCTTTTTCGATTTTATTTAGTGCAAAGAAGAAAGGGTTTTTACAAAATGCTTAGTAGCGAACAGAACGATGATGAGTGCGACGCAACCGGGCCGATAGTAGCAATGCTGTCTGGCCCATCATTGTATTCTTTCCTCTGCTATTATTTGTTTTTATTGTTCAACAGGTTTTTCTATGATAGCACCATTGTTGTGTACCAGTAAATGCCCCTGCAAATATTTTTCATCGTGCTGTGAAGCATCCAGTCCTTCTTCTTCTTCGCTTTCGCTGACTCTCATTGGAATAACAAAGTTGATAAACTTGAATATGCCATATGAAACAGAGAAGCTGTAAACAGCAACGATCGCCATTGCTTTCAGCTGTGTAAAGAAGAATTCGGGATTGCCATAGAACCAGCCCTGCGGCCCGTCTTTAATACCATGTACCGCTGTGCTGGCAAATACACCGGTCATCAGCATACCTACCATACCACCAATACCATGGCAGGGAAATACATCGAGTGTATCATCCAGTTTAGATCTTTGTTTGATGCTTACTGCAATATTGGATGCTAATGCACCTACCAGGCCGATAATGATACTTTGAGGAACACCAACATAACCGGCTGCAGGAGTGATGGCCACCAAACCAACTACGGCACCGATACAGAAACCGAGTACGGAAGGTTTTTTTCCTTTGATCACATCAAAGAACATCCAGGCCAGACCTGCGGATGATGCTGCGGTGGTAGTAGTACCAAAAGCGTTTACTGCTAATGGAGTAGCACCAACAGCTGAACCTGCATTGAAGCCGAACCAGCCAAACCAGAGCAGACCGGTGCCGATCAATACATACGGCACATTGGCCGGTGGGATTTCTTTTTTCTCCAAATGTGATTTTCTTCGTTTCAATACCATAGCACCTGCCAGGGCAGCGCAACCGGCTGTGATGTGTACAACGGTACCGCCGGCAAAATCCCAGGCACCCATTTTAGCGAGGAAACCTTCGGGATGCCAGCTCCAGTGTGCCACCGGTGCATACACCAGCAGTGAGAACATCAGGATGAACAAAACGTAAGAAGTGAAACGGATACGTTCCGCTACTGCTCCTACCACCAATCCCGGTGTGATGATGGCGAACATCAATTGGAAAAGGGAGAACAGCGATAAAGGGATGGTGTTGGCCAGGGGCCAGGCAGCACCTGACTTTACGCCGTCATATAAGGCGTAGGTAGTGGGGTTGCCAATAAAACCATTTATCGACTCTCCGAAAGCAAGACTAAATCCGCAAACCACCCAAAGCACCCCCACGATACCAGCTGCAACTACGCTTTTGATCATGGTGGAGATCACATTTTTGCGGTTCACCATACCTCCGTAGAAGAAGGCAAGGCCCGGCGTCATTAAAAACACCAATGCGGTAGATACTAAAACCCAGGCAATATCAGAAGAACTGTATTGAGGGTCAGCCGCTCCGGGAACAAAATCAGCGGCGGGTTTTACAAACATGGCAATAATAGCAACCGCAACCAACAGGACGAATGGCAAGATCTGTTTTGCTTTTCTTTTACTCATGAGCTAGGTTTTTAATGAATAAATAATAAAAATAAATATCTGAATTATTTTGTTCAAATCTAAAAAAATGAGCCCATAACATTCGTTAGTTTTTAATAATTTGTCAATAAAAACAAGAAAAAGTGCATAACTTGGTTAAAATAATTGAATTATTTCGACCAAATTTCAAATTCTGTTGATGGAAATCAAGCCTGAGTAGCTTGACTTAGCTGAAACTGATGGGCGGCATCCCTTGATTCCAGCAGACTGGGGGCATTATTGTTGAGGAATTCGTCTACTTTACGGGCTGCTTCCCGGCCTTCGCTGATGGCCCAAACGACCAGGCTTTGGCCGCGGCGCATATCACCTGCGGTGAATATTTTGGAGATGTTAGTGCGGTAATCTTTTTCAGTAGCTTTTACATTACCTCTTTCATCGAGTTCGATGCCCAGGTCGAATATAAGGCCACCATGTTGCGGATGCACAAAACCCATGGCCAGCAGGGCCAGCTCACAGGGAATTTCTCTTTCACTGTCAGACACTTCCACAAACTGCGCAGGGCGGCCATCCACGATCTTCCATTCCAGGTCCACAATTTTTAAGGCTTTCAGATTCCCGTTGCCATCACCAATAAATTCTTTGGTGGCAACCGCCCAATGACGGTCAGCGCCTTCTTCATGCGAAGTAGTTGTCTTCAGCAACATTGGATAAGATGGCCAGGGCATAAAATCATTTCTTTCTTCCGGTGGCTTGGGCAATAGTTCAAACTGCGTTACGCTTATTGCCCCATGACGATTAGATGTACCTACACAATCGCTGCCTGTATCACCACCGCCGATCACTACTACATTCTTGCCGGTAGCTTTGAGTTCTTCGTTTAATATGTTGCTTTCTATATTGCCATTTGCTAAAAAATCTTTCCCGGCAACCCGTTTGTTATTTTGTTTTAGAAAATCCATCGCAAAATACACTCCGTTCAATTCCCTTCCCGGAATAGCAAGATCTCTTGGCACGGTGCTTCCTCCTGCCAATACGATCGCATTGAACTCTCTCAGCAGGTCATTGATGCTGACATTCACTCCCACATTGGCATGACATTTAAAAACAACGCCTTCTTCTTCCATCAGTTGTATTCTTCTATCTACTACCCATTTTTCCAATTTAAAATCAGGGATACCATATCGCAGTAAACCGCCCGGCGCATCGTCTCTTTCAAACACAGTTACTGAATGACCTGCAACATTCAATTGCGCTGCTGCGGCCAGCCCTGCAGGACCGGAACCGATAACCGCCACTTTCTTTCCCGAACGCAGATTTGGCTTCCGGGGTTTTACAAATCCTTTTTCAAACGCTATTTCAATAATATGTTTTTCTATCTCTTCAATAGTAATGGCCGGTTGATTAATACCCAGTACACAAGCTGTTTCACATGGCGCCGGACAAATACGGCCGGTAAATTCAGGAAAGTTGTTGGTAGAAGAAAGTATCTCATATGCTTCTTTCCAGTTCTGCTTATACACTGCATCATTAAATTCTGGTATCACATTGCCCAGCGGGCATCCATTATGACAAAACGGAACGCCGCAATCCATACAACGGGCCGCCTGCTGATTTAATTTCTCGTCGCTGTATCTTTCTACAAATTCATTGTAGTGCGTTAAGCGTTGCTCCACCGGTTGTTTTCCGGGTAGTTCCCTGGTAAATTCTTTAAAGCCTGTTATTTTTCCCATAATTTATAGCTGCTATTAGTATGTAGTCCGGAAGTCGGACAGACAGAAAGTCCGAAAGACAATTCGATCTGTAGTAAATAATCTTTCTGACTCTCCGACTTTACTGTCTTTCTGACTTTATTTGTCATCGCCTGTACTACTATCATCGTCTGTTGCGTCGCATTTATCCACCGAAGCTTTAGCGTAGGCGGACACTTCATCCCTGCCCGTCGGCAGACAGGGTTCGGTTCACTGCTCGGCAGTTCCCCGGATTTCATCCGGGGTTAATCATATTGAACCCCTATCGGGGTTCGGAATACATTCGTCGTTTTTGGTTCACTGTCTTTCCGTCTTCCCGACTTCCCGGCTTCCGGTCTTTCCACCTTCCCGACTTTCCGTCTTTCTGACTTTCTTATACTCCTTTGGAAACACTTTTACAAAATGCCGCAACTGGTTATCCAGATCTTCCAGGATAAACTTCGCCACCGTACTACCCGTATATTCAAAATGCTTTTGTATCATAGTGAACAATTCATTCTTATCATTCAGGTCGCAGGGGTCCAGGTCCACCATTTCTTTATTGCAGTTGTCAGCAAACCTTCCTTTCACATCATACACATAGGCAATACCGCCACTCATACCAGCAGCAAAGTTTCTTCCTGTGTCACCCAGTATCACCACACGACCACCCGTCATGTATTCGCAACCATGATCGCCGACAGACTCCACCACCACATTAGCGCCGGAGTTTCTTACGCCAAACCGTTCACCTGCTTTGCCTCTTATATACGCCTCACCGGAAGTAGCGCCATAAAGTGCCACATTACCAATGATGCTGTTGTCTTCCGGAGTATAAGTAGCGGTCTTCGGCGGATAGATGATCAGCTTAGCGCCGCTTAATCCTTTGCCAAAATAATCATTGGCATCGCCTTCCAGTTCCAGGGTAATGCCATGTGTATTGAATGCGCCAAAACTTTGCCCCGCTGTTCCTTTGAAGTTAAAGTGGATCGTATTATCTGGTAACCCAGCCGCTTTATATTGTTTCGTTATCTCATTCGACAAAATAGTGCCTACGGTACGGTCTGTATTTCTAAGCGGAAAAGAAGCTTCCACTTTTTGCTGATGCTCAATAGCAGGTTTTGCTGCTTCCAGTAATTTCCAATCCAGGCAATCACTGATACCATGATCCTGTTCTTCACTGCAATACAAGGTGGTATACATAGAATTAGGTTCCCGGTACAGTACAGCAGACAAGTCGAGGTCTTTATATTTCCAATGCTGAATGTTCTCTCTTACTTCCAGGTTATCCACCTGCCCGATCATTTCATTCACCGTTCTGAAACCTAACTCTGCCATGATCTCTCTCAACTCCTGGGTGATCATTTTAAAGAAGTTCACTACATGGTCAGGGTCACCTTTGAACCGGCTTCTCAGTTCCGGGTCTTGTGTGGCCACACCCGTGGGGCAGTGGTCGGTGTGGCAGCTGCGCG